>CAIOOA010000065.1 GCA_903859815.1 uncultured Methylococcaceae bacterium | reverse complement strand
CCATCGACAACAAATTGCGGCTATACCGGCGTATGGAGCATCCTATACAGTTGGGGGGCGTTGAATTTCCCGCCAAGCATTTCCCGGTGGCATCCCTAGGCGAAGCCATCAACGACAAAACCAACCCCATCGCCAATCTGCAAACGCTGGCTGACCAGTTGCTGTTGCAATGCTTCTCCCCGGCGGCGGTATTGGTCAATGCCGAGGGCGACATTCTCTACATCAGCGGGCGCACCGGCAAATATCTGGAACCGGCCGCTGGCAAGGCCAATTGGAATATCCACGCGATGGCGCGTGACGGGCTGCGCCATGAACTTCCCGGCGCATTGAGGAAGGCTCAACACCAAACCGAAGCCGTCCATCTGCCGGGTGTGACGGTGGGTACGAACGGCGGGGTGCAAACCATCAACCTTACGGTGCAGGCGATCACCAAACCCGAAGCCTTAAGCGGATTGCTGATCGTCGTATTCACCGATGTGGTGACACCCCCTGTACGCAAGTCTTCCCGCAAGCAACCCAATGCGGCACAGCAATCCTTGTTGACCGAATTGAAACAAGCCCACGAGACATTCCAAACGATGCATGAAGCAATGCAGACTTCGCAAGAAGAACTCACCTCCACCAACGAGGAATTGCAATCGACCAATGAAGAATTGCAGTCCTCCAACGAGGAATTGACGACGTCCAAGGAAGAGATGCAGTCCCTGAACGAGGAACTGCAAACCGTGAATGCAGAATTACAGGCTAGGCTGGACGACCTGTCACGTGCCAGCAATGACATGAACAATTTGCTCAACAGCATGGAAATTGCCACGGTATTTCTGGACAATGCGCTCAACATCCGGCGTTTTGCCAGCCATACCACCCATTTGTTCAAGCTGATTAAAGCCGATGTGGGGCGGCCCTTGTCGGACATCGTCACCGATTTGGACTATCCGCAACTGCACCAAGACGCGGAAGAGGTATTGCGCACACTTAGTTTTATGGAAAAACAGGTTAAAGCTTGCAACGACCGTTGGTTCAAAGTGCGCATCATGCCGTATCGCACCCAACACAACGCCATTGATGGCTTGGTCATCACCTTCATTGACATCTCCGAAACCAAGAAATTGGAAGCCAGCTTAAGAGGCCATCATGAAAAAGCCCTCTGATGTAGGGCAGAATGCCGCAGAACTGCGTCTCCAGGCAGAACAACGACTTGCCACCAAAACAAAGACATTGACGGGCAATCTGATCGACGAACGAAGGTTGATGCATGAATTGCAGGTCCACCAGATCGAATTGGAGATGCAGAACGAGGCATTGCAGGAAGCCCGGTCGGTGGCTGAACTGGCACTGGAACGCTATGCCGATCTGTTCGATTTTGCCCCCGTCGCTTATTTTACCCTGGGAATTGACGGCATCATCCAACAGACCAATTTCCGTGGGGGCTTGTTGTTGGAACTTGGGCGATCCAAGCTATCGGGGAAGCCGTTTGCTAATTGCGTCAGCTTCGAACACCGGCCCGAATTCAACCAGTTTCTGGAAAACGTGTTTGCCAGTGTCTGTGATGGCGCACAGCACTGCGAAATAATGCTTCAAGTGGGCAACAATCACCGCTGGGTCTCTATTGAGGCAAGCGCCGACCCTACCCGGCAAACCTGTTTTGCGGCGGTAATGGACATCACGGAACAAAAGCATACGGAGGAAATCATCCTCCAACAAGCCAATGTTGACCCGTTGACCGGGCTGCCCAATCGGCGTTTGTTCATTGACCGGTTGAAGCAGGCCATTCATAAATCCCACCGGGTGCATAATCATTTGGCCTTGATGTTTCTCGACCTTGACCATTTCAAAGATATCAATGACACCCTGGGTCACGACATCGGGGACGGATTGCTGAAGGAAATCGCCCACCGCCTGCAAGTCTGCGTTCGTGAGACCGATACCTTGGCGCGTCCGGGCGGAGATGAATTCATCCTGATCTTGGGCGAATTGGTCGATCTCAGGAGCGTTGACCGGGTTGCCCAGTGCATCCTGCGCTGCATGACAGCGCCATTCCAATTAAAAGAGGAACTCTGCTATGTGTCATTCAGCATTGGTATTGCGCTGTACCCGGACGATGCCGACAACTGGGAGGATTTACTCAAAAAAGCCGACCAAGCCATGTATGCCGCCAAGCAGCAGGGGCGCAACCGCTTTTGTTACTTCACGCCGGCCATGCAGGAAGCGGCGGAGACTCGCCTGCGTCTAGTCAATGACTTGCATAGCGCATTGGCAGACCATCAGCTATGGGTGGCTTACCAACCCATTGTGGAATTGGCGACCGGCAACATCCACAAAGCCGAGGCATTGCTGCGCTGGCAACACCCTGTCCACGGTTTGATCAGCCCTGCCGAATTCATCCCCATCGCCGAGGAAACCGGCATGATCATTGAAATCGGCGAATGGGTGTTTCATCAAGCGGTTGCCCAAGTGGCAAAATGGCGCGCCCATGGTCATCCGCTGTTCCAAATCAGCGTCAACAAATCCCCCGTTCAATTTGGCGACGGACATACCGATTGGTTTGAGTATTTGCAGCATTTGAATCTGCCCGGGTCTTGTATCTTGGTGGAAATCACCGAAGGCTTGTTGCTGGATATTCCCCCGCTTGCCGCAGAAAAATTGTTTGCCTTTAGAGACACTGGCATGCAAGTGGCGGTAGATGATTTCGGAACTGGGTATTCGTCTTTGTCCTTCCTGAAGAAGTTCGATATTGATTATTTGAAGATCGATAAGAACTTTGTGGATAATCTGGATACCAATTCAACCGATATGTCGTTGTGTGAGGCCATTATCCTGATGGCGCACAAACTCGGCATGAAGGTCATCGCCGAGGGGATAGAGACGGCTGCGCAGCGCGACAAGCTGCTGCAAGCTGGTTGCGACTATGGGCAAGGGTATCTGTTCTCCAAGCCAGTGTCGGCGGGGGAGTTTGAGAAGCTGTTTTAGCTTTTTATGTGCGGTATCGAACAGACCTTCTAGTGGGTAGGGAGTATAACAAAGCATCGCCCGATCAATGGCGATAACCCTATCCTAGAAACCTCTTAAAGGTGTCCCATTATGCTGAAATTAGTTGTTGGATTTATATTGCTCATGTCATTGCCAGTCATTGGCATAACTGAAGAACCCGCCGCAGCCGTGGAAGCGGTTCCAGCGGCCGCACCCGCAGCCCCTGCGGTAGCCCCCGAGGCCGCCCCACCAGCGGCAGTCGCCGCCCCGGCATCAGCCGCCCCCGCAGCAGCCCCTACTAAGGCATTCCCTCCTGGATACCTGCCATGGAAAGCACCGGCCAAGTGAACCCATAGCCCTTGCGCTGATAAAGAAGCCGATGTGATCGGCTTCTTTCGCTTCTTGTCAAAATTAGGGGATATCAGATGAATGCACTCAAGCTCGTGGCAATCGTGCTGATGGTAACTGGCCTGCTGGGATTGGCTTATGGACGTTTCAGCTATACCAAGGAAACCCAAGAAGCCCAATTAGGCCCACTCGAACTGACGGTTAAAGATACGCAGACGGTCATTATTCCAATCTGGGCCGGTCTAGGAGCCGTATTGGCTGGCGGTGGATTGATGCTTTTTGCGGGGAGAAAAAAACATGGTTAGACGACACTTTTGGCAACTCTTGGCAATCCTGGCAACGTTCTGTTCAAGTACCGCAATGGTATTAGCCGAGGCAGCGGCACAGACTGGCGAATCGTTTGGTGACCGCTTCATCGCCTTAGGGTTTGCCGCTGGTTTGCTGGCGTTTGCTTTCTATAAAAGAAAATCCCCGCAATCTCCTCCCCTAATCAAAGCGGAGGAAACCAGCAAAATCCCATTGCCAGTGGATAACACTCCCAAGGAACCAGTCAGGCCGGCGGCGGTGGAATTGGCGGTGGCGGAACTGGCAGTGGTTGAGTTGGCCGTGGCGGAAAGGGCGGTCGAGGATGCTTCGATTGATGCCCATGCCGTTGGTAGAAATATCGTCGTGCCTGTCGATTTTTCCGCCAATTCTGAATATGCAATCCGACTGGCCTTAATGTGGAGCAAACCGAATGACAGGCTGAAGATTGTTTATAGCATTGATTTGGAAAATGCCTTCCCGGCAGAAAACTTGACGCCATCCGATTTAATTTCCATACACCCGGCGTTCGAGAATATAGATTTCAAAACCCGCCAACAGTGGAGCCAATTGCCGTGGGTTACGGTCCTGCCACTGGCACTGGAAATCGTGGAACGTTGGGCGGTCAATGAATTTGCAAAGTTAAAACTAAGCTTGCCGATGGCTAATCGGATCAATGTCGAATTTTATGTCCGGCATGGCGACCCAGTTAATGAAATCGTAATCCTAAGCGAAACCGTTTCTGCCAAGTTGATCGTATTGGTTGCGCACAAGCATTCTTTAACCGATAGGTTGATTAACGGGTCCCATGCCGACAAACTGCTTCATGCCTCGCGAACTCCCATCATCGTCGTGTGCGAGCCGGTCAAATCCGATGTTAGTCTGCCCTATGAGATATTGATTACGACAGATTTTAGCGCCGAGTCCCTTCCCGTTTTTTTAGTGCTGGCAAATATTATCCAAGGGGCCAACTCTAATATTACCGTGTTGACTGTGGAAACGGCATTTAAGCAGCATCCCAAGGCTTCGGTCATGCTGGCTGGCTTGGAAAAGGAGTTTCTCAATTTAGGAATCCAGCTAAGGAATGTCAAAATCAAGGCCCAGGCGGTGGAATCCGGCATTCTGAATTATGTGAAAACCCATCAACCGCAGCTTATCGCTATGAGTTCCCATGGTCGATTGGGGTTTTCCGAATTATTCCATAAAAATGTCACGAAAACCATTATCCATGATTCTGGAGTACCTATTCTGGTGGTTCATGGGCAGTCCATGCCGACTAAGGAAACAGTTGGAAACCTTGCGGATTTACTCCACATCTTGACAGGGTTAAACAATGGTAAAGGTTGAATAGGATTGGAATAAAGCGACTGAATCCATTGTTCCAACATAGCGGATATGGGCTTTGTACGTTAGCGTACAGACAGCCATAACCATTTTCCCTACATTACTCTAAAGCCAGCCCAAGTTATGGAAACTAAAGAATGAATCCAAAGCTAGTGGCTTTAATCTTTTCCGTACCATCTAATCAGGATAATTCTATGAAGGCTCACGTTATAAAAACATTGATACTCACAGGCTTAGCACTAGGCAGTTGCGTGTTCGCTGCCAATTCACAAGCAGAGCTTGTGAATTTAAATGGCACCTCATCAATTGGTGCCACTGGGGCAACCATAACAGGGGTAGATCTAAGCGCACCAGGTGTGATAACTGTTGTAAATCCTAAATATGGTCTCAATAATGGCGATTTCTCGCCAATACCGCAAGACACTCTTTTTACCCTTGCCGGTCCATTGGATATTACCAATATGTCATCTTTTAACATCACCGGGCCAGCAAACATCGGAACCTATGTAGCATCTCAACTGATCATCATTACCCAAAGAACCAACTTTCTGGATGTGTATACCCGTGGCATTATCACACCCGGAATCTTGTTGGGAACTCAAGGGGGTGGCTGCGCAACGCCAACTGGCATTAACTTCTGTACTGCGTCAGATGCCGCTCTTCGTTGGAGTTTCACAAGGAGCTTCACGGAAACTCAAGAGTCCATTTCCGCGAGTGGCACGTTTGCTTCACCTGGCTTTTCCGCAGGCATTCCTGAACCTGCCAGCCTAGCCCTATTCGGCATTGGCCTTTTTGCCATGGCTGTCAACCGTCGCCGTTTGTCGTCTAAAGCTGCCGCTGCTAAATAAAAATCATGGAGGCTTGCGCATCCTACACTAGGCTCTGGTCGTTATACACAAGTGCTTGAAGCCCGTCATTCCGGCATGGACTGCCGGAATCCAGTCACAGGGAGGTGTTGGTATATACTTTAAATCAAACACTTACATATCGACGAGTTACCATCCATGGCACTGGATTCCTGCATCCCTGCTGGAATGACGGCATTTTCTGCTTGGCTGGACTTGTGTATAACAACAATGAGCACTAGGCTAGATGGCGCTGATTTGACCATTAACAGTATTTAAGAT
Source organism: uncultured Methylococcaceae bacterium (assembly GCA_903859815.1). Taxonomy (GTDB): domain Bacteria; phylum Pseudomonadota; class Gammaproteobacteria; order Methylococcales; family Methylococcaceae; genus Methylumidiphilus. The sequence goes on along the minus strand of CAIOOA010000065.1, from coordinate 27,997 downwards.
TCAAAGTTCTTCCTGCTCTGCCTGAGTTAACCGGATGGCTTGCCATCCGGTCTTTTTTGCACTGGGTTTGAGTATCTAAAAAGGTATCCTCGAATTGACTAAAGACCCACCCGCATCCGTAACGAGTAACCTAGATGATCCTCATAAGATTCATCGAAAAGCCGCGATGTATGCCATATTGGGCGATTTGCTGTTCATCGTCCTCCCCTTGGTTGTCATTTCCATCGTCGATGTGAGTGTTGGCCGGTCACTGTTCGCCATCATTGAATCGCCGGAACTGTCATTTGGCTCGGCTGTATTATTCGGCCAAACCATCATCAAAGTCGTTTCTGGCTTTGCCCATACTAAACCCACCGGCGCGGAACAGCCCGTATTTATTATTGCGCTGATTATTGTATTCGGCTTGGTGCCGTCGCTCGTAGTATTGGCATTACTGCTCAGCGTTAACCCAATACCCTATGGCTTGCAATTAGCCCAAGCAGGTATCTTTGCCTTGGGGGTCATCGTATTCGGGTTTTTTGGCGTGAATGGGCATGCCCAATCGCTTCGGCATGGAGGCAAGGCAATAGAACGCCTAAGCTGATTTACTCATCTTCAAACCAGAGGTTTTACCATGGCACTTACACACCCAATCAATACAACCGACATTTTGCCCGCGTCTAAAACGCCACCGCTTGCCCAAACCTATTTCGTCGGTGGCGGAATCGCTTCACTCGCCGGCGCAGCTTTCCTGATCAGGGATGGTCTTGTCGCCGGGGAGTCCATTCATATTTTCGAGGAACTGAATGTTTCTGGTGGCAGTATGGACGGGTTCGGCTCAGCGGAAAATGGTTATGTCATTCGGGGTGGGCGGATGCTCGAAGAGCATTACGCCTGCACCTTCGGCCTATTTGCCAGCATTCCCTCGCTAACCGACTCAGATAAATGCGTCACCGAAGAAATTGTTGAATTTAGCCAAAAATATGTCACGTCCTCTCGCTGCCGATTGCTAAAAAATGGCAGAAAAGTCGATGTTTCCTCTTTTGGACTGAGTGAAAAGGATCGTCTGGATTTGCTCGCTCTCATTATCCATTCGGAAGACTCGCTTGCCAACAAGCGCATCGACGATTGGTTCTCGCCGACATTTTTCGAAAATAGCTTCTGGCTGATGTGGTCGACAATGTTCGCATTCCAAGCTTGGCATAGCGCGGTCGAACTCAAACGCTATCTGTTGCGGTTCATTCAATTATTCCCCGATTTCAATACAATGGGCGGGGTTTGGCGCACACCTTATAACCAGTTTGATTCGATGATACTGCCCCTCGTGACTTGGCTTAAGGGGGAGGGTGTGAACTTCTCGATGAATACCATGGTCACGGGGCTTGATTTTGACATAAGCCCTAGTGAACAGGCAGTGAAAGGCATCCGTTACACCTGCGAGGGCGAACGTAAAGCCTTAGCCGTTGTCCCGGATGATCGAGTGTTCGTCACCTTGGGATGCATGACGGAGGGTGCCAGCATAGGCTCCATGACATCACCCGCCATTATGAATTCGAAACCATCAGGCGGAGCATGGGAACTGTGGGAAGACATTGCCAATGGCCGACTAGGATTCGGACATCCTGCCGTGTTTGACGGTCACATCGGACAGACCAAGTGGCAGTCGTTCACCGTGACACTCAAATGCCCGGCATTCTTCGACTTCATGGAAGCATTCACCGGCAATAAGGCGGGTACTGGCGGCTTGGTCACCATGGTCGATTCGAGCTGGTTCATGAGCGTCGTTCTGGCGCACCAGCCACACTTCATCAATCAACCGGAGAATATCTTCGTATTTTGGGGTTATGGCCTATTTCCTGACAGGATAGGCGATTTCGTCAACAAACCGATGTCCGAGTGCACGGGCGAGGAGATTTTGCAGGAACTATTCCAACACCTCAAACTAGGCGACCTGGCGCAGCCCATTATCGATGCCGCCATCTGCATCCCCTGCATGATGCCGTTCATCACCAGCCAATTCATGCCTAGGGTCAAAGGCGACCGGCCCGATGTTGTCCCTCCTGGTGCCAAGAATTTTGCATTTATCGGGCAGTTTTGCGAAATCCCAGATGATGTGGTGTTCACCGTTGAATATTCCGTCAGATCGGCGCAAATGGCTGTTTATGCGTTGCTTGGCATCGATAAAGTGATTCCACCCGTGTTCAAGGGGCATCACGATGTCGGTGTGCTATTCAACGCACTGACCACCATGCACCATTGAGTTAGCGTTATCTACCCTTCACCGTCAGTGCGGCAGCGCACCGACAAAAATGAGCGCTTTCTGTAGGCTTGAAGCAGTCAGTGCTAACGGTCAACAAGGCAATGTGCATCATAGCGGATAATTGTCTGGACCCAGTAGCAGATGGCCCAATTGAGCAGGTATTGCAGGGGCCACACGTAACCCACAATTAATGAGGAAAATCCATGAGCGCCGTATACGAAGTCAACAACGAAGCCGAGGTCGTCCTGCCACTGCTCAGTCACTTGCTTGAGATGGCAGATAATTATCGCCGTAGCGATTCACCGCATCAAGCCATTGAAATGTATTACGAGTTGGCCGAACGCAATGCCGATTCGTTTGAGGGGCAAGAAGCTCGTTGCCGATTGTTAGAGATTGCCGAAGAATATGAACAGGCAGACATGCCCCATGAGGCCCGTAGCATCTATGAACGCTTGTTGGTGGAGCAAACAGACAAAGAATAGGCGAGAACGGGGACAATATTATTGACTGGATGCATTCGGAACATCCCTGTCCCGAACCTCATAGGCGGCAGAGCCGCAGAAAAAGGCCAGTAAGCAGGAAAAACTGTTTTGATTCGGGCGATGCCATGCGCTTGGATTTGAAATATGCCGAACAAACGGTCCCCAAGGAAATGGGATTTTGGTTGGATGGGCGCAACTCGCCGAACCGGTCGCTCAGCAAAAACCGGGGCAGCCCCGAACTGGAATGCCTACGCAAGGGTGACAATTCCCCAACTGGATTGGAAAGCGCCTAAAGACGGTGGCAAAGTGGCGATTTACCACACGGCGCATCATGCCCGACGGCCTAGGGATATTGGTGAAAACTTCATTTGAAACCGAGATCATCCTGACCGACCAACCCCGAGGCCAAACCTTGGAATTCCGCGTCATCGCCTCCAACAAGGCAGGCGATGGCGTCGAAAGCAATAGCGTGGAGGTGATGGTTTAAGTCGAAAATGTAGGATGGGCAGGCGTCTTTTTGCTTACCCACCGAATAGCCGGATTCCGAGTGGGCAGACGATAGTGCCGTCTGCCCACCCTTGGCTGCTAGCTCGCATAGGATGTGCCGACGAAGGAGGCGCATCAATCGATTCACGAGAATGATGCGCTTCGTTCCTCAGCACATCCTATCTCGCTACGAACGTTGACTTTATGGTAGTGACGGAGACTTGTGGGAACGATGTCAAAAATACCAATATGGTTTTATTTATTGTGACTCGGCAGTCAATTGGATAATAATTTATCGGTATTCCCCAAACGTCGCCGTTGCTGTTCCTGCATGACCCGAAGTATATCACGACGGGTTTCCCAAGCGGTAGAGGGAAGGGTTGAATAGAGTTTAATCAGGAATGTTTCGACAGGTCGCCCCGTCATTTCCTGCTTTTCGATAATTCTCAAAGCATTGCCAATGGTTTTAATGCTAATATCGCCTAAATCTCCCAACATCTCGGCGAGTTGGATGGCTTCAGCCTCTTGCCAATTCGCTTGTGCGATCTTAATAAGTAAAGTAGCAGCACGATGTGTGGGCATACTGAATCTATCAAGACAAATAATAGCGTTTGAGCATTTAGGTTTATGTCCAAAAATACATGCGATTGACAATAAGCGCTGTAAACCGACTTTGTTAGGATAGCTCGATATCAAAAACTCAAGTCTCTCAATAACATTAGTTTTAAGTTTTGTCTTATAGGATAGAATTTGTGGGCTATTCCCTAGAATTTCGATAGCTTCAATGCCATCGACTTCTGTCCAGAAATTTTCTGGTATTGTTTCCAACAATTCCCAATTCAAATTAATCTCCTGTGTATCTATCGCTAGTTCCTTAAAAATAGTTGAAGTAAAAGTATGAACTTTCTCATTCGTCTCATTCACGCATGTCATCACAAAAAAAATCTGTTCAGCAATCCGCTTTCTAGCTATAGATACAGGGAGTAGACACCATAGATCATAAAGCTGCAAAGCGATAGAAAAGTTCGATTCAGAATAGGTTAAGAGCGCGCCAGTAAGAATAAACGGAAAACCCTTTTCGGCAATTTCTCTATCAAAGGGCAATTGAGAATCATGATTATAGAGTAAGTCAGAAATAGTAATCCCATATTTATCCCATCGTTCTTCTGCTTTCTTCCAATCTCCCATATTTCCCATAGCACCTGTTAGAGCAGCATTAGCTAAATAACTTAAACTATTATTATCCTTAGCTGTAACAAGACAAGCATGGATTACCCAAGGAAGATTATAGTAAAATCCTATAAATCTTTCTAATGACTTTCGATTTTCTAATGACCAAGTAGATAATTCTAGCAATAGTTCGGCTAGATATTCTTTTGAACAAGTATCGGTAAAGTTTACTGCTTGCGCCAACCAAATCCATTCCTTTCGTATATCATAAGTAGACAATGAAGAAAAATCCTTAAGACAATTAATATTCGAAATATAATTTAAACTATTTAAATAATTACTATCAATGCTTTCAATCTTAACATCATGTTTTGTATTTGTATTTATTAGAAATAAGTTATAAAACCAAGCAGGGAGCTTATCATTAGCATTTTTACTAATAATTCTAGAACTCCATTCATTAGTTGGTCTCAAATTGCTCCTATTTGGCAAAGCTTTAGTTATAGCTGTAGCCCAATGTCCAGCTATCCAATCGTTAATCTCCACACCATCCGCTGATTTAATAACCCGAATGGCTTCCTCCGCATCGGCAGGCCAATGGTTTTCCGCCATGCTTTGCGCCCATGTAACATCCTGATGAACCAATTGCAATAGCATTCGCCAAGCCCCAAGCCGCTGTTCCGATTTTCCATCGGTTAATCTTTTATTAATTTCCTCAATATATAAAACCTCCAAATCTGCACTGTATATCTTCGCCAAGCGGAGTTGTTCGGGACAGGGTGGCAGTTCCAACAGGCGCATGGCTAGGCGGGTATATGTCTTTAATTGGGCCGGTTGGCGAGTTAACGCGCCATCTTCCAATAGATCCAAGGCAAGTCGTGAACCAGTCAGGGTTGCCTTTTCCAATTCTCCGCCCGATGCCACACCATCGCCTTCATTAAGTTCAGCACAAAGAGCATATAAACTATCACGCAAATGTTGTTTATCATGAAAACACCGTCCGGCGGCAAACAAGAAAACATTGCGCCAATGAGCGGCGGGGGCAATGGCACGAAGACGACACCTAACGTCTTCATCGCTGCCATTCATCAAGCATTGCGCCGCCATGAATTCTTGCAGGGAGCGGATTTCAAAGCCTACCTTATCAGCTTCAGGGGCTACCAGAAAGACCAAACGCTCCAAGGCTGCATTGATAATTGCCTTTTGCAGCCTCCCCTTTTCCTTACCTTGGTGGCCTTCATTGTCCAAGCGTTGATTTACCAATTTGACAAATTCATCATGAAGCAACAGGGCTTCAGTGCCGCCAGCCCGTTCGGAATCGGCTTGCAGTCGCAAACCCACTTGCTGGTGGATGGCGTCAATATCGGCATGGTAGCTGTTCAGCAGTTCGGCGGCAGGGATGTCGCGCTCTTTTTCACGGCGGAAAATGACTTGGTAATATTCGTTGAATAAACGCCAGCGTTCCCTAGGCGGTTGACCGATGGTTTCGACCAGCAAGGCCATGATGGTAACCTGCAAAGGGCTTTGCATTAGCCGAGCCGTGGCCTCTTCCGCCCCGGCCCGTTGGAGACGCTGCATTAGCTTTTCGACCTTCTCCGTATCGCCGCCCCAGCGTTGCTCAACCAAGCGGTTGGCATAATGTAAGGCACTAGGCACATCCAAGGGCAGAAGCTGAGTGTGGCGATAATATTGGGGGGAGAAATCATCGTTGTATCCTTGTGGGCGTGTCGTGGCAACCAACATTAAGTCTGCATTACAGCCTTGTGCATCCACCAGAAAATTTTGTATGGAGGTAAGGACTTCGCTACGGTTGGATGAAGCCGGCACTTCGTCCAAACCATCCAAGACCAACAACCACGGATAAGCCGCCAACCAATCGCGCAAATCGTCGGCGGATAGTTCCCGCTCGGTGCTTAGTCTGATGCGCTTTAACAAGAAATCAAATAAAGAACTGGCCTTGCCATCAGCCAAAGAAGCAGCAAAACGATTTAATTCTATACGGACTGGGAAACGAGGGACTTGTGGCAGTTCCAATGATTCATGTTTAGATTGCTGGCAAATGAGTTTGCATGCCTCTTTTGCCTCGGGTTCTAACAAGATTTGTTCCTCTAGCTTGAGCAGCGCAACTCGGTGCAATTGGCAAAGAAATTGACTCAAAGTACTTTTGCCTTGTCCCGGCCCACCAATGAAAACCACCCGCCCCGGCGTTTGGGATTTTGACTCCATAACTGGCGATAGCGTTTTCCCTGGTTCTTGTTCATTTGAACGCGGGTCAAGGCGTTGTGCCGCCAAAACTTGCAACATGGCAATGGCTCTATCCGATTTTTGCTGATCGCCCATAGGCAAATCGACGAAGACTTGAGCCAAGGGGATGCGTTCTTTTGTACTGTGACCGGCTTGGTTGAGATTGACGTACTGGTTCGCGCATAACTCCTTTTGCATGAAATTGCGCATCACGGCCCGGAAATCCTGTTGGCGAGGCTGCATGTTTTTCAAAACCTCAGCTAAAACATCACCTGAGGTAATCCATGCCGTGTAGGCAGTTCGGACATCCGTCTGCCCATCCAGTAGAACTCGCAACTGATCGTAATCCCAGATACGGAAATCCTTCAAGCCTAAGTTGCTTTGTTGCCCTTCTAAGTAATTGGTAAGCTTATCCTTGCTGCCGACATCGGCTACAGGGGTCAGCACAACATTGGTTACGAACAGGTAATAATCGGGTTTGCGTAGATTACGTTCCCCGTCGGCAAATTTTTCCATTTCGTTTTTCAATTCAGTCAAGGCCCAATCGCCATCCTTGCCACTCCCTTCGGGGCGTTGTCGAAACTTGGCTTGCACCACGCCATACCCATCCCAAGGGTCGGTGGGGCTAGGGAAATTAATGCGCCCATTGAACGTGGCTTCCCTTCCGCCGTCCGGTCCATCACCAAATATAACAATACCCGGCCCAATAACGGCTAAGGCCAAGGCTTGAACAAGTTGCTCAAAAGAACGGGTGGAAAGGCGGGATAAATCGTAGTCCATGATTTTTTTACAGTTGAAAGAAAAATGACCACTATAGAAGATGTTTTAGTTAAATTCTACCGATAAGTAATTTCCCAAGCGCAGCAGGGTTTGTAACCCCGCCGCTAACGTTTCGTGAGAAGTTACGGCATTCAATTTAGCACACAATGACACTGACAACGGCCTTGTCGTCGTCAATTTCGTAAATCACGCGGTAATCGCCCACGCGGATGCGCCATGCTGGTCTGCCCGTCATCTTCAATGTGCCGTCCGGCCTTGGGGTGTCGGCTAGTTTGTGACAATGGCATCCCGTAGCCGTTGATAATCTTCCTTAGGTAGGCTGGCAAGTTCCTTCTGTGCGCGTTTAAGGGTGGTGAGCGCATAGGCCATTAGTGGCCCTCGATTTCTGCCAAGGCAAGGTCAAAGGGGATTGCCTCCCCGCCCTCGGCTTTAGCGCTGTCATAAGCCTTGATCGCTTCCAATTCCTCGACTGCCTCAAGCATTTTGAGGTATTTCGCCATGTCCAATATCACGCCGGTTTTCTGGCCCTGTTCGTTCACGATGTAGCTTGCGGTTTGCATGGGTAAACCTCCAACGGGTTATCAGTGGTGTGGTTTTCGGGTTGCCATTCGCCCTGTCTGGCGTGGCACGGGTTGAATGTCGTCTATCGGTACACGCCAAAACGGTGGCAGCGCCAGTCGGGAGTTGGGTCAGCCGTGAATCGGTAGCCGCTCAATCGCTGGTCGCGGCTTTTGCCGTTCCTTCCATAAATCATAATTAGCTTGCATGTGCAGCCAGCTTTCGGCACTCCCGCCTAGCGCATCGGCAAGCCGCAAGGCCATGTCTGGGCTTATCGCAGCCTTGCCGTTCAAGATACGGGACAAGGCCACGCGGGTAACGCCAATCCGCTTGGAAAATTCGACGATGGAAATGTCCGTTCCGGTGAACACCCCATCCTTTAAGACTTCGCCGGGGTGTGGCGGGTTGTGCATGTGCGCCATGTTCAATGCCTCTCAGTGGTAATCTTGGTAATCGGTCAGCACGGCATCATTCCCTTCAAACTTGAAAGTCATGCGCCAATTCCGGTCAACACATACAGCCCAATGGCCTTTCAAGCTTCCTTTGAGCGGGTGTAGCCTCCAATTGGGCAAGTCCATGTCATCCGGGCTTTGTGCAGCATCCAGTTTAGCCAATTGCAAGCGCAAGCGGGTTTCATGGTGTGCCTGTATGCCGGACTTGTCGCCGGTTTGGAAGAAGGCTTTTAGCCCTTTGTGCCGGAATGACTTAATCATGATGAAAGTATAGCGTTGCTATCTGAATAGTAAAGCACCGATATACAAGGGTGATGCGATTTGTTGTCTAAAGGCGCATCAATATCGCGCCTCATGCCGCATGTCTTCCACCGTGGTTTGAGTCATCGGTTGGGCTGCGGTGATTGCCCTCATGCGTTCCACCCAAGCCGCGTGTCCTTCCGGGGTTAAAGGTTTTAACTCGGTTTCTTGCAAGGCTACACCCGTCTCGTTTTGCTTGGCCTTCAAGTGTCTCGCAAAGCCCAATACTTCCGCCGCTTGCTGTTCCGGCATGTCCGTGACAGCCTCAACTATTTTTTCTACAACGCTTGCCATGTTGTTTACCTCTTGCTCGTTTTGTGGAATGTGTCGGAAGCCAGTTGGCGGAGAGAACGGGAGTCACATTATGTTTTTATGGCATTGTTAAACATGAATATTATGAGTTTGTTATTTTAAGATGCCCCCATATATGCCCCCGCTTAAGCAATGTCTCCCCTTATTTTAGAGGTTTTTGGGGAAGTTTCACTTGCATTATTGCTCTAAAGTGGTCTTGCCATGTCAGACTTAAAGCCCTGCTATTTTGTGGGATTTCTATTGTTTGCTAAGTCTCAGGGTATGGTTTTGTTTGATAGCCTAGCATTCGGGCTATACGCCAAACGACTGTTTAACGTACATCCATTTTCACCCAATCAAACCCGCGTGGTTGCTGGCTTTCTTGCCTGTGGATAACTACCCCTTTTTCGTACAGGCTGATTTTTGACAATCGGCTTGCTCTGCCAGACCGTGAAGGCTTGCGCCGGTCGCCCGTGCCTTGCTTGGTGGCGGTGTGTTGGCAGATGGTTAAGCCCTGCCCAATTCCGCCCTTGCCGTCCGGCTTGATCGAGGTTCCGGCCTTGCTAGTGGCTTCGATCACCATGCAACCAGACCGCCAAGGGATGGGTTCCTTTCGCCTCGCCCTGTTGCCATGTAAATCCAACAAACCCGGCTGACCATGCCGGGTTTATTGGGAGTAATGTTTATTTTTATGCGGCCTTTTCCCAACCATCTTTGGTTTCGTGAAACGATATTTTTTCTTGATGCTCGGTTCTGTCTAGTGCGTTTAAATAGTCCACTAGCTCGACATAGGTCTGGGAAGAATTGACCGCCGTTTGCCGATAAATATGGCGCATCATGAAATCAACATCAGTGTTTACGGCAGCGGACTTTTCCCACAAGGCAACGGTTTGAGCCTCCTTCCCAAGCAATTCGCCAATGCGCTTTTGCGACAAATCAAGCTGCAAGCGCAAGAAACGGAACTCCCGCCCGGACAAAGGGGCAGGCTTCCGGGTGAGCCATTCTGCGATGGCGGCATCAAGCTTGTCGGCACAATCAATTTTTACGGTTTTCCCATACGGTGTTTCAACCCTGTCGAAACCGTTTTCTAGCCAGACGTTATCCAATCCGCACTGGACGTAATGGTAAGGGTTCATAGGCGGTTCTCCACTTCAATAACGACGATGCTCCAACTGTCTTCATGCTTCATCAACGCGACGCGCACACGCACAACCAGACCAGCGCCAAACCTTTCCAAGGCGCAACGGATATGCCCGTGTTCGTCAACCCTCGGTTCTTCAACCAAGTCGCCTTCTTTGAGGCATAAATCCACTTGCCGCCTAGTCAATACCCGATACCATTCACCGCCGTTCGGCGGGTCTGGCATAAGGACATTGCCACACTCGACCGCCTGTCTGACGATAGTCAGGGCATGTTCTGATGTGAGTGGGAAAGGGTGAATGCTCATGGATGATGACTTGTGAACCTATAAAAATTATAGGTCTGGAACGAGTGTAAGTAAAGGTGAATCGCTAGTACCTTGCTTGGTGTGCTGTGCTGGCAGACTATTAAACGCTGCCAAGTTCCAGCCTTGCCGTCTAGCTTGATCGAGGTTCCGGCTTGCCCGTGGCTTCGATCACCCTCCAACCAGACCGCCCAAGGGCAGGATTCCTCTCGCTAGTCCCGTGGCATTGACGGTTGGAAGGCTATCGCCGGATCGTGGAGCTTTGCCCTTGGTGCTAACGGCAATTGGCTTAAGGCTTATAAGAAATGGAAGGTAGAAATTATGAGACTACCAGCTTACACCCCAACGCTTCGACAATTTTGGTGATGGTTTCAAACCGTGGGTTGCCGTCATCAGCCAGCGACTTGTAAAGGCTCGCCCTTGTCACCCCGGCTTGCTTGGCGACTTCGCCCATGCCCTTGGCACGGGCCGCAATGCCTAACGCATGGATGAAGTCTGACGCATCGCCGGTAATGGCGGTTTCGCGGAGAAATGCTTGAATGTCGGCATCGGTTTCCAGATGTTCGGCAATGTCAAAGGCGGTGATGGTTTCAGGCATGGCTCAATCCCCTAATGCGTTCAAAATGGCTTGGGCTTTTTCAATGTCCCGGCTTTGGCTGGATTTGTCGCCGCCAGCCAGCAGCAAGACAACCCGCTGATTACGAATCGAATAATAGACCCTGATTCCCCCACCAAAGAAACAGCGCAACTCGAACAGTTCGGCGGATAGCGCCTTGGTGTCTCCGAAATGCCCGTTTTCAACCCTAGCCAGACTTGACAGTTATTTGTTCTTGACCGCCCTATCTTTCAGCTTGGCAAGCCAATGGTTGAAGGTTTGTGTGCTTTGGAGTTCGTATTTCATGGCTTGATTGTATCTTGTGGGAGACATGATGACAAATCAGGATGACAAATACCGCCTTGCCCGTGGTGCTAACGGCAATGGCCTTGCCCTGCCAGACCGTGAAGGCTTGCGCCGGTCGCCCGTGTCTTGCTTGGTGGCAGTGCGCTGCCAGACCGTGAAACTCTGCCAACTTTAGGTCTTGCCGTCTGGCTTGATCGAGGTTCCGGCCTTGCCCGTGGCTTCGATCACCCTCCAACCAGACCGCCCAAGGGCAGGGCGGCCCCGAAATTTGGAATGCCTAGCAGGCGATAGCGTCGAAAGCAATAGCGTGGCGGTGATGATTTAGTTTGATTGTATAATTTTGCGGCGGAATAGGGCGGAATATTATCTATTCTGCCCTTATGGTTCATACTAGTTTTTTTAATTTAGCGTTCACATAATCGCTCTGGAAATCAGCCCACGCAAATCGGGCGGAGGATTTGAATTCAGATACTTCGCACCTGCTCGCGTCAACCGTTGCCCCCCTGGAAAAGTCTCGACTAAACCTAGACGGACAAGATATTCCCTAACCTCGACAAAGTCCTGCCTAACCGTAATGCTCAAAGCCTGTGATAATGTCGCCTCCGATGCCGCACCTTGCCTCTTGAGGTAATCCAAGTAACGTTTTGCCACATCGTCCAAGCCATTATGGTCAATGCCTTGGGTTTCGTAGAATGCAGCAATATTTTCACGGGTCATTAATTCGGCAACTTGACTGAGCATTGGAGTTTTACCATCTTGTTCTTGCCAAATGCGATGGAAGAAATACGGACGCAGCACCTCGCTGAGTTGGCGTACACTCAGCCTAGGGCTGCAACGCATCCGTGCCGCAATTTCGTAACAAGCCTCTTGAGTAAGTTCGCTGCCGTCCAAGCATTGCTTGCCATGCAACCAGACAATGCCAGCCAATTCATGAAGGGTGTAAGGGCGCAACCATGTCTTGTTGGGTCTGCTTTGAAATGCTTCGGAAAGCTTTCCTTGATCGGTTGTAGCCAGCAAAAACACCGCTCGATTGAAATCATAGAGCCTTCCATCAATAGAAGTCATCCGTCGGTCGTCCATGGCACTCAACAGAGCGATAGCCGTCGAGCTTGCAATCCCATGAACCTCGTCAATAAAGATCAGGCAAGGCTCAATAGAGATGGTCCCTGCACCGGCAACATCGGGAACCAAGCCTTCCAAGCGGAGTCGCTCCAATAAATCCATGGGTTTGCGCAAGTCTGAACCGCTGAATGTTACCGGTTCGCTGGTTCCCAAAATTCTCGTTTGGAAACCCGTTGAGGAAGCTTTGCTTTCAGAAAACGCGAATAGAAGCCGGAGCTTTCAAAACGGTATTTCCAAGCGGAACTTGGGAACAAGCAAACGTTCGAAGTCCCGCCTTCAGGCAGCAAACTGACCGGAAAGCAAGCAACCCGAATGGAACGAAGTGGAACCCTGGTTTAGTTTCGGCCTTTCCTGGGTTCCGCTGCACTTCGTCTGTGCTAAGCTGGATGGCTTCCTAATTGCAATTTCCATTGTTGAATCGAATACTTTGCCACTGAATCAGTCAACCATGCTGCTTGCTTTATGATTTTAGCATTCTCATCGTTTGATAAGGTTGGGATACACAACTGTTTACACATATCCAATAAATTTTTATAGGGTATAGGGATTTTGCTAAACAAAGAATTATTTCGATACCAACCAAGATCATTTATGTGAGTTTTAATTAGGGAGATATATATATACTTTGAATAACTCAAGCTAAGCTCCATATTGACATATTCGCGAAAAATATCAGCTTCAACAATAATAGCTGAGATATCCATAATATCTTTTATAATACTCATAATCGCTTTGGTGTCCATGTTGCGGAAGGCTTTTTCGATAGTGGTATAAACCATTTGATCAACTCGTACAACTTTTCCTTCTTCCATCAGATTATTTATATAAAATGCAGCATGGCCTTTACTTTTACTCCTTAATCGCTCTGCTATTTCTTGCTTAGTCATGGCTACTTTAGATTCATTAAGCACTTTTATAACGACATCGGCTTGGGTAATGCGTTTTAATTCTGGATCAAGGCTTACGCTGTCTGAACCTGATTTACCGTTAAAGTAAATCCCATATTCTTCACCATACTCTCTAACTATATGACGTAAAGTGAAATATTCTATTTCACTACGATTACCTTTACTTTGGAAGTAATAATCGTGTAAGTGCAATGCTTTTGATTGATATTGTTTAAGATAATTAAGCAAGTGCTGTATAATTTCAGAAATATTGAACCGCTCAAGATCAAGAAACATTAAATTCCGATAAGTCCCTTTGTCGCATAGATAAATATATTCAGAATCATTGAATCCACTTGCTATTCTTGTTTCATCAAATAGTGTTGATGAATAACCTTTTATATTCGCTATCCTAGAAATATCTTTCCAAGGCAACCCCGCAGGATGAAAAGTCAAGATATGAGCAACGGCTTCTGCCCTACCAAGTTTATTAGGATAAATACCTTGGTCAGTTATTTCTATTTTATTGATTTTCTCTAGTTGTTTAATTCCAATAATTGCCGAGGCCCTACTGTAACCGTAGTTTGACATCAATTCATTGATGATTATTTCTTGGGCTATCGGTGATGGATTTGTACAAAATAACTGATTGATAATTTTTGTGCTAATTTTGGTAAAAACTATCTCTCGTATACTACCTATTTCAACTTGGCAGCATAATTCGATAAATGAGTAAAACAGTTCATCTGTTGCAAAACATTTAGCTAAATTGGGTAACAATACCGTTAAATCTTCAGTCATCTTATCACGGATATTTGCCCATATAATTTTGGGTTGTATTCTAAAATACAAAGGCAAATTCGAATTAATGGATTTTTCAAACTGTCGTATCCTTTCTCTTGTTAACTTATGGCGACTTCCAACTTCTTCAAGAGTTTCATGCTTTTGATTGAAGCCCCATCGTGAAAGTGCGATATCCATTTCCTTTTCATCTAACGTCCATAAATAGCCTTCAACATCGTCGATTAAAACTTTATCTATTTCATTAAATTCAATAAAGGTTATCTCGCTTGATATAAACAATCCTTTTTCATTTATATTGCACTCTGTTATATTATCTGGTAACTCATTAAGTCCACTTCTTATCTTGTCTTGCAAATTGTTTAAAGTTAATAGAAATGAATCACCAAACCCTGCTTGTTTCGATAAATAAATTTTGTCAACATCTAATAGTGTATTTACATTACGAACATCAACATTACCATCATAAAATCTTTCAAGTTTTTTTAATGATTTAATTTCTTTCTCAGTTAAAAATCCATAATTTATATAGAGCTTTGAAAGTGAAGTTTTCGATGGAAATTCTTTTTTTATTTCTGAGGAGGTATTAGCATTTTGTTGATTAATATTTGTAGACGTTAAAACAGTCTGCAAAATTTTCAACGCCTCAACATACAATTTACCTACAGCAGGTAATTTTGAGAAATCAGCAACGTCTATATCAATAATATCTTGCACCGTGACGATATTATCCATTAAGGCGAAGATTCTTTTTATGAGTTTTTTATATTTTGGCGATAAGGAAAGCTGATTTATTGGGGTATCATAATTGTAGTTATTATTGAGAGACGTAAAAACATCTTCTATAGAAAAAAAATTAGGTTCTTGTTTAAGTCTGTTTAGAATAAATGGTAGTTCATTTTTAAATTGAATTAGTTTTCTGACATAGTTATTTCCAACGCCTTTGAAATTAAAAAACTGATTAGGATCGAGCTTTACAATATCGCCAACAGTTTCAACAGAGAATCCGTTTTCTGTTGAACTAAGGTTCTTTATTCGCCTTAGAAGTTTGTTATAATTGTCTGGCAACACAAGACTGTCTAAAGGTATTTTATAGTATTCCGAAATATCTATTTCAGCATATTCATCCATAAAGCAATCCTTAATTATTTATTGTTCTGTAAGCAACTTAAAAAGCGGAATTCTGAGTTAAATACGTTTTTAATTTCTGCTCTCTCATCTATGGAAAGCTTTAATAAATCTTGTGGTTTTTTAATAATAGATGAATATTTATCAATAAGCAACGACTCTTCGTTTATAGTGGTATATATTGTATTCATAGGCGATACTATTTCAATAGTTTTTGTAACTTGCTGAATGGTTTCATGTGATTTAATTTTGCTAACACAGTAATTTTCTAATTCACTTTCATTACCGAGAAGACCGAGAAGAATTTTAACTTCTGCTTCAGAATAGGCAGGTAGACCGTTATATTGATTAGCTAGGCTAATAGCTCTAAAAGTTGGGACAACATTGTTTTGTTGATAAAACAGTAGCGCATATTCCGAGCATACTTCACGAAAAAAGCTTTGATCATATTGTCCCATCAATGCCGCTTCCAAGTAACCAAAATACGAGTCAAAGTGCGTGGCTATTTGGTCAGCCGTAATGTCAACAAGAGCGCTTTCTATTTCATTCAATGCGGGAATCTTATCGTAATCTTCATAATATCTCCGCAATGCTTCAATGGCTTGCATTCGTGACTTCAAACGATATTGAAGTTCTTCAATTAATTGTAAAACTTGTGCGGCGGTTTGGCTGTAATTTACTTCTAATGATGAATTATGGACGGTTTCCTTTTTATCATGTGGTGGCGGTTCCCAATTATCTTTTTCTATTACGATGCTGTTCACATTTTTGGTCAGTTGATGCACTTCGTTTAAGCGTTCTAATGAACCAACAAAATCCAAAACGTGGACATAATCTTTGTTAGGTGTTTTGCGTAACCCCCTGCCTAATTGTTGCAACCAAACTGTATGCGAACCCGTATAACGCATAAAAACCAGTAGGTTTGTTTCTGGAATATCAACACCTTCATTAAATAAGTCACGTACTAAAATATAGCGGTAATTACCTTCTCGAAAATCACGAATATTTTGCCAGCGCTCTTGGTCATTCATTTTTGAGTGAACGAAAGTAGCACTTCCTGCTGGAAAAAATTGAATAAGATATTTTATATGGTTAATGCTGCGACAAAAAACAATACCTTTAAGACTTTTAATTTGTTTTTCTTGCACCGTTTTTTCAATTATACGAACAACTTCTTCGTCTTTTTTATGCAAGAAAAGCCGTTGGTCTAAGT
This sequence comes from uncultured Methylococcaceae bacterium, assembly GCA_903859815.1. Taxonomy (GTDB): domain Bacteria; phylum Pseudomonadota; class Gammaproteobacteria; order Methylococcales; family Methylococcaceae; genus Methylumidiphilus. The sequence continues at coordinate 11,499 of CAIOOA010000065.1, read as the reverse complement.
CGCTAATCGACAAACCTTTATCAAGTTGATCTATGCGTGATTGATCTAAGTCATCCAGTAAAACTAAATATTTAGGGAATGCCAGTTTGTTATGACGCAAAGCCCAAGCCAAATCATATTTACCCACATGCCCTTCTGAACCACCGAAAAACGCTAAAACATCCTTATTGTCTTCACGAAACGGCGTTGCAGTTAGGCCTATCAACAATTTAGGTTGAAAATGCTCAACGACAGATGCATAAGTGATAGCCGGAGTATGATGAGCTTCATCAACAATCACCACATCAAAAGTTTCTTTTCCTAGTGTATTTATCTTACTAAATAGCGTGTCGAAACTGCCAAATACAAAATCAGTATGCTCTGGGTTTGCACCACCAAAACAAGCAGAAAATGTGTAAGTGCCTATACCCAAGACGTTTTTGAATGCGGTAACTGATTGCAATAAAATTTCAACTTGGTGTGCTAAAAATAGTACACGTTTAACTTTGCCTTGTTGCAATAGCCGTTTAACCAGATGTGCAACAGTATAAGTTTTCCCCAAGCCGGTTGCCATTTCGATAAGCAAACGATTCTTGCCCGCGTTAAAACGTGTTTCACTATCATCAATAACAGTTTCTTGATATTTTCTGGGTTTAATCTCACGCCCAATCTCAGAATGTTTTTTAATCCATAAGTTTTGTAAAGCGTCACGATCAATTAATTCAACGCCAAGTCTTAAAGCCCTAACTTTTACCTCAGAGGTGAAATAAGAGTTTGTAACTAAAATCATATTTGTGACATTGGCAAGCTTCGCTCCGGTCACTAATTGGTTTAAAGCCTTTATATCAACGGTTATCCCGGCTTTTCTTTGCTTAACCTCGATAGCAAATTTGCGTTTATTTTTATAGGCAAAAATATCAACGCCACCATCGCCGTGCTGAAATCCTTCACCTACTTTCGTGATAATTGCATCTGTCCATCCTGCCGCTTGAAAAATGTCCCGAACAAAAATTTCAAAGTCCGATGGTGATAGTGTGTCAATTATTTTAAAGTCTTTAATCATAAACTAAATAAAATTTTCTATGTACTAATTTATTGCCAAAACAGTTGCAGCCAGTTTACCACCCAGTAAATGGTTATACGGTGGTATTGCTCCGTATGTGCTGATTTCTAACATATTGATGCCAGCAAATCGGCTTTTAAGTGCGGCTAACACCGTTTGGAGTGCAACACCCATTTCTTCACGTTTTATTGTTTCTCTGACTGAGCTAGGATTTAAAAGCGAGTCTCGGTTTTCTAATAGCATAAGACGAGCATGAAGTAGTTCAGCAAGTAAACCCGACCTCTTTCGTGCCACTAAATGTTTTCGTGCTTTCTGCATACCTGTGTTGCTTGCCGACTTCCCTTCCAATAACAACATTTCATCATCCACGGGAGGATGATCTTCATCTAGTTCCTCCATCTCTGCCAACAATATTGGGCCATCGTTATCTGTTCGTATATGCGCCAACTCACGCAATGTTTCATCACGCAAACGATCAAACTCTTGTGATTGTCTGCGTAAACGAGCCACAGTTTCTCGGCTTGGTTGCTGTAATTCTTCCGTGTTTACCAAATTCGTTGGGTCCACATCGTCCAATGCAGCGGTGATTTGTGATTCTAACCAAGCATATTCTTTCTTTAAACTTTCGACAGATTCAGCAGCTATATTGAGTCGTTCTTGTAATGCTTTCAGGCTCCAACCTAGGTGATCCTCACGCTCTTCTCCCATTTGCAAGGCGCAGTTGTTTAGCCCAATAATTCCCATGACGGGATGGCAAGGATGAGCCGCATCACGCACTAGATAAAGCAGTTGGCGGCCAGGTGTGGAAAATTGTGGAATCGACCATGAATATCGAAAATAACGCCAAATATCTCGCAAGGAATGCCCTGTAGTCTCATCATAGGCATCGGTTGTAGCCAGTTGTAGATAGGGGCTTATCGCCTTGGCTAAAGGGTCGTCATCCTTATTGTTTGACTGTCGGGCGGCAAGTAGACGGGCATGGAGTTCGGAACCGTCGGCAATCAAAAGCGTAATCGGTTTTTTGCCGGTTTTACTTGAAGGATTTTCCATCCGTTCGATGAAAGCCCGCACATAAGGATCATTCAACTGATGGTGTACAGTTGCTTTGAAGAAATCCCGCGTTTTTTGCTTTTCGGCCAGTATTTCAACAGGGGTGAGCCCACCTAACCGCGGCGTTTCGGAAACGAGTTCAATCCCATAGCCGTGTTCGCGTATGTGCCAACCAAGCCGGACCAAATCCAAAAGCACACGCGCAGATGCTTCATAAGCCATGGCTTGATTTTTATTGCCGGTGTAGGTTTTAAGCCAGACAAGTTCGTCTTCAAGCAGGGTTTGCAAATCTGCGGGATTTCGTTTGCTTGCACGAGACAAGGCTTGTGCAAGGGCCAAGAAGCGTTCGGCGGTTATGCCTTCTAGCGGGGGTTGCAGAGGGACAATCATTATCCTTAAACTCAATGAAAAAATTTTTTGGGTCAACGCTGGGTATTATCCAAGAGTGAGTCGCTTTTGGGTAGGCTTTTTCATGTTTGCCAGTCTCAAACATGTTTGAGGATACTCCTTTGGTCTTCCCTGCCAAGCTTGGCTAGGCTACGGGACGCACTGTCGAGGAACTCAACCGTCCAAGCCAAGGCGTTTCTCCAAGTCGTCTAGGCTCACGGTTCCCTCTTGCCCTGCCAGATAGCGGGAATAGGCCGCGTCTGCCTGTTCAATGTCTGCCTGTTCCGCCAGGTACTCGCTGACCACATCCTTAATCAGTTGGTCGCTGTCCTTTCCTGCAATTGCCGCCAGTTGCGTCAATGCCGCTTCGGTGTGTGTGTCTGTGGATGGTATGCATGGTTTAACCCCCGGTTTGCTTGAAAAAATGGCTTTCGCCCTGTCTGGCTTGGCACGGGTTGTAGGTTGTCTATCGGTACACGCCGGTACGGTGGCCCGTGCTAGTCGGGTTCATCAAATAAAGGGGTTAATGACCGTCAAACGCCCGTCGATCAACTGCCCGTGCTGCATGTCTTCGCTATACAGCGTGTCGCAGTTCGCTCGCAAAGCCGCCACAACAATGAGGCTGTCCCAATGGGAAAGCTGATACCTTTCACCCAAGGCAATGGACTCTTTGACCATTGCCGCGTCCATCGTGACTACTTCGCAGCGTTTCATCATTACCCTTGCAAGCCGGTTGATCTGCGGTCGGGCAAGCTTCATTTTGCCAGTCGCCACGCTGATGAACTCATTCACCACTTGGACGCTGATAACCGGGTTCCCTCTCAGCAAGGCGAGTGCCTTCTTGCGCTTTTCCGCGTCAACATCCAGAGCGTAAAGCGGTATGTTAGTATCAGCGAAGGCCCGGACGGTCATAGCATTCCTCACGGTTAAACTTGCCAGACCACGCTCCCGCAAACTGTTCAAACTCGGCCCAATCGTCTGCCTCTGCGGGTTGCTCAATTTTCTCAAGCGGACGTTCCGCTTGGCGGTATTTCAGGAACTCTGCAAAGTTCAAAACTTCCGCCGCTTGCTGTTCCGGCATGTCCTTGACAATCTCAACTATTTTTTCTGCAACGCTTGCCATGTTGTTTACCTCTTGCTCGTTTTCAATGGTGCGGTTGGCTCATTTCGCCGCCCCGCGCTTGATCGGTATCACTTGCGCCCCGCGCTTGAGCGAGTCCAGATGATCGGCCCAAGTCTGCATCATCTTACGCCGCTCGGCCTTATACTCGCTACGATGGTAAGCCGCTCTGACCGCGTTCTTTTCCCTATGCGCCAATTGACGTTCTATCACATCGGGGTTGAAGTTCATTTCATTCAGGATGGTGGAAGCCACGGCCCGGAAGCCATGCCCGGTCATGCGCCCCCGGTAGCCCATCCGGTATAAGGCAAACAAAATAGTATTTTTGCTCATCGGCACTCGCGGATTGCGTCCGGGGAACACGAAAGCGTAAGAGCCGTTCAACTCCCGCAATTGCCCTAGCACGTCCAAGGCTTGCCGTGACAGCGGTACAACATGCGCTTGCCCCGCCTTCATGCGCTCGGCAGGAATGCGCCATTCCGCCGCGTCCATGTCAAACTCTTCCCATGTCGCTTCCCTCAATTCGCCGGTGCGTACAAAAGTCAACGCCAACAGTTGCAGCCCAAGCTGAGTTTGCAAGTCGCCCCCTGCCTCAGAGGCATAAGCGTCGATCTTGCGTAGCAGTTCGGGAAGGTCGGCTTCATGCAAGGCCGTCATGTGCTTGACAGCCGGTTTAGGCCGCATCGCCCCGCGCAAATCAACTGCCGGGTTGCCCTTGCAACGCCCACAGGCAATGCCGTAGCGGAATACTTGACCACAGGCCCGGACGACCTTGTAAGCGGTTTCCACGGTTCCCCGTGACTCGATCTTACGCGCCATCATGAGCAGGGTAGGCGCGTCGATTTCGTCTATCGAGAGGTGGCCTATGTCGGGGAAGGCGTAAGCCTCAAAACGCCGCAAGGTATAGGTATGGTGTTCTTCCGTCCATTTGTGGCGAATGTTGTCCAGCCATTCACGCGCCAAGGCTTCAAAAGCATTTTCCGTCTTGGCTTTGATTGCCCGTTTGGCCTCCTTGCGCGTTTCGGCAGGGTCAATGCCATCATCCAATTGCTTACGCGCCGTGTCGCGTTTGGTGCGGGCTTCTTTCAGGCTGGTCTCAGGGTATACACCCAAGGCCAGCCGCTTCTCCTTGCCTCCAAAACGGTACTTCATGCGGAAATATTTCGCGCCGGTCGGCAACACTTCCAAATACAGCCCTTTTTCGTCAGCCAGCTTGCAAGGCTTTTCCTTTGGCTTGGCGTTTTTGATTGCAGTGTCGGTTAGCATGGCTATTGTCCTCAGTCCAGTATTGACGCGGGTTTCAGGGGGGTTTGGGGGCATATGCTCTGGGGGCATGTTGAGATGCCCCCAAATATGCCCCCAGATGCCCCCGGCTGTGGGGGCATATTTACGGACTCCCTTGGACATAGTATAGACCATATATTGAGCATTTACGCGGGTTTGGTGGACTTTGATGGAGTGTGTCGGAAGCCAGTTGGCGGAAGAGAACGGGAGTCGAACCCGCCCAAGGCCGTCTCACGACCTCAACCGGTTTTGAAGACCGGCCGCCCCACCGGGGACGATGCTCTTCCGAGGGGAAGGAGTCACATTGTACCGAAATTAGAATTGTATAGTATCTTCGCGCAGTCTATGCAAATCGCCAAACCGGCGGGTGTAGCCAATCCGGTCAAAAAATTCGAGGATGTGGATAGCCAGTTTACGGCCCGTGCCTATCCGGTCGCGGAATTGGGCGGCAGACACCGATCCGTCAGACGCATCACGGGCAAGTTCACGGAATAGATCGGCTAGTTGGGCGACCGCAACCCGGTCGAAGTAATGATCGTGGGCAATCCGGTAAACTTGACCCATCCGGGCGACTTGGATCAATACTTTTCGCACGACCGCTTCATCTAGGGATTCGATGCGTGCAATATCGCGCACACGCGGCGGTTGGAAAGGCGAGGCTAGCAACAAGAGGGCGATTCGATGCCATAGTTTTTCATCTGGTTCTGACAGGATGATTTTATGCCCCGGCAGATGCCACCAAGAACCATCCTTGGCACATTGCCTATTGTCCAAAGTTTCCGCCAGCACTTGGGCAAAAATCGCCCGTGCCAACCGGGGGGCGACCCGCAAGCGCAGTTGTTCCGCATTAAGCCCTAAGGAATCGGGCGCAGTTTCATGTTCTTGTCTTAGCGTCTCGACAACAGCCATGCTGAGTTGTGTCCAGTGTTCGGGCGCAAATGCAATCAGTTTCCCACCTTCAAAGCGTCGTAGGATCAAATTATGGCAAAGCCCTTCCAGATTGATGCTATTCAAATTGGCAATCGCGGCAAAACTTTTGAGATCGACCCCCTCGGGCGAAACTGCAAGCAAAGCTTGTAGTTTGGTTTGTGGGTCGGACTGTTCCCAGGCTGACAAAACCGCCAATCGACGCGCTGTGCGGCGACCCCGCATGGGCGGCTGAGTATCCAGCACGATGCCACCGGCCAAAGTCCTTTGCGCCGAAGTATCGCGGAGGATGCAGCGATCACCATTGACTGCGCAAGTGGGTTTGTCCAATACCAATTGTGCCAAGGCGCTATCGCCGGGTTCCAAGGGTCCGTCCCGCAATAATGCAACCCGTCCACTGGTATGGAAAGCGCCCAGATGAAAACCAATGGGGGTCCAGTGTTGCAAGGGTTTGGTTTCGCTGGCTAGTAGTTTGATTCGCACATCCAAGCGTTGGGTTGGCAGATGTAAGGTGGGGTTCACAATCCAATCGCCACGTTGTATGTCCTGCTTTTGCATGTGGGCGAGATTGAGTGCGCAACGTTGTCCTGCGATGCCGGTTTCGGAGGCTTGGTTTTGCGCATGGATGCTTCTTACCCGCACCTCCCGACCCGATGGGGAAACCATTAGCTTGTCCCCAATGGCAACCCGCCCGGAGAACACCGTGCCAGTCACGACGGTTCCCGTGCCGGCGACCATAAAGCAGCGGTCTACGGCGAGGCGAAAATGGCCGTGGTTTGGCTTTGTGCCATAGACCGTGCTGGCTTCCTCCAAATAAGCCCATAATTCGCTGATTCCACTTCCGGTGATGGCGGAAACGGGAAAGATCGGGTAATTGGCAAGTTCCGGTGCTGTTGAGTTAAGCTCTAAAGTTCCCTCTCCCAATGGGGGGGTAGGGTGGGGGCGAGTTAAATCAGCGGCTTCGCTACCATTTTCATCCAACAATGCGCGAATGTCCGCACTCACTTGAGCAATGCGGTCTTGGCTGACCAGATCGCTCTTGGTCAAAGCCACGACCCCGCGACGAATGCCAAGAAGCTTAATGATTTGCAGATGCTCCAAAGTCTGCGGCATGATGCCATCATTGGCGGCAACGACAAGCAGCGCAAAGTCTATGCCGGTCACCCCCGCCAGCATGTTGTGGATGAATTTTTCATGACCGGGCATATCCACGAAACCAATGATTTTTCCATTGGGCAGTGACGTATAGGCATAGCCTAGGTCGATGGTGATGCCCCGAGCCTTTTCTTCGGCCAAACGGTCGGCATCCACTCCGGTTAAGGCTTTGACCAAGGCGGTTTTGCCGTGGTCGATATGTCCGGCAGTTCCAATAATCATGGAATTAACGCCTTCAACTGATCGACAAATGATGTTTCATCTTCCAGGCATCGCAAGTCGAAGCGCAACGCCCCGTCTTCCAAGCGACCGATAACTGGAATGGGCAAATCGCGGAAAGCATTTGCCAATCGATTTAGTGATTTACCTTTGGCCTTAGCTTTTGGAACAATGACCAAGCAGGTACTAGGCAAAAGATCCACGGGCAGGGAACCGCTGCCGATTTGGCTACGGCAAGAGGCGATGGACACTTCGGCATGATCGTTAAGGCTTGATTGCACGGCGGGCAAGATGCGTTGCGCCAACCTCTGAATATCCTCTTGCATCCTCGTTAACAGTCGTAGAGTAGGCAGTTGCCGGGCTAATAATTCTGGGCTGCGATATAAGCTGAGGGTGGCTTCCAGTGCGGCTAGGGTCATCTTGTCCACGCGCAAGGCGCGTTTCAACGGGTTGCGTTTGAGTTTGGCGATCAATTCTTTGCGGCCAACCAAGAGGCCGACTTGTGGACCTCCCAATAATTTGTCGCCGCTGAAAGAGACCAAATCCGTACCCTTCGCCAAGGCTTGTTGCGGGGTCGGTTCCTTGGGCAAACCGTAAGCACTAAGATCCATCAGGGTTCCACTGCCCAAATCTTCGACAAAGGGCAAAGCCTTTTCATGGGCCAACTTCGCCAATTGTTCTTCGGCTACCGAAGCGGTGAAGCCTTCAATGGCAAAATTGCTACGATGGACTTTCATAATCAAAGCCGTGCGTGGACTGATTGCCTCGGCGTAATCCTTCAAATGGGTACGGTTGGTCGTGCCAACTTCGCGCAGTTTCGCCCCGGCGCGTGACATGATGTCGGGTATCCGAAAAGCCCCGCCTATCTCGATCAATTCTCCGCGTGACACAATCACTTCTTTGCGCATTGCCAAGGAATTCAGCAACAGAAATACGGCTGCGGCATTATTGTTGACGACGGTTGCCGCCTCCGCCCCGGTCAATTCGCGGATCAGGCCATCGATGTGGTCGTCGCGGTCGCCCCGGCGGGCCGTCGCAAGGTCATATTCCAAATTACATGGGCTTGCCAACACCGCCAACACGGCTTGTACGGCTTCTTCCGCCAACCATGCCCGCCCTAGATTGGTATGCAGCACCGTGCCGGTGAGGTTGAATACGGCTTGCAACGAGGGTTTGAATTGGGTTGCCAAGTGTTGGCGGCAATCATTAATCAGCTTGCCCAAGTCACAGTCCAAATCGGGTTGACTGGATAAGGCTTCGCGAAGTGCTGCCAATCGATGGCGCAGGGTGGCAACGACAGCAGTATGCCCGTAGCGTTGTTTCAAGCGGGCAATGTCCGGGTGAACCAACAGGCTATCCACCGATGGCAAACGGGCGAATGGGTTGGCTGATTCAGTCATGGATTGATTTCGGCAGGGGAGGGTCTAGGGGGCGAAGGCTATTTTAACGGGAAAGCGCCCCTCCGTGGGAGCGGTTTTGAAATGAGTTTAGGGATTTTAGGTTGGAATAAGAAATAATCGCGGTTAAAACAGTCCCATTAGCCCGTAATCAGAAGCAAATTAAACCCCAAACGTTGATAAGTCTCCTCGGCCATTAACATATCCAAGGACAGCGTGGCGAGATCGTCGGCGCAAGGGTCAAGGCTAATGTCCATTTCGCGGTTCATCAACTTGATATACGTGTTGCACTCGGCACACGCTTCGGCCTTGACGATCTCCCCCGCCCCTTCGACACCATAATAGGCTACACCCTTGCTGGAACCACAATGGAGGCAGACGATGCGGGGATAGTTCCATTCGGTCGCGCACAAACCGCAGCAACAATAGCGCAAGCCTTGGACTGAACCTCCCGTTTGCAGCAGACTCGCCACGGGCAATGAACCGCAGACTGGGCAGAAATAAGCGATTTCTCCCGGTTTGATTTTGTCCGCATCCAACTGGGCCGCTAGGGAGACCCAATACACTTGCAAAGCGGCGGCAACAAAGGGCGCAATTCCCGGTTCCAAGTTTTCCATTTCTCCAGCCAATAACTGATCGGCCCACATTTCCAGTTCTTCATCGTTGGTTTGTTGAATATGGTTGATAATTGTCTTTAGATTACCTTCTTGATGCTTGAAATATTCAACAATTTGGCGCAAGTTTTCACGCCAAACCGAATCCCGTCGCCAGTCAGAAATAGCCAACGGATATTTTGTGTCGCTATCTGGAAGCTTAGTATGGTGGGAGTTTATTGACAGACTGTGCTGACAATCAGCCAACTCCGCCATCAGGTTTAAAAAAGCTGCCAACGAGGTATGGGTTTTAGCCAGTTGACGAAAACGGGCCGCACGATGCTGAAATAGGGTTTCAGGCTTGGAGAGAAGAATGGTTGGCGTGGTTTGCATTGGGTATTAGGGAGGGTTTAAATCACTGCCATTAAGTTATTGTTCGTAGTCCCGCCTTTAGGCGGAAGACAACCCCGAATGACCGGCTGAAGCCGGAACTACAAACGGTTTTGGCATGTTCGAAAGGTTGTTTAGCCATCGCCGCGCAATACAGCCAATTCTGCCTGTAGCGCCTGTTCCAACTCGGCGAAATAGCTTTCCCGGTCGGTAATCGCCTGAATGCGTTGATAGGTTTCGTCTGCTTGCAAGCGTTGGATGTCGGCTTCCAAGTAGGCGAGGGTGTTGCGCAACGCGGCAATTTTGGCTTGCAAGGCGGCTTTGTCGTTGAGGCTGTCCGATGCGGCGCTCAGCGTCGCGCCGGTTTCCAGCGTGCGCAAAATGTCGCTGACCCGCTGAATATCTTGGCGGCGATACGCCTCGTTGAGCGCCTTGAAAAAGGTTTCGCCTTCGGCCTTGAACGCATCGTCCAGTTTGTCGGGATGGCATAAACGGCTGGCTTTGCGATACGCGCTTTTAAGTTGCTGTTGCTCGGCGGGTGTCAGCGTCTGCGGCGCATCGTGCAATTGTTGCCGATGGCTGCGTTGAAACTCCTCATAATCTTGCTGTGCGGCTTGTTGTTCGGCGGCATCATCAGACAGGTCGGCCCGTCGCCTGAGGATTTCCTCAATCAATCCGCCTAAACGGCGCATGTATTCGCTGTTGAAGGCGTTGATTTGCCGCTCCAACTCCGCTTGGGTGTCGGTCAACTCATTCAAACTGTTTTCCAACACCTTCAACTCAAGTTTCAGCCCTTGAATTTGCGGGTCTTCATAAACTGACAAGCCGGTGCTGTCGTGCTTGTACTGTTCAATCAATTGAATCACATCTTGGTAATGCCGGTTGCGGATCAGTTCCAGAATATGCCGCACCCGTTCATCCACCGGCAGGGTTTCCAGTTTTTGCATTTGCATGGCGACAAGGTCTTCCTCCTCCATCGCCACGGCGTTTTTGATGATGTCCAAGCGTCTTAGAATTTCGCTGTGCATAGTATTAGTTGGGGTAGTGGTGGGCAGTGGAAGCCAAATACTCTGGTTTGCATGAAAAGCCGGTTTTATCAATCAAAGCGGGTAATTTTCTGGAGATGGCTGAGTTCCGGCGGCAGGGATTTGATGGGGTTGTCGTATAAGCCCAACCAGGTCAGCTTGGTTAGCTTGCGGATGGATTCAGGGAGTTCGGTGAGTTGGTTTTCGCTTAACTTAAACCAAGTCAAATTGGTCAGATTGCCGATAGATTCAGGGAGTTCGGTAAGTTGGTTATCGCCTAAATCCAAATCGGGCAGCTTGGTCAGCTTGCCGATGGATTCAGGGAGTTCGGTGAGTTGGTTATCACCTAAACACAAATCGGTCAGCTTGGTCAGATTGCCGATGGAGTCAGGGAGTGCAGTGAGTTGGTTATGGCTTAAACTCAAATCGGTCAGCTTGGTCAGATTGCCGATGGAGTCAGGGAGTGCAGTGAGTTGGTTATCGTATAAATTCAACTCGGTCAGCTTGGTCAGATTGCCGATGGAGTCAGGGAGTTCGGTGAGTTGGTTTTCCCTTAAAGACAGATTGGTCAGATTGGTCAGCTTGCCGATGGAGTCAGGGAGTTCGGTGAGTTTGTTACCGTATAAATTCAACCAAGTCAAATTGGTCAGCTTGCCGATAAATTCAGGGAGTTCGGTGAGTTTGTTACCGTATAAATTCAACTCGGTCAGCTTGGTCAGCTTGCCGATAAATTCAGGGAGATCGGTGAGTTTGTTTCCGCCTACATCCAAATGAGTCAGATTAGTCATCTTGCCGATAAATTCAGGAATTTCGGTGAGTTGGTTATCTCTGACATCCAAATGAGTCAGGTTGGTCAGCTTGCCGATAAATTCAGGGAGTTCGGTGAATTTGTTTTCGCCTACTTTCAAAT
>CAIOOA010000064.1 GCA_903859815.1 uncultured Methylococcaceae bacterium | reverse complement strand
GCGCGAAAATACACGCGGCGGATATTAAATGCGCTCGGCAAAACGGGCGAGGAATTTTTAATCGACGACAGGATTTTCCAAGCTGCGGAAATCGGCAGGATTCATGCTAAATCGGCGTGATTTTTGGCGAAGGTATTGATATTGGTGAACAAATTATAATTGGCGTTGTGGGTGGTGGTGATCGACGTGTTTGCCACGCCGCCCAGCCCATGGTTGATGTCACCGTAAAACATATTCCCCAGTTCGCTGCCGGTGCAGTTGTACTGTGAACAGGGGCCGGTCAAGTCGGCATTCAACGCAGTCGGCAAACGCCAGTCATCAAAGCCGGCATACACCAGGTTCGCCGCCCATGCCGTCGCGGCAGTCCAGTTCATCCTCGTCCCGGCAAGATTGGCATTCGCAGACCAAGTGATGTTGCGGACGGAATCATAAATGACGGTGCCGCCCAACTTAGGGATCAGCGAAGCTTGGGCAGTGGGGGCAAGCCCCATCCCGGCCAACAGGACGAGGGCGGTCAAGGGTTTTGCTAAAGCTTTCATCGGATATTCCTTCAATTATGTGGTCTCAGATTTTGCGCATGTCCCATGACACTGATGAAACAGTTTCTTGGGTCTCGGCACGTTTCAATATTGCCCATTCTCCTAAAATTAGCGTATTAACTCTTAATTTTGAATTGCCAAGTAAATCGGTTATTTCCCTTAACAGTAGAAGAAAGGATCAATCAGCAATAGCAAAGGCAAATCTAGTGCCAGACTTGGAAACCTTTTCGGCATTATGAGGTAAACCGGGATGGAAAATACTCCTAACAGGCTTGAGACTCATCATTTTGAATCGCTTATCGTGGGATGACGGCACTAATTCGTGCAAGGAGAACCACCTCAGCGATTGTATGATCATGAAAGGTGGGTAAATCCATCCGATGTGTCGCTAATTAAGGACATCAGAAACCATCAATAGCTCTAAATAAAACAGGGATTTCAATACTTTTCAAAAGGTAAGTATAACCATCAATATTGTCGCCAAATAAAACACAATAAACCATTATTAGCTCTAAATGAAGCAAGGATTTTAAAACTAATCATTAGGTTAGATTGTACCTTTAGAAAATTTTCCTATTTCTCAAATGGCGACATGCAGGATTGTGTGTGGTCATGGATATGAGGATGCGCTGTCCAAAGACCACGGCAAAAGGCGCGACTGGCTACACCGCGTATTGCGCAGAATGTGCGGTTCCAAAATAATGGTGGAACACAGCTTGCGCTTCATGCATTATAATAAAATGTGGATTATTTTAATTTGTTAACCCAACACTTACCATGAAACACCGCATAGACCCTAAAATTGATTGCGTATTCAAGGCATTGCTAGGCTCGGTGGAAAACCGCAATCTGCTTGTCCACTTCCTCAATGCCATATTGACCCGTGATTTGAGTTCACCAATCACCGAAGTCGAAATACTCAATCCCTACAACGACAAGGAATTTCTGGACGATAAACTGAGCGTAGTGGATGTCAAAGCCAAGGACAGCGAAGGAAGGCTTTATCAGATTGAAATCCAGCTATTGACCTATCGGCATTTGCCGGAACGCATGGTGTACAATTGGTGCGACATCATCAGCCAGCAACTGCAAAGTGGCAATGATTACAGCCTGTTAAAGCCGGTGTATAGTATCTGGCTATTGGCGGAAAATCTGCTGCCCGGTGAAACCGACTACGCCCATGAATATAAACTGCAAAACCGCCAAGGCCGCACTTTGGCGGATTTGGGCGGCATCCATCTGTTGGAACTGAAAAAATTTACCGCGGAACGGATCGAAACCGAGGAACAACGCTGGTTACAATTCTTCAAAGAAGGCGAGCAACTAGACGAAACCGCATTACCGGATTGGATGAACACAGAAGAAATGAGGCAAGCCATGAAAACCCTGAAAATGTTTTCCGATAAAGAACGCGATTACCACGCCTACCAAGCGAGGCAAAATTACTTGCGCGAGCAGCGGACAATTCAAGTGGAAATTGAGCAAATGCAGCATGACATGGAACAGGCTCAACAGGATTTACAGCGGGAGAGGATAGAAAAGCAAGCTGCTTTACAGCGTGAAGAAGCGGCTTTACAGCGCGAGCACGCCGCATTGCAGGAAAATCAATCCGCACAAGCAGAAATTGAACGGCTCAAGGCATTACTGAATCAACCAAAACTGTAAAGGATATATTCGCACATAGCCCCCTGAATAGGCGAATAAATTCGCCCCTACAAGCTTGTCAACTGCCAGATTTAGGATTATGCCAACAACCCCCCAACCGCCAGACATTCCTCATCCGTCAATTCAAAATCGAAGATGGCCAAATCTTCGCGCATGTGGGAGGCTTGGGTGGTTCCGGTCAGGGGGATGATGCCAATTTGGGTCAAATAACGGAAGAAAACTTGCTCCGGGGTGCGTTCATAGCTTGCCGCCAATCCTTCTAAAATGAAATGATCCAATACTTGCGGATTCGCCGTCAGCGTCCAAAAGCTCTGATAGAGAATATGGTGCTGTTGGCAAAATGCCCGGATTTCACGGTCATAGTGGGTAGTGGCGTAAAAGCGGTTTTGCAAAATTGCCGGTTTCACACTGGCTTGTCGATAAAGACTTTCCAACACGTTTAGATCATAGCAATTGCTGATGCCAAGCTGCCTGACGCCGCCTTGCTTGAAAATAAGCTCCATCGCTTGCCAAACCTCAATCGTTTGCCGCTCTTGAGAATAAGGCGAATGGAGAATCAACCCATCCAAATAATCGGTTTGCAAGTTCAGCAAGGAGCTTGCAAACGATTGTGACACTTGCTCGGCCAGTGTCGCTTTTGGGTCATAAGGCATGCGCTTGGGGTCTTGCCCGTTGGCCGGGGTGAATTTGGTCTGCAGATAAATGTCAGACCTCGCCAAACCCGCTTTATAGCAAGCGGACAGACCTTGCCCGACTCCTGGCTCATGGTAATGCTTGGGTTGACAGGCGGTGTCCACCCCTCGGAAACCTAGGCTGACAGCCTGCTCCACTAGGCTTGCCGTGCGGTCGGCTTTCCAAGCCGTGCCATAGATGAGTTTGGGAACGCGAACATCGAAAGCAGACAAGTTAAAATCATTTTGATTCATTGAGTGCGCCTCATGATTAGGTAAATCAACACTTTGCTGAAAAAATATGCCTAGCATAAACCATTATAAAGCAAACTACTTTCCAGATTGTTACATTAGATTATGCCTGAATACGAACCATTCTAAGCCTCTTTGTTGCGATAATAAATAGTGAATTTATCAAGTAAGGTACTTGATCAATTTACAGCCTGTGAAAATCTCTTGACTAATAGCCATGAAAACACCATACTAAAAAGCGGGAATAGATGACTGCAATTGTTTCCTAAAGCCTTTGAATTTCTTTAAGCATGCTTTTAATAACTTGCCTTGGTTACGTTACCCGCTTTTAAGCTTACGACCCAAGACAATATAGGCATATTTGATAAATTAAATTCTAAGGCAATGTTTACGATGACCGATTAAATTTTTTGAGAGTAAAACCAATGAATACGTTTTTTAAATATTTCTTCTTAGTCTTGATAGGGCTTCTAGGAATTCAACAACCCGGCTTTTCTGACGAAAGTGAAGATATTAAGAGACTCTATGTTTTTGGGGATAGCCTCTCCGATTCGGGCAACGACTATATATATACAAAGAGACTAATTTCTAATGGTTTTCTTCCTTCCGACCTTCCAGCGATTCCCCCATCGGTTAGCCCTCACAAGACTTATTTCAAAGGGAGATTTTCCAATGGCCCGGTGGCAGTTGAATATTTATGCAAATTCTTAGAAATATGCGATAAACCTTCGATGAAGCCGAGTGAAGGTGTCGTTAATTTTGTTGGTGAAAAAAACTTGGACTTTGGCTATGGCGGATCGGAATCTGGGGAAAACAATTTTACTCCAACTGGCTTCCTGGTGCCGGGGGCATTGAGCCAAGTACGCCATTTCACTCAAGCTTATCAAGCAGTCGGCAGACCAATACCCGGCAATGCTTTATATGTCGTTTGGACAGGTGCAAACGATTATTTACTTGAGCAGGTAACCCCACCAACATCACAAGTGGTGGGTAATATTATCCAGTCGATGGAGATATTATATTCAGCAGGGGCAAGAAAGTTTCTCGTGCCTAATCTGCCTGACTTGGGATCAGTGCCCGTTATGCAAATATTCCCGGTGGGAGCGTCGGCAGGATTTACCAACTTGACAGAAGCACACAACATCGCATTGGATCAAGCACTGGCAGAATTTCGTCTATCGCATCAGTCTGCCACTGTAGTCGATGTGAATATATTCAATCTGATTATCCCATTGACAACGAGCTTAAACCCGGGAATGGGTCCAGGTGGAGTTTGTTTGATTTTAGACCCCCGTGCTTGTACTGATGTTGAAAGCTTTGAGTCTTCAAACTATCTGTTCTGGGATATTCAACATCCAACCACTGCCGTACACAAACTCATCGCCGTAGAAATGCTCAAAAGCTTAAAAGGGACTAAGTCCTACACCAACGATTTACCCAAGGTAAAACATCCACATTCCTAAGAATGGCATCCTGTACGCAGATGATTCATGTTGCTGCACTTAATCAAGTCCCAAGAGACTTCAACATGAAGCATTCTGCGTACAGACACCTGTGAAAAATTAGCAGTCGAGTTCTTGGCCTTTTTTTAGTCGGCGCACGAACTATCAATCAGTTGGAGCCAAGCCTAGGCTCCCACCCCATCCATTCAATCATTTTTCGTCATTTGCATGAACGTTTGTATAGACAGCTTGCGATGGGTCGGGGATACTTTGCATCGCAAAATATCAAATAACAACGGAGACACACATGGGTTTCATGCAAGGCAAAAAAGTTCTAATCGTGGGCGTGGCAAGCAATCGCTCCATCGCTTACGGGATTGCCCAAGCGATGCACCGTCAAGGTGCCGAGCTGGCATTCACATATCAAGGCGAAAAATTACAAGAGCGGGTTGAAAAATTCGCCGCAGAATTCGATTCTTCCATCGTTCTGCCATTGGATGTGAGCAGCGATGAACAAATCGTCGCCGTTTTCGACAGTTTGGGGAAACATTGGGACGGCTTGGATGGCATCGTCCATTCGGTGGCCTTCGCGCCGCGTGATGCATTGGAAGGTGACTATGTCGAGGCGACGACGCGGGCAAATTTCGGCGTGGCGCATGATATTAGTTCCTACAGCTTCACCGCACTCGCCAAAGCCGGGCGCAAAATGATGGCGGGGCGCAACGGCGCTTTGCTCACCTTGACTTATCTTGGCGCAGAACGGGCCATCCCAAATTACAATGTAATGGGGGTTGCCAAAGCCAGCTTGGAGGCGAATGTCCGTTACATGGCGGTGGCCTTGGGACCGGAAGGAACCCGCGTCAATGCCATCTCCGCCGGTCCCATTCGCACGTTGGCGGCTTCAGGCATCAACAACTTCCGCGAAATGCTCAGCAAGGCCGAACACGCAGCCCCTTTGCGCAAAAATGTCAGCATTGAGGAAGTCGGCAACGTCGCCGCGTTCTTATGTTCCGATTTGGCATCGGGGGTGACGGGTGAAATCACCTATGTCGATGCCGGCTACAATATCGTCGGACTCGCCAGCATCTGATGTTCAAAGTTTGCCGACGGGAAGGCAAACCCGTCGGCAACCAGATGTTGCTTTGAGCGGAGACCGATAAGATAGACTGACCGGCGGAAACCCACAACTCATGTCACTGGAAGAACTGATCGTTCAATACGGTTACTTGGCGCTTTTCATAGGCACCTTTTTGGAAGGGGAGACGATCCTCATCATTGCCGGTTATCTGGCCCAAAATGGGGTGCTTGATCTGCCCTTGGTCATTCTTGCGGCATTGTTTGGAAGTTTCGGCGGTGACCAGATGTTTTTCTTCATCGGTCATTTCAAAGGCATGAGCTTTTTGGACAAACGTCCGGGCTTGCGTGAGAATGCTGCCAAGGCGTTTGATCTGTTACATCGGCATCAAATCGCGATTATTTTAGGTTTTCGCTTTCTCTATGGCATCCGCAATGTCACCCCGTTTGTCATCGGATCGAGCGGCTACAAACCGTTGCGATTTTTCATCTTGAACTTCCTAGGCGCTTTGGTTTGGGCCATCACATTTGCTTGTTTTGGCTATAACCTTGGGACGCTTGCCGAAAGATTGCTGGATGATGTGGAAAATTACGAAAAAATCATCCTCTCGGCGATAGGAGGCATCGCGCTGGTTTGGTATTGTTTTCGAGAACTTCGAAAACGGAAACGCAGGAAAAATCGAAATCCAGTCGGCAAAGATTCGTAGTGGCGAATTCAATCAGATGAAACCGCTTTGCGGCATAATCCGGGACGGTCGTGGCTATGAACCCATTAACACCATAGTCACGATCTCCGCTCCAGAATAATCGTTCTCCGGCTTCGCGGTCGTTATCTCCGGCTAGGAGATGACGACAACCTGCTAGGAGGCATCGACATCCTGCTAGGAGATGTCGACAACCTGCTAGGAGGCATCGACATCCTGCTAGGAGATGACGACAACCTGCTAGGAGGCATCGACATCCTGCTAGGAGATGACGACAACCTGCTAGGAGGCATCGACATCCTGCTAGGATATGACGACAACCTGCTAGGAGGCATCG
>CAIOOA010000063.1 GCA_903859815.1 uncultured Methylococcaceae bacterium | reverse complement strand
TGCTTTGACAGGCGAAGTAAACTTCGTCTTTCCAATTGTCAAAGCAAGCTTTGACGCTCCGGTGTTGTCTTGTCAAAGCAAGCTTTGACGCTCCGGTGTTGTCTTGTCAAAGTAAGCTTTGACGCTCCGGTGTTGTCTTGTCAAAGCAAGCTTTGACGCTCCGGTGTTGTCTTGTCAAAGCAAGCTTTAACGCTCCGTTAAGTCTTGTCAAAGCAAGCTTTGACGCTTCGGTGTTGTCTTGTCAAAGTAAGCTTTGACGCCACCTTGTAATTTCAAATCTACTGAGCATCTGTCATGTTGCGAGTGCTAATTGTCGACGATAGCCTAGAAGACCGCGAGGCCATGCAGCGGTATTTGCTGTTAGCGCCTGAAGAATATCAGATCATGGAAGCCGATACGGGTGAAAAAGCCCTTCGCCTCTGCATGGATAGTGTTGCAAGCTCGCCTGATTGTGTTCTGCTTGATTACTACCTGCCGGACTATGAAATGCCGGAATGGCTGGCCGCAGTGACCGTTGACGGTATGCCCCCTTGCCCGTTAGTGGTTATTACCGGAAAAATTGACGGGATTGATGGCAAGGAGATCATCAAGATGGGCGCCCAAGATTTCATTGGAAAATCTTGGATGAACGCAGAGAGCCTGTCCCATGTCGTCGAAAATGCCGTTGAGCGATTCGCCATGGGTAAAGCCTTGCGCGAGCGCGACGAACGGCTGAATTTGGCTTTGGATGCCTCCAAAGTCGGCATTTTCGATTGGGACATCATCAGCGGAAAAATAGTCTGGTCACGCTGGCACGAGGCACTTTGGGGCTATGAATCCGGAGAATTTGGCGGAACCTACGAAGATTTCGCCCACCGGGTGCATCCTGACGACTTGCCAGGGTTTGAGTCCGACATTGCCCATTGTTTGGCGAATCATCTTTATCACCACTATGAGTTCCGTGTCATTTGGCCCGACGGCAGTGTGCATTGGGTGGTGGGTCGCGGCCAGTTTTATTACGGCAGTGATGGTCGGCCCAAGCGGATGAACGGCACGGTCGTCGACATCACCGAGAAAAAAGCCCAAGAACAGCAACTCACTCGTTACCGCCATCATCTCGAAGACTTGGTGGCGGAGCGCACCGAGGAGCTCAAGGCAAGCGAAGCGCGTTTCCGCGCCTTTTTCGAGAACAATAAATCTGTGATGGGTTTGGTCGAGCCTATAACTGGAATACTGGTTGATGTGAACCAAGCGGCGGCGGATTTTTATGGTTATCCGAAGGAAACCTTGATTGGAATGAACGTCGATCAACTCGACACGCTGCCACCCGAAGTAGTCGCGCTCGCGCGGCAGCGTTGGGTAGAGCAACAAGACAATAGCGTTCAGTTTGTGAATCGCCTCGCGGATGGTTCGTTGCGGGATGTCGAAATCTATGCAACCCCGATCCATGTCAATGGACAGGTACTGCTGTTCTCGATTGTCCATGACATCAGCGACCGCAAACAAGCCGAGCGGTCGCTCCATGAAAGCCAAGAACTGCTCAGGCAAGCGCAAGCGATAGCCCATATCGGAAGTTGGCAACTGGACACTGCACCCGACCAGTTTCAAGTCTCCGAAGAAACCTGCCGGATATTTGGCCTCGAAATGAGTGGCGAGGTTGCCTACGCGGATTGGTTCAGCCGCATCCATCCCGAAGACCAGCCCATGGTGGAATCTAAATGGCAGTCCGCGTTGCAAGGCATCCCTTATGAAAACCAGTATCGGATTGTCGTGCAGGGCCAAGTGAAATGGATACGGGCGTTGGCTGAACTGGGTTTTGACCCACAAGGCAAGCTTTCCGGTGGCATCGGCACGGTGCAGGACATTACCCCGCTCAAACAGGCACAATTCAAACTGGAAGAGCAGGAACGCCTGTTGCAAACCATTATGGCCAACATCCCCAGCGGATTGGCCCTGTTCGACGAGAATCTCACCCTAATCAAACACAACCAAGCCTATGTCAATTTGTTAGCCTACCCACCGGAATTGATGGCGCGAACCCGATTAGACTTTGAAGATTTGCTGCGCTTTACCTGGGAACGAGGCGATTACCTAGGGGAACCCTTTGAGGAGGTGCTGGCACGTATTGTCGGATATTTCAAGTCACCACAGCGTCAATGTGTCACCCGCCCTGGCTTCGGCGGTAAGTTTTTTGAAATCCGGGGGGTCCCCCTAGCCAATGCTTGGACCTTAGTGGTTTACAACGACATTACCGAACTCAAGAAAACCGAGCAGCAGATTAGGTTGTCGATGCAGCGACTCAAGCTCGCCACCGAGGCGGCTGAAATTGGCATCTGGAGTTGGAATTTCGACGACGACAGGATCGAATGGGACGAGCGGATGTATGATTTTTATGGGATACCGCGAGACGTGCCTAAGTCCGCGCTTGGTTATGATTTATGGCGTTCCCGCGTACACTCGGAGGATATCCAAATTCTGGAAAATATTTTACGCAATATGCAACGCAGCAGTAGCAGTAGCAGCAGCAGTAGCAGCTATGATTTTCGAATTGTCTTGCCCGACGATCAAATCCGTTTCATGCAATCGGCTTTTGTCGTTGAGCATGACCCCGAGGGCAGGCCGCTGCGGATGATCGGGATCAATCGCAACATCACCCTGCAACGCCAATTGGAAGATAGTTTGCGCATCGCGAAACAGGAGGCGGAAGCGGCCAATCAAGCCAAGAGTGACTTCCTCGCCAATATGAGCCATGAAATCCGCACCCCGATGAACGCCATCATTGGCCTGTCCACCTTGCTACTGGACACTGACCTAACCCCGAATCAGCGCAATTATCTGACCAGCGTTCTGTCCGCCGCCCAATCCCTGCTAAGGCTCATCAACGACATCTTGGATTATTCCAAGATTGAGGCCGGGTATCTTTCCTTCGAGAAGGCGGCATTTAGGCTGGAAGATGTGTTTTGCGATACGGTCAAGCTGTTTGCCAACAAGCTAGAACAGAAAGCGTTGAAGCTGACCAAAGAAATAGGCCACGATCTACCGGAACTCTTAGTTGGGGATCGTTTGCGACTCGGCCAAGTCATCAGCAATCTGCTCGGCAACGCCATCAAATTCACTCAGCAAGGCGAAATCCGCCTGACGGTGGACCGATTGCCCGAACAGGAGTCTCAACAACCGGACGTGGTCACTTTGCGCTTTACGGTCAGCGACACCGGCATCGGGATTAGCCCCGAATACACCCGGCAACTGTTCACCCCTTTCACCCAAGCGGACAACTCAATCAGCCGCCAGTTTGGCGGCACGGGCTTGGGGCTTTCCATCGCCAAACGGCTGGTCGAACTGATGGGCGGCGAATTATCCGTTGCCAGCACACCAGGATTGGGCAGCGCCTTTACTTTTACGGCAAACTTTGGCCTCGTCAGCCAGACCGAGGAAGGGGGCAATGTCACCCGCGTAGCCATGACATCAAAGGGCGATCAACACTATGTCCATCTGGCCGCCCCTATTCAAGGCGCGGAAATTCTGCTCGTGGAAGATGATGCCACGAACCAAGTCGTCGCCAAGCATTTTCTGGAAAACATGAGGCTAAACGTTACTTTGGCAGAAAACGGGTTTGAGTCCATCAGTTGGGTTAAAAGCAAGCGCTTTGACGCCGTGTTGATGGATTTGCATATGCCGATCATGGGAGGTTTTGAGGCAACCCGCCTGATTAAGGAACTACCGACTGGTGTCGATTTACCAATCATTGCATTGACCGCTGCTGCCATGGCAGATGACCGGCAAGCTTGCTTGGATGCGGGCATGGTCGCTTACTTGACCAAACCCATAGACCCGGAAGCATTGGCCTCATGTTTGCTGGAACGGGTAGTGCACCGCCATTCGATTGACGTGGCAGATTTGCCAGAATACACAAATGCCATTCCACCTGCCCCGATTGCAGAGGCAGATTGGGAGCAAATAGCACCCCTGTTGAAAGAACTCAAACGATTGCTAGGGCTAAAAATGTTCAAAGCCAAGCAGATTGCAGCCCAAATCGAATCATTCCTGACGGGAACAAACTATTCCGATGAATTTGATAGGATAGGCGACCTAATCCGGCGAATGCGGTTTAAGGACGCGGAGGAAGCATTGGACAATTTTGGAAACAAAATACATAAGAATCAAAAACAGAATGTCGAACCATGAAAGCAATCGAAAAACCACGCATATTGATTATTGACGACATCATCGAGAATTTGATGGCCTTAGGGGGAGTTTTAGAGGAAGAATATGATGTCCAATTTGCCTCATCAGGCTATGAAGGCTTGGAACTAGCCAGCCAGGAAGCTCCAGACCTGATCCTGCTGGATGTGATGATGCCGGGAATGGATGGCTATGAGATGTTTGCGGAACTGTCAGGCAACCCAAAAACCAATGGAATCCCGGTGATTTTCGTCACTGCTTTCAGCGATACGAAGAATGAAACCCGTGCGCTCGCGGCAGGTGCGGTGGATTTCATTCACAAGCCCATCAATCCCCCGGTCGTGCTTTCCCGCGTCAAAACCCACCTCATGCTGAGGCAACGCGAGCTTGAACTCCTACGCACGAACGAGGCACTCGAAAACCGAGTCAGACAACGCACAGCCGAGCTAGAAGAGAGGACTCTCCAAGTTGAAGCCCTGAACATTGCCTTGGAGGAACGCGCTCAGCAAGCAGAATCCGCCAACTTTGCCAAGCATCAATTCCTTGGCAAAATGAGCCATGAGCTGCGGACACCATTAAACGGCATCATTGGTTTCACCGCGTTGCTGCAACGAAAAGTCACCGACACGGCACACTTGCAAAAGCTTGCAGGCATTGGTAAATCTGCCAACAACCTTGCATCCGTCATCAATGAAATCTTGAATTTCACCGACATCGACTCTGGCAAGTTGAACTTTGTGACAGTCGATTTTGATCTAAACGAGGTCATTCAGCGGGTTAGCGACATGATTGCGCCTAGGGCTTTTGCGAAAAAACTGGCCTATACTGTCGAGGTTGATCCCGCCATTCCACCCGTCTTGACGGGCGACCCTGGCAAATTGACGCAAGTCCTCCTCAACCTTGCGGGCAATGCCGTCAAATTCACCTATCAAGGCAGTGTCAATGTGCGGGCAAGTTTGACTGGTGCAGACGAAGATGGCGATGTGACCATCCGCTTTGAAGTTGAAGACACTGGCATAGGCATTGAACCGTCTAAACTCAATATCCTAGCCGAACCTTTCGAGCAGTCCGACAACTCGCTAACCCGACCCTTTGGCGGCATTGGCCTAGGGTTGTCCATCAACCGGAAGCTAGTCGAAATGATGGGTGGCGAGACCGGGCTGAAAAGCGAAGCCGGCAGTGGCAGCACCTTCTGGGCCATATTCAAACTGAAGCGGGGAAAGCTGAAAACACTGGCAAAGCCCACCGAATTGCCGTCACTGGAAGCACTCAAGGCGCACCATGCTTCAGCCAAACTATTGCTGGTGGAGGACGATTTAATCTTTCAGGAAATCCACAAGGAGTTGCTCAAGGAGGCAGGCTTGGATGTGGACACGGCGAACGACGGAGAAGAGGCCGTTGCCATGGCAGCGGAACGGGCTTACGACCTAATCTTAATGGATGTGCAAATGCCCGTCATGGATGGGCTGGATGCCGCACTAGCCATACGCAAAATTCCGGGTCGGGAAAACACTCCCATCATAGCCGTTTCGGCCAATGCCTATGATGAGGATAAAGAGCGTTGCTTGGATGTGGGCATGAATGCTTTCCTTGCCAAACCGGTACAACCTGAAATACTCTACGGGGCATTGCTCAACTGGTTGGACAAGGCAAAGCGGGAGCGTCAAAGCTTGCTTTGACAGGCAAGGCAAAGCGGGAGCGTCAAAGCTTGCTTTGACAGGCGATGCAAAGCGGGAGCGTCAAAGCTTGCTTTGACAGACAAGGCAAAGCGGGAGCGTCAAAGCTTGCTTTGACAGGCGATGCAAACTTCGTGTTTTATACTTCTTTGGTCAAAGCAAGCTTTGACGCTCCAACACTAGGCCAACATATTTGTCCAATGGATTAAGCATAACGTGGAGTCAACCCTTGGAAAATATTAAGAGTCACAAGATAACTTCATCAATCAACCCACTGAACCTATGTGCTTGGCATCAGTGTCCAAACCATGACCATTGCCTTCGGCTTGGCCTAGCCAGTCCAAATCGGCATGGGGATTTATTACAACTGAAAAGAGACCCATCCGGGATCAGAAAGTTACGGGAATTGCTTAGGCAATCCGAACAGGGTACTCAGATTTCCTTGTTGAGCGATGACCAAGTGGTCGAAAAATTCTCGCATTTGCTGAACACTCGGCGCTGGCGGATTTGCCCCCATGTCGAAATCAGGAAACGGATACCCGCGCCTAGCCGAGTGCAAGCCGACCCTGAACCACCCCGCGTCATTCAACGTCAGCGGGAGCCGGTTCCCATCGTTGACGAACCGGAAACTTCCCAGTTCACTGGCAACCACGATCCGAGTGCACAAGCCTTGGCGCTGATTGACGCATCGGCGGCGGGTTTGCCCTTCTGTGCGGAGTGCGAGAAACTGCGCCTAAAGAATGCCGCATTGGCTCAACAGGCGGACCACTGACATGGCCTGCCCGAACCGTGACCGCGTATTGGAAGCCTTATTTCCCATTGGCAAACCTGCCAATTCCAGTGTTTGGGCCATACTGGACGGAGCCCGCGACCAACGCATTTTCTACATGCTGAGGGATTCCGGCCTAGATTATCTGTGCTTGTACAGCGGCTATTTGCCACGGGAATTGCAATTGGCTGCGCCCTATATGGTGGAATTGATTGCAGACCATGAGTTCACGCGCAGACTGATCGACCAAGCTTGGGGCAATAGTTGGGGGATTTTTGTCAGCACTCAAAACGCCCCCAATCTACGCCCCCATTTGCGTAAGTTTTTACGGGTGCGCAACGAACAAGGCCAATATCTATTATTCCGTTATTACGATCCTAGGGTTTTGCGGGAATATTTGCCGACTTGCTTGTCAGACGAGTTAAAGCAAATTTTTGGGTGCATAGAATGCATTTGGATGGAAGGCCACAACTCTCTGACATTGATCGAATTTCAGATGAACCAAAACCAATTGAATACTCGACAAATTCCCCTGAGCCTACAACAAACTAGCTCACCCGATGAGGAAGAAGGAATGGATTCATGACGTTTGGATTTGTTGTGCTTTGAATCATAGTTCATTGCGAGTGTTGCGCAAAACTGGTTTTCAGCCGCTGCCCTATCGTTGCGGATCAGAGGAAGCACCCTATGGTTATTTTCACTTACCCTTAACCTTAAACCCAAGCCACTTACTGGAATCGGAACCTTATGCATTGGCAATATTACAGCGCTTGCTGGATTCTATCCATGCCACTAGCTGATCGTGTATTCCTTACTCAAGTTATCGCAGAATCAGGCTTGCAATTATGCTAACCATCCGTAATGCTCAGATGGAGGTGCTTAGCGCACAACAGCGCCAGAAATTCGTGGATGCCATGTGTGAATTCCTGCGACTTCAGTTCAAGCAGGAACTGCAAGGCATCAGCCAAACCAGTTTGCAAGCAAAGGTGTCTGCCGCCTTGAACAGTGCCAGCCGCTATGGTTTGCGTTCACACCGTGATTGTTGCCGCTACCTTAATTTGGCTGTCACCTATGGATGGGAATTCGAGCAGCTTCCTGAGAATGCATGGATGCGAGAATACCTGACCGACCCAAACGCCGGTAATCCCAGTCAGCGTTTGCAACGCCTTATATCCCAATGTATTTACCAAATGGAAGTGAAGGAAAATAATCGGCAAATGCGTGAAGCATTTGGCACTGTCGAAAACCTCGATGCAGACGAGGAAGAACAATATGACGAACTGGAAGAGGATGAACTATTGATTGCCAATGACTGGGATAAACCGAATGACCTAGGCCAAACCCCATGACTTCAACACTCGCCGAAAACCTCAAAACGACCGACCAAGCCGCGCAAAGCCAAAGCAGCCAACACGCTGTAGGTGACACTGCCGCGCCCTGTCCTCTCAAACAACGTCATGCTCTGGAGGCAAGGGTCATCGGCGAAGATGACAAACCCCTTGCAGATATTGGGGTTGAACTGAGGAAAAGTGCTACGGAAAAACTGCGAGCCAAAACCGATGCCAACGGGGCTGTGCGTTACGACGGATTGCAAGCGGGCGGGTATCAACTCAGCCTGTACGAATTGGACCAAGAAGCTTGGGAGTTAATCAAGCAAGAGCCACTCACAGACGCTTTGGCGAAAAGTTCTGGCGATGCTGGTTGGCAGGATTTTTCACCGCCCTCTAGGGAGAAGATTGACCACCTTGTGATTGAAGGCGAATGTGTCACCAAACTGGCTGATCGCTATGGTTTCTTCCCCGACACAGTATGGGATTGGCCGGACAATGCCCAATTGAAACAATCGCGCAAAGACATGAATGTGTTGGCCCCTGAAGACACTTTAGTGATTCCGGCGAGACGGGATAAGGAGATTCCAGCCCAAACCGGAAACCGCTACCACCTAAAGCGCAAAGGCATTCCGGCAAAGCTCAGGGTACGCTTTCTCATCGCCGGAGAGCCGCGTGATAATGTGCCTTATATGGTCAGCATAACGACCTTGGATGCACAGACTGTGGCAGACCAGCAAGGCATGACGGACGCGAAGGGCTTTGTGTCAGTGTTTGTGCCGCCCAACGCATCCACCGCGACCGTGGTTTTAGACAAAGGGAAATGGCAGCAAACCTATGAGTTTAACCTTGGGTATATCGACCCGATTGACACGGTTCGAGGGGTGCAAGGCCGCTTGAGGGATTTGGGGTATGCCATTGAAAATGAAGACGGGATTTTGGATGAAAACACCCAAGCAGCCATCCAATTGTTTCAACTAGATCATCAGTTAAAAGTGACAGGTGAAATTGACCAAGCCACCCGTGACAAACTAAAAGAGAAATTCCTTTCCTAGTCATTTCATTAATGTGGGGCTTTAAATAGTTATAAAAATTTAGTTAATATTCTTAAATTAGGTATAGTATATGGACAAAGATAATACGAGTCGAAAGTCTGCTCTTCCAGAAGATACTAATCAATCAACAAACAATTCATACAAGAATAAAAAATCCAAAGTAGAAGGATCCGTAGCATTGGAGCTTGATAACACTATTAATCTAAACCTTTACCTTCGAATTATACACATCGACGTGGCTCAAGGAGAATCCACTCTTTTTATTGTCGGATTAGAGGGTGAAGAAGTACCTTTATTTACTGCATTGATTGATGGTGGGAAAACTCAATATGTAGCGCATATAATACCGACGTTGGCAGCTTATGGTGTAAATCAACTGGATGCCATCATCAATAGTCACTATGATGCTGACCATATTGAAGGCTTGACAGCTTTATTAACTACAGGCAATGTACCTATTACTAGGGTCTATGCTCGAAGCGACCGAGATAATGTAATCGATGATAAACGTATAAACTTTCATAATGCGGCAAAAAATAAATTTAAATTACTAGAAAGCGGGAAAGATTTAGTTGATGATCTAGTTGATGGATTTAACAAAAATACATTAAAGTCATGCACGTTTTCATTCAAATGCATTGCCATTAACCGAGGAACCGAAAGATACCAAGATGAAAACAACAATAGCGCTGCATTTTTGGTAACATTTGGAAATTTTAAATATTTTACAGCAGGTGATCTAACAACTGACCAGGAAGACAAATTATTGAGTTCACTTGGAACCATAACAGCATTCAAGTGTGGTCATCATGGCAGTAAGCACAGCACATCTGAAACTTTTCTAAATGATACAAATCCTAAAGTTGCTTTCATTTCTGCTGGAAAACATTCTTATTGCCACCCCGACGAATTTGTTCTTCAACGACTTCAAGTAAAGAAAATTCCAGTATACCTAACTAATTGTTGTTATAATCGACCCCAAGTTAATAAAAATTATGTACGAGATGAAATACAGCTTATTGAAACCTACAAGAGACTTCTTAATGATAAATTAACTGATTTAGGTAAAAAGGAATTAAATGATAAAAATTATATACTTATTAACCTAAACGAATCACTCAAAAAAATAAAGGATAGTCATCCAATTACAGATAAAAATTGTGCGCCTTTTAAAACATATATAGCCAGTATCAAAGAAATGTTTGAAATGCTTGTTGAAAGTACTGAAATTACAAGCTCAAGTACCACCCAGAACCAAAAGGTGGCGGTGGTTGGTAACGATGTTGATGATGAAGAGGAGGAGGAGGTTGATGAGGAAAAGGGCGAAGTTTATTCAAAACCACTCAAGGGCGGCCTTGATGATTTTAAATATGTCTACAAGTTACTAAAGGGTATATATAAAGAAGCAATTCAGTTTTCCAATTATAATGATGTTGATGCAACTAAAATCAATGCAGTTGTATCTGGCTGCGGGACTTATCTTGGCAACGTTGAACTGTATTATCGCACCAATAATGAAAACATTTTCCATGTAGGCTATGCCGATTCAAGTGCATCAAGCTCCTCAAGCTCCCCAGTCGTTAAATGGATTAATTATAATATAAATGGCGGCATTGCGGATCAAACACAAATAGATGGCAAACTTGTAAAAAGAGAAAGAACTGTCGGAGATTATCAACCGCCATTTTCATTACCTAGCTTGGCTACAAAAGAAGAAAAACCTGAACTATGTGACTGTGGAAAGCAAGCCATATACTTTTGTGAATCTTGTACAAGGCGAGTTTGTGAAGTTCATGCTACTAATTATGACAGGCCAAACCAATCTGGGTTATGTGAAAATTGTATGAAGGCAGCCGAGAAGCAAGCGAAGGAGCAGGAAAATATCTCCAGCGTTCCTCAAACAACAAGTTCTGGCAGGAGAACTAAGCCTCGTATTAATAATTAAAACAACTAGTGCAATCAGTTACAATATTTTTACATTGCCGACTCGTGCAAACGATTACGCTTTTCCCAACCGCAACCGTCGTATTTCCTCACGCCAACTCAATATCAGCGGGTCAGTTTCAGGGTTAATACCATCATCCCGCAACCGCCGCTTGCGAAAGGCCAGTTCATGTTGCGCATTGACCAATGCATTCGACCATTTCAGGTCTGACAAATCGATTCTGCGGGTTTGAAACAGCCCTTGTTGCAATATGTCCTGATATTCTTGCGGGGCCACCAGTTCGGCGGGTTCATCCTTCAATTCCTGTCGAATCACCTCCATCTCCCATTGCCCACTTCGCCATAACAGAAACAGCATCAAGGCGACAAAGGGTAAAAATACGGTCAAATCCAGTAAACTGGCCATGGCCCAAGCCTCTAACAAGCCATAGTCGTCGGGCGGGGAATTCGAGTCGGGTGGTTTGCCTTGAGAGTATTCAAAGAGGGTTACGATCAAGGGCATTAGGTTATTGATCGCATGAGCCAGCATGGCAAGTATTAGCCCCAATATCGGCGCACCGATGCGGATAGGCATTTTTCGAGTTTGGCGGGCCAAGCCGACAAACGCACCAAACAAACCCGAATACAGTGCATGTCCGGCCAAACCGAACAATGCGAAACGTGCGCCTAGTTGCAATTCCCAGGGTGCGTCACCGAATTGGGCATAGCCTTGGGCGATATAGAGCGGTGTTTCCAGCCAGTTAAAACCGGTTCCGACCACCGCACCGTAGATGAAGCCATCGCGCATATTGTCGAATTCGGCACGAAGCAGGAAAAAAATCAGCAATACTCCCAAACCCTTGCAAATTTCTTCAACCAACGGGCCGGCAATGGGCGCTCCCAACAATAATGCCGCATCTTTGCCCAAATGATCGCGAACCCATGGGTTTTTGGCAATCCACTGTCCGATGTCCGCAATGATATAGTTATTGATCGGTAGCGCCAGACTGGTGGCGATCAACCCTCCCCAGAGGAACATAAATAGAAACAGCCAGGGGGATTCGCGCTCGCGCCTATCCAACCACCACAAAATGGCCATTGGAACCGCTGAAAAAGCCGTCGCGGCATACAAACTGATCACAAAGACTTTTACGGCATCTCTGTGCATACTGCCCAATAGGATGCCCAACATCAGCAAGGACAATATCAGCAATGCCAACAAGGCGGCAGATACGGCCAGCGCGAAGTTGCGATGACGCAATGGAGAGCCTATGAAGAATCGGCTGTTTAGATTCGGAAGGGAAAACATCGCATTCCTCAGAAAATCCTGAAAAAAACACCGCCCCCATCGTTGGACAGGCGGCGGTGCATTGATAGTATAAAGCAGGGTTTACTTTTTGGTCACGACCAATTCGGTGCGGCGATTCCTGGCACGTCCAGCCTCGGTGTCATTAGTGTCAATCGGGCGGTCCTGCCCAAAGCCATTGGTGGCACACCGGTTGGCGGCAATACCCGCGTTGACTAATAGTTGCTTGACCATAATGGCTCGGTCTTGGGAAACTTTAAGGTTAACAGCGGCTTCCCCTACATTGTCTGTATGCCCTTCCAAACGGACTTCGGTGGTCGGAAATGCCTTGAGGATTACAATCAAATCGTCAACCGTCTTTTTTGATTCTGGTGTCAGATTGCTGCTATTAAATTCAAAATTCAAGTCATCAAAGACGAAGGTTTTGGGAACGGTCGTGTCAGCCTTATTTTTTAGGTATCTGAACAGATTGTAGTCAAACCCACCTTCGATGACCATCAGCTTCATGCCATCGGGAAGTGTAATGGAAGATAAGGCTTTTCCATGAAGTTTCATAGTTTGTTGGTTGCAGCATCCTTTCAACCCTATGAAGGTCAAAATCAATGCACCAAGCAGAAGCAAGAGCGGCAACAACCATTTCCATATTCCACTTATCTCGTTTTCCGCATCATGACCTGACGAAGTCCCTTCGCCAAAACCAAGCACTGAAGTCACTCCCGCTGGCAACAAACGGGTGAAATTTCCAGTTTGTTCTGTCAACAATCGCCCGAGACCGGCAGCATTTAAACCTAAGGAATTGACATGCTTGCGGAGGAACCCCAATATAAACGTCCCGACCATACTTAGCATGGAGAGTATCGAAGACCCCTTCATGCCAACCGCTTCAGCAATATTATCGACAAAGAGGTTTCTTTTGTTTCCCAGCACTGTATCGAGCACTGATTTGCCAGCACTGAGACGAGAATCAGTGGACTGATTGCTAGTGAAAAGGGAAGCTGCTGAGGATAATAGGTCGCTTGAATCCGCATCCTTGATCAAATCAAACAATCTGCTGGAACCATTGCCACTGCCTGCAAACTTCGTAAAAGCGGATAGTAGGGCTGGCACGACAGTGTTCATTGCCTTCTCCGTCGCCCCCCTGTTCTCTCCTAGAAAAGTCGCTGCTTTATCAATAACTTCAGGAGTAAGGTAGGGACGGATCAAATCGACCAAGTTGTCTGTTAAGTCTGCCATTTTTCTCTCTCTGTGTTGGTTTGAGTCGAGACCTAGATGTTAATGTAATTCATCGGTCGTAAAAAAGCTGACATTTTTATTTTGTCGCTTAACAGGGTAGCTCATGAAGTTCGACTGAATCAAGGAAAATTAACTTTGCAGCCCATCTGCCATAAATTGCTGATGTTAGACGTATTAGGGCTAGAGCGTCAAAGCTTGCTTTGAAGCTCCCATTGGCCATCATTTGCTGAAACATGAGTGAATCTGAAAGTTTGCATGAACTTTCCGACTACAAGACTAGGTATGGGGTAAAATGGCAGACTAGAATTACCCGAGGAGTCCCTGATGCCTTACTTAAAAATCCAAATCAACCACACCCTGAACACTGAAATCTCTAAGAACTTGTTAGTCCTGACTTCAACAAAACTGGCAAGAGAGTTGGGCAAACCAGAGCGTTATGTCATGGTTGAATTAGCGACCAATCCAGCCATGATTTTTGGCGGCATTGCCGACCCGGCCGCTTATCTGGAATTAAAAAGCATAAGTCTGACTGCTGAACAGGTGAAGAGCTTGTCCCAGTCTTTGCCATTATTGCTGGAAGAAACCTTAGGTGTTCCGACCTCGCGCACCTATATCGAATTTACCGATGCCAAAGGGAGTTTCTGGGGTTGGAACGGTTCGACATTCTAGTTTCATGGACAAGCATTCCCAAACTGCTCATCAGGCTAATGTTTTTCTTCTTGATGGCCTTTTTACTGGTTGGGTGCGCGTCCTCCCCGCCTAGCAACCCTGGCAATATTTGTTCAATTTTCCAAGAAAAGGAGGATTGGTATGCCAGTGCCAAAGCGTCAGCCGAACGCTGGAATGCACCTATCGCCGTGCAAATGGCGATCATCAATCATGAGTCAGCTTTTGTGGAAGATGCAAGGCCGCCCCGGATACGATTCCTGGGAATTCCCTTGTGGCGGCCCACTTCTGCCTATGGGTATAGCCAAGCGACTGACTCGACGTGGGAGCGCTACCTGAAAAAGACAGGCAATTCAGGTGCAGACCGGGATGATTTTGGGGATGCAATCGATTTTGTCGGTTGGTATATGCAACAAAGCCAGCTTGAATTGGGGTTAAGTAAAAACGATGCATATAATCAATATTTGGCTTACCATGAAGGGCAGGGCGGTTATCAGCGTGGAACTTGGCGGGGCAAAACAGCGTTGCTAACGGTCGCACGCAAGGTTGCAGCCACCGCCTCACGATACCAGCAACAATTGTCTTCCTGTCAGGCGGACCTGGAAAGCTCAATGGCTGATTGAACTAACGACTGATATTAAAGAATTGATATTAAGTCATGTTGAGGTCGGATCGTCAAAGCTTGCTTTGACATTCCTTTCACCAAATATTAGGGGAAAATAAGCTGAATAAGTTTCCAACAACCTCAAAGTCCTTGATTGATGCGATACTGAATGAATCCACCCGCCTTTTTCGCATAGGCTACGCGGTTTTTCGCCAGATCAAGGAAGGTGGCTTGGACTACCGGGCGATGAGTCTGGTCTACACCAGCCTACTGGCACTCATTCCATTGCTAGCGGTCAGCTTTTCGGTGTTAAAAGCCTTCGGGGCGGATGCTTACCTTGAACCTATTATTTTGGAAATTCTTGATCCCTTGGGTGAAAAGAAAGGGTCAGTCACTGATTTCATACTCAATTCGGTCAGGGGATTGGATGTTGGGCTTTTAGGATCGGTCGGGTTACTGTCTCTTCTTTATACTAGTATTTCCCTATTGGAAAAAATCGAAGACTCCTTCAACCATATTTGGCGCAAGCGAGCCAATTATTCCCGTGGCTTCATGCGCCGGTTTAGCGATTATTTAAGCTTTGTCTTTATCGGCCCTTTGTTGGTGTTTTCTGCCTTTGGCGGTATGAATGAGTTGTTTCATAGCATCCCTGACGTGCAAGAAGTCAAAGGGGCGGTCACTCCGTTGACAGCACTGCTACAGCCCATGTTGCCGACTATATTCATCATTGCCGCGTTCACTTTAATCTACAAACTCATACCCGATGCGTCTGTGAATACCCGCTCCGCTTTGGTGGGCGGCGTGGTGGGTGGATTGTCTTGGAAATTGGCCGGCTGGGTGTTTTCCACATTCATGGCCACTTCCGTACAATATCATGCGGTTTATTCCACCTTTGCCATTCTGATTCTTTTCATGGTATGGGTATACTTGAGTTGGCTGATTGTCTTATTAGGCGTGCAGGTGAGTTTTTTCCATCAGCATCCCCGCTATCTATGGCTACGCCATGGCGAC
Source organism: uncultured Methylococcaceae bacterium (assembly GCA_903859815.1). Taxonomy (GTDB): domain Bacteria; phylum Pseudomonadota; class Gammaproteobacteria; order Methylococcales; family Methylococcaceae; genus Methylumidiphilus. The sequence continues at coordinate 7,579 of CAIOOA010000063.1, read as the reverse complement.
ACCCGGCTTAGCCCAAGGCTATATGAACAATTGGGCTTGGTGGTCATGGTACTCATTGGCCGACGCTTTTTTCATGGCGATCCGCCATGGAAGATTAATGAACTGGCTTCCCGGTTGGAGTTGCCCGAATTGTGTGTGGATGATTTATTGCAAGTACTAATGGAAAAGCGATTTATCATGGGCTTGGGCGGTGAGCCAGAAGCTTTTGCGCCGGCTCGCGATTTTTCCACCATTGCCGTATTGGATGTGCTGAATGCGATGCGCTCCGCCAATGAGGACGATTTTCTGAACAGTGTGGGTGGGGTGGGCGAACCCGTGGTGGACGGACTGTTCCACCGCTTTGAACACGCCATTATCGACATTGGTGGCACGACCACCGTCCGTGATCTTGTCATGGAGGTTGAGAAATGAATGGCATAACATTTCGTCAAGTTTTCATGTTGCTAATCCTGCTTGCGCCCGGCTTCGCCACGGCTGCCACTTTATATCAATGGACAGATGGCAGCGGAGAAACCCGTTTTGGTTATCGTCCCCCTCAAGGTGTGGTTGGGGTTGTAGCAGGCGAGAAGGAAAGGCAACAGCAAACGGCGGCCAACCCTGTCAATTGCCGGGAATTACAGCAGGAGCATTTACGCTTGGTCGATCAGGAAATCGCTAGGGTGAAAGATTTGCAAGCCGGATTCGGCCCCCACTTTGACTTCACCCCGGAAGCGAAACAAAGATTCATCAACGATCTATTGATTTTGAGAACCGCTTTAGTCACGGGTAGGCCATCAGCCGAATTTGCCAAACCGGATAACCGGCGGCAATTGACAGACCTTAAACAAAAATACCAAAAAGACAAAACCCAGTTAGTGGATGAATTGCAAACTCAAGCAGTTGAAATCCAACAACAACGCAAAGAACTGGAACGCGAACGCCTACAGAACGAATTTTATATGCAACGTTTTTGGTTGCTACGCCCTGGTTTCCTTTATTAACTGATGCTCGCCATTATCCTAAAGCGATGGAAAACTGTTGAACAATCATAATTTTTTTGCCACCTCACCGCTGGGGTTGGAACTGTTGCTGGCCGACGAATTGCGCGGCTTGGGTGCCGAGGATGTCAAGGATGGGCGGGCAGGCGTTTCTTTTAGCGCAGAACTCGAAACGGCTTATCGAGTCTGCCTATGGTCGCGTTTGGCGAATCGCATACTGCTAAAACTGGGAAATTTCCAAGCCGAATCCCCGGAGCAACTCTATGAAGGGATTAGTGACATTGACTGGGCAATCATGATGCTTCCTGATGCCTCGTTGGCAGTGGATTTTGCCTCTTCCCGATCACGAATCACCCATACTCAATTTGGCGCACAAAAGGTCAAGGATGCCATCGTCGATCAGTTTAGGGAATTATGTGGTATCCGCCCCTCAGTCCGCTTGGATCGCCCCGACATCCGCGTAAATGTTTACTTGGACAAAGACATTGCCAGTGTCAGCTTGGACTTGTCTGGCGAGAGCCTGCACAAACGAGGCTATCGTTTGGAGGGTGGAATTGCCCCGTTAAAGGAAAATTTAGCCGCCGCCGTGTTATTGCGAGCGGGGTGGCCGCAAATTGCCAAAGCGGGTGGCGAACTGGTTGACCCGATGTGCGGGTCAGGAACATTGTTGGTCGAAGCCGCTTGGATGGCCGCCGACATCGCACCGGGCTTGATGCGGGACTATTATGGATTTCAAGGCTGGAAGCATCATCGCCCTGATATTTGGGAAGGTTTGCTGCAAGACGCGCAAAACCGGCGGGAAATCGGCTTGGCATCACTGCCGACGATTACTGGCTACGACTTGGATCGCTGGGCGGTCCATGCCGCGATAGACAACATAGACCGGGCCGGATTGCAGGGCTTGATCCGTGTCGAAAAGCAAGAAGCCAAATATGCCAGGCCGCATTCTCCTAACGGGTTACTGGTAGTCAATCCACCTTATGGGGAAAGGCTGGGTGACGAAGAGAGCTTGGTAGGTTTATACACCGAGTTGGGCGGATTGCTGAGGCAGCATTTTCCTGGTTGGAAGGCGAGTGTGTTGACTGGCAACCCGGAAATGGCGTTCAAACTGGGGATTCGTGCGCGCAAATTTTACAAACTTTATAATGGCGCGATTGAATGCAAGCTGTTCAATTTCGAAATTGATCCCGAGCGCTATTTCACTCCGCATGAGGATGAATCCGGCCTATCCGAAGAAACCCGCAAAGCCAAGCAATTAATGCGTCACGCTCAAAAATTGGCAAAGAAGGAAGAAACCGGGCCAGGGGCCGAAATGTTTGCCAACCGCTTGCGCAAAAATCTGAAAAACCTAGGCAAATGGGCGAGGCAACAGGGCATAAGCTGTTATCGCCTTTACGATGCCGACCTTCCAGAATACGCAGTCGCCGTGGATGTTTACCAAAGCGATCAAACTTGGTTGCATGTCCAAGAATACGAAGCCCCCTCGACGATAGACCCAGTTAAGGCAGAACATCGTTTGACCGAAGCCTTGTCGGTGATGCCGCAAGTGTTGGAAATCCCACCCGAACGACTCATCCTCAAAATTCGCCGCAAGCAAAAAGGCACTGCCCAATATGAAAAATTGGCCGATGCGGCACGATTCCATCAAGTGGAAGAAGGCGGTTGCCGTTTCTGGGTCAACTTCGAAGACTATTTAGACACTGGCCTGTTTCTGGACCATCGGCCTACCCGCTTGATGATTCAGTCCATGGCTAAGGACAAGCATTTTCTCAATCTATTTGCCTATACCGGGACGGCTACGGTTCATGCGGCTTTGGGCGGGGCCAGTTCGACGACTAGCATTGACATGTCAAACACTTACATGGATTGGGCGCGACAAAATCTGGAATTGAACGGCATAAAAGGATACCATCATGAACTGATCCAAGCCGATTGCTTGGCATGGTTGGATGCCCAACTCGATAAACGTGGCAACCTCTATGATTTGATTTTTTTGGACCCGCCGACCTTTTCCAATTCCAAACGCATGGACAGTGCTTTTGACATTCAGCGGGATCATGTGGACATGCTGCATAAAACTGCCCGTTTGCTAACGCCTAATGGACAATTGATTTTCTCCACGAACTTTCGCAAATTCAAACTGGATGGCGATGCTTTGCAGGGTTTGGCGGTGGAAGATATTAGCTCCAAAACCATACCCAAGGATTTTGAACGCAACCTTAGAATCCACTATTGTTGGATCATTAACAAAACTGCTTATTGAACCTGTACAACATATCAAGGTGATTTGTGCAAAGACGAGTGCATATTATTGTGACGGGAAGAGTGCAAGGCGTCGGTTATCGCGCATCAGCCCGAGATAAAGCCGCATCTCTAGGGCTATCAGGCTGGGTTCGCAATAAACTGGATGAAAGCGTCGAAATCACCGCCGAAGGTGATGCGTTTAGTGTCAGTACTTTCATCAGTTGGTGTCAATTGGGTCCGCGTTGGGCCAGCGTTGATGAATTGATAGTAACGGACAAAACCCCCATGGGAGAATCGGCAGGCTTTGTTGTTCGCAGGGATGGATAAGCACTAATAACCACACATTATTTTCTATCTTCTTTCCCAATAAAATGGGATGGAATCAGCCAATAACCACTATATAAGGAAAAAAACATGTCAGAAAATCAGCAAGACTCCAATAAAAACACAACTTTGCTATTTTATAAGCAAATCACTGTGCTAAACCCCCAACGCCATGGGGAACTCAAAATGGGTGCGGCCACCGACCAAAGCTTCACCTCACAAACCAATTCAGTGCCATTGGTGGGAGTGGAATTTGTCGAGAGTTGCCGGGAATACCCCATCATATTCTCCCGTGCGGAAAACAATACCTATAGCCCGGTCGCAGTATTGGGCATGGAAAATGGGGAAAATCTATTCCTTGACCAAGCCCAACTTTGGAAGGCCCATTATGTGCCTGCTTTTGTCCGGCGTTATCCCTTTGTATTGGGTGAAAACCCTGACAATCCAGACCAGCCTTGGGTATGCGTGGATGAATCCTGCGCTTGGTTAGGCCAAACTAAGGGTGAGCCTTTATTCATTGGTGACCAGCCCTCGGCTTTTCTCAAACAAACCCTGTCATTCTTGACCGACTATAATTTGCAATCCCTGCGCACCGTTGCATTTTGCAAAAAACTGGCCGATTGGGGCTTATTGAAAGAACATCAAGCCCAAGCGACGACCGCAGCGGACGGCAAAGCCTATACCCTCACTGGATTATGGGCCATTGACGAACCCGCCCTTGCCCAATTGGATGCGGAGAAAGTGCAAGAGTTATTCAAAACTGGCGAGTTAGCTTGGATTTATTTCCACCTTGCTTCACTCGGCAATTTCCGTCGTTTGGCAGAGCGCAAAGCGGAGAGAATACCGGCGGTGGCTTTGCATTAAAACCAAAACACCGACTCGGTTTTAATACCGAGTCGGTGTTTTGATGCATAGCATGGAATGCACCGACAAAGGGGGAGTATCACTGTGTTAAACTTTATTCAATGGTTAGCAAGCTTACTTCGGGTTAAAAGCCATGTCCGATAGCGTCGAAAACTTAGTGTTGGAACATTTGCGCCACATTCGTGGCCGAGTCGATAAAATTTCAAACGACACAGATGATTTAAAGCTTCGTGTTGGCTCCTTGGAAAAGCATGTTTCACTGCTGCATACGGATATTGCCATCATTCACAAGCAACTTGACCAACACGGCAAACGCTTGGAACGTATCGAAAGGCGCTTGGAAATCGTAGATGCGACTTAGCAAGCTTGAATAACAAAGCCGGACGGGATTTGTTATCCCATCCGAAATGTTTTGCGCTATCTCGTATGCCGACTACTTCGCACAAAACCAAAGTTTCGGGGTTACAAACCCCGCCCGGCTTTGGTTCTTTTGCTCTTTGCGATTGTTTTTCATTCGGCCCTTCCAAGCGGGTAGGCTGGATCGGCGGGTTAGGCTGCATCCTTAATCTTTGTATCCGTTTTCTCTACGCTGTGAGAAAGGATTCTTTCGGGGTGTCTTTCTTGAAGTTTGCGGTAGTGCTCCACCAACTTCCGAGCATCATGATTAACGGATTCTGAGATTTGATGACGTACTTCACGAATAGCATCAATTATAGGATCGGGTTTCATGTTACTTCTCCAATTAATTCAAGCGGTGTCACAAGGGCCGGGACAAATAATCCAAGCAATGTATTTATCCGACGGATGTGGCCGAATTTGTTGGCGTTCGCCAAGTGGCGACAGTTCCAAGTTAGCAGAAAATCACACTTGTGGAAAGATGCAATTGCTAGATGTAGTGCATCGCCCGCAGGGTCGTTTGGCATGATGTGATGTGAAATGTAAGTCGCCACGATGTCGGCTATAGGTTCATTGATATCGAGGAGTGGCAAGCGTTCAATTAATTTGAGGGCATCGTCTCTGCCGGGAAACATCCCGCATTCGAGTTCGTCAATGACGGCTTCACTAGTAACTGCATCATATTGGGTAAGATGTTCGTTCCACCATTGGCGAGTCCATTCACGACGGGCAACATTGTCCGGTTCGGTGCGAATTTCATAATAGAAGCTCGGTATTGAAGTCTCGATATAGACGCTGGATTTCATGTTTTAAACTTTAGTTTGGTGTCGGTGGGAAATTATAGAACCTTTGCCCTACCCTTATGTCTTTATCGAAGCCAGTTACGACATTCAGCACAATACGCGGCGGAACCGCTATTGCGCTCTTCGTTGTTATCAAGCGGTTTCATCGCGCAACTCCAACCTCCGCTCGATGCGGGCCAGACGGTTTTCAAAGCGATCCATGCGAAGATTTAGCCCGGCGATGTCAGTATGAACTCCCGCCATCTGTGACTCAATTGAGCCTAGCCGCATGATCATGGTATCAAATTGTTCGTCATGTCGCGCCAAGGTCGAACGAATGGAACGCAGATGCTCTAGGATCAGATTGGAAATGTTGTCTTCGGTCATGTATTTTCCCGTGTATCGTTAACATGTGTTGCAAATTTATGGATTTTTTCCTGTTATCCATACAGATTGCGCCTAACCGCGTTTGTTTTTCATTCGGCGCAATACGCGGCGGAGCCGCTATTGCGCCTTACCGCGTTGCACAAAACCTAAGTCGTGGGATCCCAAACACCGCAGAGCTTCTTTAGCTCGTAGGGTATCTTTCACAAACATACTTGAAGAACTCACTGTACTTATACCGCTTGGCATCAGCCAACTTCATAAAATCTTCGTGATCTTTCATTAGTTGTTCATTTCGCACTACAACTACTGGCTGGGGAGACATTGCCTGAAATGCTCTGCGCCACTCTTTTGCAGGTTTAAGAATTCTCAGAAATGAAAGTTCAAGATCCGTCCGAACATCCTCTCTCGACATCATAAGCAGTTCCTCTTGATTTTCAGACGTTTCCTCACCTAGGAAAACTTGCATTTGTGACTTTTGCGGCCTTCGATAATGCTCAGATGCCCGGAAATCTTGAAATACTGGAAAAGATTTGTCCAGAAAGTAGACGTTCTCTAGCGCGGATACGAATTGAAGGCGATTTAGCTGCTTTATGTCCCGGACTTCAGATATATCAACGACATCGCACTTCTTTGAACCTACACCGTAGACCTTGCCATCATATAGAACGACAAGATGTTTAGGGCCAACGGGAAAGAATATCAGTAACCCTTTAGATGCAAGGCCAGTGTTGCTACCCAATTTTCGAAAAGAGAAGAATTGATTGTAATAGACAACGGGATTATCGCTTGTAATGAATTCGTGAGTTCCGGTTGCTCGAAGGATTTTCCACTCTAAGTCAATTAGAAGCGGGTAATATGGAGTAGCCATACCGAGCACTAATCGGGCTGAGTCCTTTTGAGTGATCTTGATACTTGATATTTGCTCAGGAGACAAGTTCATTTCTTTCATTTTCGGAGCCATCAAGTACTTCATAAACTTATCGATTTGTTCGTCATACGCATCAATTGCATAAGCAGTGCGAGTATGCTGCATCAGAACATGAAGCAAGAACGTAATGCGGTCTTCTGATCTGCGGCTTGGGAGTACGCAATTAGACTGGACTGCATTCAGAATACGAGACATCTGACCTTCAACCAAAGACAGAGCATTTTCTGTCTGAAGGTCTTTACCATAAAAAAAATCTCGATAACACTGGTTCTTCAGTCCCCCATCAATAACAGAACGTTGGGATCGGATGTTGAATAGATTGATGCTTCGCCCATTCTGTGAGAATAGCTTTAGATAAAAGCGAGGAACATAGTGATGCTTTTTGTGCTTTGCCACGATAAAGTGTTAACTTTGTATTAGAAACCCTAATACTCGATGTTCAAGTTTTTAGCTTTTTCAAACCGCCAAAGTTGGCACGGAACCTGATTACAACCGTTGTGTTATGTAATCATGCTGCAGCCGCGCGATACTTCAATGACGGCGTGGGCTCCAGGCGCCCCAAGTCCCTCCCGCTCATGTGTTTGGACGAGGGGGCCAAGGGAAACAGGGTCTTCACTGTCTTGGCGAGCTCCTCGAATTGCTCCGCCGGGTTGTCCGCCGCCAGTATTTGCCGGATG
>CAIOOA010000062.1 GCA_903859815.1 uncultured Methylococcaceae bacterium | reverse complement strand
GTCTCTTTCAACCTGTTCATTTGCCGATAGATATTGTTTTCTAAGAAACTTCAATTGTATCACTTTGGGCAGGTTATTTCCCCTCCATTGGCACTCGCCGCCGCTAATTCAGCTTGCTTTAATGAATTTTGCAAGATCCTCATAGGTTTACGGTAAACCACCATAAATTAAATCATTTTATCATCCCTAGGTTTAACGCTCATCATTATACACAAGTCCAGCCAAGCCAAAAAAACCGTCATTTCGGCATCCCTGCCAAAATGACAGTCCTTCAGCATTTGTGTATAACGATGAGCGCAGAGCATCGCTACCATTAAGTTATGGGTTTCCTGTTTGCCAGCATTGGAGTGCAAGATTTATCTTGCATGTATTTTCAAGAGGTTGCGCTCTGTGCAAGATAAATCTTGCACTCCAGTTTTGGCTTAACTTAATGGCAGTGGCGCAGAGCATGGGAGCGATCAAGTGTTTCCCGCGCCGGGGCGCGGGAAGCCTTTGTTCAGCCGTGTCTTACCAGTTGGTCGGACACTGCTGCGACGGGTAGGTGGAGGTCGCACCAACCACCACACCGTTGGGGTTGCCGTTGCTGTCATTGCCGCCTGTGGCGATGAAGTTGTTGCTGGTGAAATTGCTTTGCGTCGTGGTCGCGTTGGAAGCCACCGGATTCGGCCCGTCCATATAGGGGGATGGGGGTACGCAAGCGCAGGCCAGTTCAAACATCGGCCCTTGCGGGTTGGGCAGGGCCGGCCCGGTCAACACCGCTATCACGCCGCCGGTGGCATTGGGGTCGCTGGTGCAGGCGTTGTAAGACAGCGTTGGCGGGCTTTGGCAAGAAAGCACCCCCATCGCCGAGGCATTGCTGGTGCCGATGGGGTAGACCGTCAAGGTCACATTCAGTGGCACGGTGGCATAGTTGGTGGTGTAACCCGATGTGCTGTTATAGGCCAGCGTTGAACGGATGATGCTCTGGTTACAGGTGGAGGTGTCCAAGGTCAGCGCACCCGTCGGCAGCGATGGGTTGATGTTGGTGAACGAAATAGCTGAACCCCCGTTCACGGAGAAGCCGCCTACCGTCAATGTCGTGCCGTTATAAGCCACATTAGCGGGCTGGATGGTGTTGTTGGCGGCTGAGGCAGCGGCGTTGACCACGGTGATGGTCGGTTGCCATGTCGTCGTCGTCGGCGGCGTGCCACAACTGAGTGCACCGGAAGCCCCGGAGGCATTGCCGCTGGTGGTGCTTGGGGTCAGCGTCAAGGTGACGGCATCGTTCGCACAGGTGGTCAGACTAATACTTTGAATGTCGTTGGCGAAGCTGTAAGCCTTGGCAGTACTGCTAGAGCCGTAATAACCATTGACGAACAGTGCGCCAGAACTGGTGTCGTAATAATAGGTTCCAGTCGCTGGCGGGGAAGTAGTTTGTGCGAAGGGAACCCAGTAAGCACCATTACCACTGCTGGGTGTGCTGACCGTGAGGATAGGCCAAGCTGTCGGTACGGGATAGCTACCAGTCGGTGCCGCAGGGAGGGGTGTGCTGCAACTTAAGCTGCCCGCCATATTGCTGCCATTTTGATAGTCAGCGTTCGACGCATCATAATTCACATTGACAGAAGACCCCACCGCGCAAGTCGTCATGTCAAGGGTGAGTTGTCCATTGCTGAATTGGTATTCCGTGACACTAGAAGCCTGCCCCCTATTCCAGGATTGGTAGCCATTAACAGTAACTAAACCCGATGAACTATAACACCAAGTACTTAACACTTGACTACAATCCGCCCAGGGGGCATAAAGAAAAAACCGATATGCACCTCCACTATTAAAGATCAGTTCTGGATCACCATTACTAATCCCTGTAAGGGTAACGTAGTTACTAGGGGTTCCGCTGATGGTCAAAGTGGGCCAAGCTGTTGATACTGAGGTGCTTCCGCCTGAAGCTGAAGGAGGTGAGGTGGTAGTGATGCCATTGCTGGTATAACTCGCCACACTCATCATGCCGCTGCTGAGGTTGAAGGTGGTGTTGACATTGGTGATGGGCGAGCTAATGCCGCCGGCGGTGGCCATCTGCGTGGGCGGCGAGAAGGCCGGCAAGGTCGGGTTGCCCACCTGCATTACACCACTGCTGTTGGTGGTGATGTCTGCGCCAGTCAGGATGGTATTCCACAGGCTGATTTGCGAGGTGCTTTGCGAGCTGTCAGAGAGGCTCAGCGGATTGGTATAGCTTTGCGCCGTCTGCCCGGAAGTATTGTCAAAGGTCGTTACGCTCGTGCCGTTAGCACCATTGTTCAAGGTTCCGCTGCTATTGGTGGTGTAGCAACTGCCGCTAATCAAGCTATTCGAGACTTTGACCGTGTTGATGCCACTGGTCTCGCATAGGCCGTCCACATTGATGGAGGCGTTATTCCACAACACCGAGCCGGTATTCTCTGTGAAGTTGTTGGCGATGTTGACTTCTGCCTGGACAAAGCTGTTCGCCAGCAGCAGGCCAAACAAGTTGGAGGAGGCATAGGTGTTGTTGGTGACTGGCGGCGCGTTTTGCGCCTGCGGTGGCGGCGGGCTGACCACCTTGGTCGCGGCGTTGGTGATGGCATCGGTGACATCGGACCCGAACGCACCAGTCGCATCATTCACGCCCGCGACTGTCATCTGCACGGCGAGCGACGAGCCGCCCGTCTCAATGGCGGCAAATGCCTCGCCGGCATCCACCCCTACTTTCAAAATGCCGTTGACCACCTTGCCCCACAGGCTTTCTTTGGTAATGGCTGTATTGCTGGCAGTCGTCGCTGCACTCAGGGCCGACTGTGCCAAGTTGGGCGAATTTATCAGCCATGAGGCATATTGTTGGGGAGTTGAGGTACTGACAAAGGTGCCGGAGACAATACCGTTAATCGTAGTGATGTCGTTGGCATCCATACTGCCGTCGGTGAAGCCATAACTAGGGTTGGTGACCCACGCCCACAGCATTTTGGCCGCGAAACTACTGATTATATAGGGGTCGCCGATACTGAGGGTGAAATGCCCGCCGTAAATCGAGGTGTAATATTGAGTGCCGTAGGAATAGTTAGATCCATTGATGGCCCCGCTGCCAAAACCCAAATTCGAGGATCCAGTATTGGGTTGCACATAACTGGATAGATTGATGGGATACATGGAGTAGTTGATGCTGTTGACCGCTAAGTTGCTGCCGTTGGTGACGTTGACGCCCGACCATAGCCCGCCAGTCGGTGAGTAGTTAGGTTCGGTGGGTCCAACGTTGAGGTTCATCGTCTGCCCAGTCGGCACGAACCCCGCGCCGAGGGGATTGGTCTCCTGGTAATTGCTGTCGTAGCGACCAGGTGGCACGGAGTTTTGCATGGCATTGTTGTAGGGGGCGGGTGGGTTGATATTCGCGTTATACCACACCCCATACGCCGAGTTGCAAAAAGGCCATTCCGTAGCATATCCGCTCCATGACCACAACAGGTTCGAGGTGGAAGCCATGTTGGCGATGACGATGTTGTCGGTGCTATCGATAGATAACGTCCAACTGTCAGCCATCGCCGGCGGGTTCGCTGCTTCGTAGGATACCCCGCTGGCTTCAACCACTGACTGGCTATTGGACGGTTTTAAGTTAAAACTGGACGGGGTCGTCACCGGGTCATAGTTAGACGCGAAAAATATCGGGCCGCCGACGTAATATTGGCTATTATCGACAGCACAGTACTTTTCTGCTGTCTTAGTTTGCAAACCGCTGTTAAACATCGACAATTCCCCAGGAATGCCATAGTAACCGGCGCTATTGTCCCAGCCATCCGAGATCGAGTTGCTGCCCGACTGCCCGGCGCTGTTGGCCCCACTACCATAAGGAGTAACGGTCACGTTACTGGGACCGAGGTTGAAGAAGGTGTAGGACAGTTGACCGGTGCCTGCCTGAAAGGTGTAGCCACCAAACCCGGCGCTGGTTTGCAGGGCAAGCCCAATGGCGATGATGAGTTGTGTCTTGTTCATAGGTTAATTCCCCTTGACATTAAAATGAACGCCGCTGACGATGAACGGGCTGTTGATGACATGCCCGGCCACGGCGGATTGGGCGTGGATGTTGTCAAAGCTGTAATACTGGCCAGAGTTGACTTGGAACTTGGTCAGCTTGCCCGCGTTGTCAAACACGCAGTTCAGCAGCAGGTTGTGCGGTGGTATCCCCCCGCCCGCCACTGACGTGCCGCAATAGGTCGGGTTACTAGGGTTGATTTTCACAGGCACGACGAAATGGAAGTTCGGCGCACCGGACAGCACCAGCGCGTCCAGCTTCGCCGAGCCGGGGTTGTGGACACCACGGATGGACTTCCAGCCGGACAGGAACCCCACCCGGTCGATGTCGTGGCGCAGGTGGTCGATGTTGGTCAGCGACAGGCCCTTGGCCGGGTGGCGGTAGGTGTTGATGGCGGACAGGATTTGCTCGGTCACGCCTGCGCTGGAGGGGCGGATGGTCGCCGCCTGACCCGACATGATATTGAAAGCTATGCCACGGTCGCAACGCGGCGCGGCATTGTCCAGCGTCGGCACGGTGCTGAGGGTGTAATTGCCGGGCAGATAGGCTTTAATGCCTTTGTTGCCGACTTCCGCATAGCAGCCCGCACCGTTGATGTCCTGGAAATGTTGCAGCCGGTTGTATTGCCCCGGGCTGTCTTGGAATTTCAAGGTGGCGGTTTTGAGCGTGGTGATTTTGCCCTCGGTCACGGTGAAGGCCAGTGCGTGGCTGCTGTCAAAGCCGTTCGCTTTGGACAGCAGATACTTGCCGGGTTGGAGCGGCAAGCGAACGTTGAGCAACACCGGGATGCCGTCGCTGCCGCCCGGCGGGTGGCCGACGCGGAAATCCCCGGTCGCCAGCGGCGCGGTGCTGCCGAGCAGGCACAGCCCGGTGGTCACCGGCCCGCCGCCGCAGTCGGCGGGGTAACTGGCATAGAACGGATCGACCACCGGCAAGGTAATCTTGGCCTCCGCCGTGGCTAGGAGTGGGAAAGCGCCGGCCAGCAGGGCCGCGACGGCGCAAAGACTGTTCAGTATGGGTGATTTGTGAGTGTTCATTTCATAACCCCGTTAATCTGTTGGAGTGCGGCGACTTGTCGCCGTGTAATAAAGAAGGCCAGAATAAGGTCGCGCAGCGACCGTTTCCCGGTTACTGCGATCCATCCCAGCGTACCCGCCAATAACAGCAGCAGCGAATCCGGTTCGGGAATGGCGATCACATCCCCCGCATGAACCGCCCAACCTAGGAACTGCACGTTCTTGTCATAGGGAAGCTGAGTGCCGTCAAAGAAATCGAAGTTCCACGCAAAGCTGGTGTCGGTAGTGAACTCGGTCTGTGTCCAATAGCCTGCGGCTTGCAGGTTGGTGAACAAATCGAAGCTGGTGTTGTGGGAGTCGGTGATGGGCGTGTCACGAGTTCCGCCCAAGCCGACATAGAACAGATGCCCCAATTCACTGGTGGTGCAGTCGGTTGAGTAATCGCAATTGCCGTCCGCCGTCGGCAAGCGCCAGCCAGTGTTGCCGGCGAAAACCAAGGTGTTCGCCCACGCATTGGCGGTAGTCCAATCCATCGCACCGCCGTCGGAACCTTGGGCGCCATTGCTATTGATAAATTGGGTTGCGGCGTAGTTGGCGTCTTGCAGCCAGGTCAGATTCAAGTCACTGTCGTACACCATGCCGTAGGGGCGGGCGGACAAACCGGCCTGAGATGATGGCGCAAACCCCAAACCCGCCAACAACAGCAGGTGGGGCAGGGAACAATGGAAATTCTTCATCGTGTATCCTCAATCTTTACGTTAAGACACGCTGGAACCGGGCGTGTCGGGTAGCCGCTTGAAACAATGGGAAGATAATCCCAAGCTTGCCCTTGACTTTAACAACAAGCGGGCAGGCAGGCGGACTTAAAGTAAGCGCCTATAAAGTGAGGTTTATAATTAAAGGGGAGAAAGTTGACAACCCTCGAATTGGCGCGAAATGTAACCAAATGTAACAACCTGATTTAGTAGGTGATTAATTGATTGCTGTAGTACAGGAGTGTGCCATGCCCGCAAAATATGCCTGTCGAGCCTGAAACTTTTTGGGAAAATAGGGCGATGTATTACCGGACTATCACTTCGGCTGAAATGTAAAAGCCTTGGCTGTGAAACGTGTGAATAAGGTCATCCATGCCGGCTTGATTGCGGATTTTCACGCGAATGCGCCGAACCAAGTTATCCAAAGCACGTCCCCCATATAAGTCGTTGGGATAATGCAGGGCAGCAGTCAAGTCCTTTCGCTTAACCGGCTGTCCTTGGGCATTGGCGAGCAGAAAAAATAATTCAAACTCCTTGGCAGACAAACTAATGACAGTGCCTTCGGGGGAAATCAAATGCCGGGAGGAACGTGCCAGCACCCAAGTGCTTATTGGCGTTGCCGGGGTGGATTGGCGTTCTAAGCGCCGCTTGGCAATGCTGTTGATGGCTGCTGCCAGTTCGACCATGACCACAGGTTTGACCATGTAAAGGTCGGCACCCACGGCATATCCTTGCACCCTGTCGTCAATTTCAGCGTGGGCAGTGAGGATGATGATGCCGGTGTCGCTGGTTTTCCTTAGATTTTCAGCCAATACCAAGCCAGATTCATCCGGCAGGCCAATGTCAATGACAGCGATATCAAATGAGTCTAGCGCTAGATAATGGCAAAACTCCTTGGCATTGAAGGTGCTGGTTACTTTATAACCTGAAAATCGAAGGAAACGCGTAATGGTTTCGTTCAAGTCTTGATCGTCTTCAACGAGAAGGATGTTAATGGGTGAGTCGGTCATAGCGATCAAATTGGATTGATAAATTGTTATGGTTGGACCTAGGCTTGGAGCGTCAACGCTTGCTTTGACATTTACAACCTATCCAATCGGCAACCAGCAATTCTCATTATGGCTAAAACGCCGTCATTCCGGCATGGACTGCCGGAATCCAGTGCCATGGACGGTAACTTGTCGGTGCATAAGTGTCTGATTAAACGTGACTGGCAAATCCTAGTTTCACGTCCCTGTGACTGGATTCCTGCTTCCC
>CAIOOA010000061.1 GCA_903859815.1 uncultured Methylococcaceae bacterium | reverse complement strand
TGTCCCGAACCCTGCGGGCGGCGGAGCCGTGCAAATCGGCTGTCCTGCCGATTTGTCCTGCATCCCTGCTGGAATGACGGCATTTTTTTGATCGGCGCGACTTGTGTATAACGATGAGAGCCGGAGCTTGGGAACGAGCATAAACCTATGAGGTTAGTCCCATGAAAACCGAAACCAAACTTTACAACCCATTCGACCACTTGCTTGACGAGGCCGACATGGGCGAATACCTGACCCAAGCCTTCATGGACGACGACCCCGGCTTGTTTATCAATGCCTTGGGTCACGTCGTCATGCATCGGGGCGGTGTCGCCAAGCTTGCCGAGGAAACCGGGCTAAACCGGGAAAGCCTTTACAAAACCCTGTCCGGCAAGGCCAAGCCGAAATGGGAGACAGTGCAAAAGATCGTCAAGGCGTTGAAGTTGCAGGTTCGACTGGCGGCGTAACCCTCCAGAATACCGAATTAAATTCGTGCTTGGCGGATTGCCTAGTGAGTTGTTGGCTATGATTGACGAGTTTGACTGAAATCCATGACCCGCTACGTTACAATTAACCCATGATAAGATCCTTCACGCACAAGGGACTGGAAAAGTTTTTCCTGACTGGACTATCACTGAGGTATCGCCATGCGTATGTACAACCCGCCCCATCCGGGGGAAATCCTGTCAGAATTTTGGCTAACTCCGCTGAGCCTGTCAATTCATGAAACCGCAACTCGCTTAAACGTGACTGACAATACGGTGGTTGAATTGTTGAACGGAAAAACTGGCATTAGCCCTGAAATGGCTTTGCGCTTGGAGTT
The DNA here is from genome assembly GCA_903859815.1 of uncultured Methylococcaceae bacterium. Lineage (GTDB taxonomy): Bacteria > Pseudomonadota > Gammaproteobacteria > Methylococcales > Methylococcaceae > Methylumidiphilus. Next base: position 8,025 of record CAIOOA010000061.1, on the reverse strand, counting down.
GGCTTTCGGCAAGAGTGCGGAATCTTGGCTGGCGCATCAAGCCGCCTTTGACCTTTGGCAGTTAGAATCAAGCCGCGAGCAACTGGGTGTTAGGCGCGTAGCCGCGTAAGTCGGCGAATCTTGATCAAAAGCTCCCATGCAAGCAAAAAATATAAGTTCAGTTTTCCTCAGTTCCACCGCAAGGGACCTTTCTGCGTATCGCGAGAAAACAGCCGAAGTGATTAATCGCTTGGACGGCTTCAAATGCGTCCGCATGGAAGATTTCGGGGCGCGTGATACGCAAGCGGATGAGTTTTGCCGAAGTAAAATTAAACAATGCGATATTGCGGTGTTTATCGTCGGGCTTTGCCATGGCAGCAGCCCCGATGCAGCGACGGATTCTTATACGGCCCGCGAATATCAAGAAGCAGTCAATGCCGGTGTTTCGCGTTTGGTGTTCCTGTCGGAAGAAGACTTTTTTTATCCCGGCTATTATCGGGAGTCCGACGAACAGTGGCAACGCCAACAAGATTTCAGAAAGCGGCTAGGCCAAGAAATTGTCCGCGACACCTTCACCACACCCGAAGAACTGGCCTCCAAGGTTTCCACCGCCTTGGGCAATTGGGCAAGGGAACAGGCCCAATCATCGCCAAGCATCAGTCCATCCTATCAAGCCACGTTGTCGGGTTCGGGTTCCATCGCCCAAGGTAATCATGCTGTGGCGGCAAGCCATGGCGGTATTGCCATCGGTGGAAACCTAAACGGCAACATCATCATGGGTAAAACCGACCCAACCGCCGTATTGGACGAAAAACTGGCCCGGTACTACCGTCATTTGGCGATAGAATGCCGCCGCTTGCCGTTGGAAGTCATCGACTCCAAATTCATGGACGGACAAGAAGTGCGCTTGCCCGACATCTATGTCCCCCTGCAAGCCGTCAGACGCGGTAGTGAACCGTCCGTGTTTCCTCTTTTACAAGCCGAGTTTCTGCACGCCGTCAGACGCGGCAGCGAACGGGAACAACTGCAAGCCGACCAAGAGGACGAAAAGCGTTTGCCGGTGTTGGATGCCTTTGCCAAGGAAAGTCGTACCGTGCTGTTGGGCGAGCCGGGTTCGGGCAAGACGGTGTTGGTCAATTATTTGGCGGGCTGTCTGGCGGAAGCGGCGGCGGGGGGCGAAGCCAGCGCCGACATTCCCGCAACTATCAAACATCTGCTGCCTATCCGGCTAATCTTGCGCGAAGTGGCCGCCGCCTATTTTCCCTGCTCGATCAAGGCGGCGGATGCGCTGCTATGGCAAGCGGTGCGGGATGATTTATCTAAACGCTTAGGAATCTCTCAGATTGACGAAGTGTTCAATCGACTGCAAACCCGCATTCAGCAAACCGGCGCATTGTTTTTCCTGGACGGTCTGGACGAAGTGCCGGAAAGCGGGGGCCGCCGCAAGGCGCTGCTAGAGTCGGTGCGGCAACTGGTGGACAACTGGCCCGGCTGCCGGTTTCTGGTCACGGCACGGCCCTATGCCTACGCCCAACCCGTTAACCGGCTGCCCGGTTTCCCGATGCTGAAACTGGTCTCGTTTGACAAAGATCAGCGCAACGCCTTTATCAGTGGTTGGTATCGGGCCATGCAAAGCTATATTGGCATGAGTGCAGCCAATGCCGACTACAAGGCGCAATCCCTGCAAACGGCGGCGCAACGGCCCGAACTGGTCGAACTGGCCTCGCGCCCGTTGCTGCTGACCCTGATGGCGACGCTGCACACCAGCCGTGGCACCTTGCCGAAAGACCGGGCCAAATTGTACGACGACAGTGTGGAACTGCTGCTCGGTTCTTGGCAGCGTAGGCGACTGGAACGCGGGCCGGAAGGTCAAATCGTGGCGGAGGAAGCGATAATGCAAGTGCTGGACAGCGATTTGAGCAGTATCCGCAAACTGATGGAGCTACTGGCTTACACGGTGCATGAGCGTCAGCGCAGCGAAGGCGGCAATACAGTTGCCGACATCACCGAGGGTGAAGTGCTGACCGCGTTTCGCCCCTTGCTGGACGATGAGCGCAGCCCGTTCAAATCCAAAGCCCTGCTGGACTATCTCGACACCCAAGCGGGATTGTTGATTGCCCGTGCCGAGCGTGGGCCTTATGCCTTCCCGCACCGTTCCTTCCAAGAATACCTGGCGGCGTCCCATCTTTGCCGCCGCAGCGGTTTCCCCAAGCGATTCCGCGAATTGGCGGAACAGGACACCCTGTGGTGGCGGGAGGTTTTCCTGTTGGGCGTGGGAGCGGCGGGCGAAGGCAATCTGGCGGACATGATCAATTCCTTGGTTCCCCGCGACGCCGACAAGATAGCCAAACCGAGTGACAGCCATTGGCGCATGGCGGTGCTGGCAGGACTCGCGCTGGTGGAGCAAAACGTCAAGGACAAGCTGGCTCAGGACGAAGCCTTGCAAGCTGTTTACGAGCGGGTGCAAGGATGGCTAGTCCGCTTCATCTCAGAAGGCCATTTGCAAGCGGTGGAACGGGCCGAGGCGGGGACTTTGTTGGGAAAATTAGGCGACCCGCGCTTTGACCCGGAACATTGGCATCTGCCCGCCGAGCCACTGCTTGGTTTCCGACCCATCCCCGCAGGGGTGTTCATGATGGGCAGCGACAAGGCTAAGGATGATATGGCTAGAGACAGTGAATCGCCGCCGCATCTTGTAAAATTGAAGAAATTTTTCATGGCTCGCTGGCCAGTCACGGTGGAACAGTTTGTAAGTTTTGTTCAAGCCAGCAATCATTCACCACAAGATAGGAGCTTGCAAGGCATCGCCAATCATCCTGCGGTCTTTGTCTTTTGGCGGGATGCCATCGCCTATTGCCAATGGTTGAATGAGCGTTTGATGGCAATCGCCCCGCAACGCTTGATGCAACTGAAATCAGGAGAGCCTGATCAGATCGAGGTGGGATTCTGGCAAGGCTTGGCGGAGGGAACTCTCCATGTCACCCTGCCTTCGGAGGCGGAGTGGGAATATGCTGCAAGGGGGTCTGACGGTCACCGCTACCCTTGGGGCAACGAACCCGACCCACAAAAGGCCAACTATGGCAATAATGGCATCAATGAAACTTCGGCAGTGGGATGTTTCCCTGCTGGGGTCAGCCCGTTTGGCATTGAAGACCTGTCCGGCAATGTTTGGGAATGGACTCGTAGTGTGCGGGGTGATTATCCCTACCCCAAACCGGGCAAAGAGCGCCAACACAGGGAAAACCTAGATGCCGAAGGGCCGAGGGTGTTGCGCGGCGGCGCGTTCGGCTACAGTCAGGACTTCGTCCGCTGTGCCTTCCGCTACGACGCCGGTTCCGACAGCCGCGTCAACCTCTTCGGGTTCCGCATTGTGGTGTCCCCATGCTTGTAGTATCTGATCTCTGGCTTAACTCTGCTCTTCTCTGTTTTTTATGTGCTTCCCTGCTCGCGATTTTTTTGGGTAGGGCGGGTTAGGTACGCATACCAACAGACTTGGCGCTAGGATTGATATTGATGCGCACCCTTAACCCGCCAACTGGCCTTGGGAACAATGCAAACAATGATTAACTCATTACGCATCTTTCCAAACCCTCCAACCCGTCAAAAACTCAGTTAAGGATTTTGCACCTGTCAAAACCGTTGGTAGTCCCGGCTTCAGCCGGTTCTTTCCGGTTAGTTTTTCGCCTAAACAGGGGACTACGAACGCTAACACTGAAAATTTTGTTAAATGCCGCAACAGAACACCAAAATTCACAACGGCACTAAACCGGCACTGTCAAAAAAAAAGCCTTGCATTTTCATGCAAGGCTTTGATTTTATGGTGGGTCGTCCGCGACTCGAACGCGGGACCATCGCATTAAAAGTGCGGTGCTCTACCGACTGAGCTAACGACCCGAAACATCTAATAATTATAATGCCAAATCATTTTGGGTTCAAGCCCACTTGACTTAATCCACCACAACCCAATAATTAACGACTGTTACGCACGGATGCATTGCTTGCCTATTTTCAGCATATCGGGAGCGTCAAAGCTTGCTTTGACAAGATCATAACGGGAGCATCAAAGCTTGCTTTGATAAGATCATTGGTCATGTAAAGCCTGCTTCTCCTGACAAAGCGAGCTTTTTGTCAAAGCAAACTTCTGACAAAGCAAGCTTTTTGTCAAAGCAAGCTTTGACGCTCCATAAGATATTCAACTTACATCCAACAAACCGTTTTCAACACAAAAGAGGTAAACATGAACCCACAAGAGCGCGATCAACTGACCCTGTTTCTCAATCAACTGAAGGAGGTTGGCTCGGTCGTCAAGGATGCGGAAGCGGACAGGCTCATACGCGAAACCGTTGCCAAGCAACCGGACGCGGCTTATTTGCTGGTGCAAAGGGCCATGTTGGTGGAACAGGCGCTTAACGTAGCCAAATCCAAAATTGCTGAATTGCAAAGCGGACAGGCAGGCGGGCGCAACAGCGGCTTCCTAGGCGGGGGCAACCCGTGGGCGCAGAGCTTGGGTGGATCGAGTGACGGTGTGCCGGGTGCGGGCTCTTATCAAATTCCCCGCTCAGCCCCTGCCCCACTCCCCTCCAATTCTTGGCTAAGTGGCGGTGGAGGCAGTTTCCTCGGCAATGTGGCAAGCACAGCGGCAGGCGTGGTCGCTGGGGACTTTTTATTTCAAGGCATTGAAAATCTGTTGGGGCATCATTCATCCAGTCCTTCCATCTGGGGCGACGCCAATCACGAACCGGTGGAACAAACCATCATCAACAATTATTACGACTCGCCCAATGACAATGGTTTGGCGGGCAATGATGACTGGCCTTTTTCCAATGATTCGGGCAATTTCCTACCGGACGACGACGATCAAGACAGCGGAGACGATTCTAGCTGGGTGTGACTTAGCCCACCCGGATGGAACATGGCACTCACTTTCCATTAAAGCCTTAGACAGCAGCCATCATTATTAAAGAGATCATCATGAAAATACAAATTACACGCTTGTCACCGCATCAAAACGCCAAAGTTTTTGGGATACTCATCGCACTAACTTCGCTACTTTTCGTGTTGCCCATAGCCATCCTATTTTCCTTTATCCCAGCCGGCTTTGACGCGCAAGGCAACCCTATCCCCAAACCGTCGGCATTCCTCACTTTGCTTTTCCCGCTTTTCTATCTAGTCACGGGTTACATCATGACCGTAGCGGGTTGCCTAATCTATAACTTCATGTTCAAGTATATTGGAGGATTCGACTACGAAACCCGCGATCAATAGATTCACCGGGCGAGAATGCTCATAAAAAAAGGGATGCCGGTTATCCGGCATCCCTAAAATGACAAAACAATTTGTGATAAAAAATTATCGACTGAAAGCTAAGATCAAGCCTTGTTGGCCTTGGCTTGCTTGCGCTTGACTTGGAAGCTGACCAAACCGGCGCCAACCAACATCATCGCCCATTCTTCAGGCTCTGGAACCGGGGCTAGGGTCACGCCGTCCAACAAGGCGAACGGGGGAACTCCATTTGGCCCGCCGGATGCCAAGAAGGTTAGCAGTTGGCTGTTGCTGTCTGCGGTGAAGGTGAATGAGGCATTCTCCCAGCCAGTAAAGCCATGGCTAGGGTTGTTCAATGTTGCAGTTTGAAAGGATTCGCCGCCAAAAGTGGCAGTCCAACTCGACCAGTTTGGTCCATCAAAACCAGATTGCTGGGCGGCCGCATAATCGAAGCTCAGAGTGTATTTCTGGCCGGGGGTCAGACCACTGATGGTCTGTGAGATGCCGCCAGAGTAGAAAGCACCGTCGCCAGCAATAAAGTTGCCGCCAGTCGGGCTGTTAGTCACGGTAGGCCAAAATTTCACATTGCCGGCCCAGCCGTCCGCGCCGGTGGAGTCCGCTGTGCCGGGTGCGTAAAGAAAATTGTAGCCATATTGAGTTCCGTTCCCGCCAGATACCTTCGTGTTGCTCCAGCCGTCGACCGATGTATTATAGTCAATCATCCCGTTTCCAGTCGCTACTTCAAAATCACCGTTCTGAACTAGGTTGACCAAGGTTGCGTGTGCGGGAACCGATAGCATTGAGAGAGCCAGCGCGATGGATGCACCGAATGCTATTTTACGATTATTCATGTTGTAGACCTCTTATAAAGTAGATTAGAAAAATTACCACACTGAAAACTCTCTGCAATCTGCTTTTCGCTCCAAACCGACCCTTGCAGTTGCATGTGTTAAGAGATGCAATGGGTGTGCCAAGAATTAAAGTTTTCACGGCCAATGACGTGAACTATTGGCTGTGAAGTTTGTACTTTCTGCAAGGATATCCAGGACGGGCGTTTGTAAACAATTGATTTCAGATTTCCTCCATCGCAATTCTATCAAATCGATAAGTTTTTGGTCTAGGAATGAAAAATCCAGAAGTAATTTTTTTCTTCGAAACTTTGCTATTGCAGGATGGCTGGCAGATGATATCCCCGAAAAATGAGATGGGGTTCGATGCGGCTTAATTTTAAAATGCATTGCATTTTGCAAATAAATTTGCAAAATGCAATTGCACAGGGTCGTAGATGAGTTATTCATCGTTTTTGTATGAACTAACTGATGTTTCGCAGTGTACTTGGATTGGAGCGTCAAAGCTTGCTTTGACAAGCAAAGCTTGATTTGACAGGCGAAGCTTGATTTGACAGGCGAAGCTCGCTTTGACAAGCGAAACAGGCTGGCATTTGCAGTTCTCTTGTCAAAGAAAGCTTTGACGCTCCTTTACATCAGTGAACTAAGAGGCATGGAGGTTCAAGCATAATCCATTTTGCGGCTGGTTCCCAAGATGAAAGCCTGGGAACCAGCCATCCACGTTCGGTTAAGCGAACAGGGTTTTTTCTCGCCATGGCTTGAACAGCGGGTTGGCAAAAAAACCAACCCGCCCAATTCCATTACGGATTCCAACAACCACTTGGCTGGTCATTCGCCTTGACCCAGAATCGAGTGGTGGGAGTCCTCGGCAAATTCCCGTAAGCATAGAACGCCCACGCGCCGCTTTGCACGGCGGCCCCCGGCCACGGACTTGTGGATTTCCAATTCGTGACATCTCCGTAATAGACGTTCTTGGTCATCCCATTGATCCACTTACCGTCGTGGTGTTCCGCCATCCGCCAACCTTCGCCAAACTCATTCTTGCACAGATCATCCCCGGTCGTCGCGGTCCTCAAGTTCGTTCCGAATACCGGAGCGGTGACGGCCATATGACCACCCAACCAACCCTGGTAATAGGCAGATGGCATCGTGCTGCCCCCTGTCGCATACACCGCATAGTTGGGACGGGGCGAATAGTCCACTTTGACGCACAACAGGGGGAGGGCGACCTTGCAACTGGTGTCGCCCATATAAGGGTCACAGCCTCCGCCCACTGTCGGCAAAGCGGGGACGCCGCTACAGCCGACCATATCGATCCCCAAGGTTGCGTCATGGCTACCTCCTAGGCCCCAAGTCATGCCTTTGCCACCAGCGGCATTGGCGACGCTACTGCTTGCCAGTAGTAAAAATATCATTGATAGTTTGAAGTTCTTCATAGCTAGTGCTCCCAAAAAAAAGTATTAATGGGAATGGCGCAAGCCTAGGTGATTTCCTTGAACACAGATGGAACGGCACTTATAGGCCCCGTCATTCCTAGCGCAGCAGATTCAGCCACCGCTGCTTCGGCTTGTCGCAGGACCAGCCCCGCGCAAATCGAATTAGACTCGCCGGGTTACAACCCCCTCCCCTAACCCGTAACCCATCAATTCTCAACCGATTATTATACTCGCAGCCCTAGATTCTTGTCAATACTGATTACTTAGGTGCTCACGGTAAATTTGTTCTACAAGCAAACTTAAATTTTGCCATGGCTTTGCTTTGATTTCTGGACATTCCACCCGGAATGCTTTATAATAGGCTTTTCTGAAACAGCGTCGGGGAAGCCCCTGTTGAACCTGAAAGCCCTTCAACTTCATCTCGTCCTAGGCGACGAAGAGCCTCGTTTCCTGGCCTTGATGCAGGCGCATCATTACCTAGGCTCGCTCCCCAAGATCGG
>CAIOOA010000060.1 GCA_903859815.1 uncultured Methylococcaceae bacterium | reverse complement strand
ATAAGTGTCTGATTAAACGTGACTGGCACATCCTAGTATCACGTCCCTGTGACTGGATTCCTGCTTCCCGGCAGGAATGACGGGTTATACATCAACGCTTTGCCTCATAATGAGAATTGCTGATCGGTAACTGAATGCTCACTTTCGTGCCTCCCGTGATGCCTTCGGTAATAGTGATCTGCCCTAGATGTTCCTCGACTATCCGCGCAACCAAATACAAACCCAATCCCGCGCCACTGATTTTGCCTATCCCTCGGCAACGATAATATTTTTCCAATACCCGCTTCCTTTCATCTACGGGAATGCCCCTGCCTTGGTCGATCACGCTGATTTCGACAGCTTCATCAATTACATGAAGCAACACCTCTACGGTCGAGCCTTTCTGGGAATATTTCACAGCATTATCCAGTAAATTCAACAGGGCTGTCTTCATCAGCCTAGAGTCAGCATTAATATTAAGATTTTCATCGATTTTATTCGACAGGACATACTGCCGGTCAGTCCAGAAATCAGCCGCTTGCACCATGATTTCTGCAACAAAAGGGGATAAGAGCAAAGCTTCCTTTTGAACGGTCATGGTTTCTTCTGCCATGCGCACTTTACCCAAGGAAATCTCCAACACCTCCACCAGCCTAGTCACGGCGCGTTGCATCTTGCCGACAGCAAATGACAAATTGCCTTCTGGATCATCATGAAACACCGAAATCAAATCGAGGTTGCCTTGGATAATCGCCAAGGGTGTTCGATATTCATGGGAAACCATGGAGACGAAGCGGACTTGCCGTTCCAGTGCCTTCTTTAATTCCTCTTGGTTTTCACGCAGTTCGACAGTCATTTCAGCCGCCATGTTGATGGCATTCTGCTTGGCATTGCGCTCCGCCGACAATGCCTTTTGTTCTATGGAATACAGGCGCTCGATCAAGGCTAAGGCCAATAAGATTAAATGGCAAACGAGGCCAATTTGCGTGATGTTCGCATTCCACCAAGCAATTGAAAGAATGCCAGATAATCGCATCAATGTGATTATGCTGGCAATGCTGTAGACAAAGAACGAAAAAAAATACAGCCATCCGCCGCCTTCACCCCGCTTTGCCAAACGCAAGCTCAACCAACTGAATAAACAAAAAAGCGGAATTATAACGAGCAATATGGTTCGAAAGATAGTTCCCCAACTGATAAACGGAATGCATAGAATTGCCACAATCGATAGCAGCAATGCTAATTTAAGAAAATGATATTCCCATCTTTTAGCAATGTCGCCGAACAATTTGATGCCAAATAGAATAATGAATAAGAAGGTCAAGCAGATGCCTACATTCTGGGTAATATCTGCGAAATAATGCGCCTGTTGCGGCCATAGCATGGCTAACATACCGGATGCGCTGGCGCGGCTGGCGATTAATACTAAAATGTATAAGCCATAATATGCATAAAGCGGATCGCGCAACCGCCAATACAGGCGAAGGCTAATCAAGCCGACAAAAATGGCAATGGCAAACCATCCCTCATGCATCAGGTTTAGTCGGGTGGTTTGACTGATGAAATCCTTAAGCGGAAGTATCTCCCCGGTCAGGTTCATGACGCTAGTGGTTTTTAGCCTGATATAAACCCGGCGAGTGCGCTCAATTGGCAAGTTTAATGGAACAACAAAGTTTAGATGAATAATCGGGCGCTGGAGAGTCGGGAGATGGTCCCCTAATTGAAATTCGGTATAGGCTGCCGGATTATTCGCATCATCCCCGGTTTGGACATAGATCGTCACAAAGTCCAAGGGGGGAGGGCCAAGCATCAAAAAGCTTTCAGTCGGAAAAGCATCGGTCCGTTGTAGGTCGAAACGAACCCAGAGGGTGTCAGAGGTATAGCTTTTGTTAAGGAACCCCGGAATGGGTTCAAACCCTTTCGACAGAAGATCGGATGTCAGTATGTCCCGCAAGCTTAAACGACTGGAGGAATCACGGAGAATTTCAAGAGCGCCAGAAATCGAATAGGGGCGGTTTTCTTGCAGCAGAAGGGTTCCGGCATGGGCTGATGATAAGCCCATGAACCAATAGAGTAGGAATATTAGCCCGCCTAGAACGGAAAGGCGGTTGAGCGGATCACACCGCATAATTATCCAATTCATAGTGCTTTTATTGCTTCCAGTATTGAACTTAGCTTATGTAACTGATGGCCTAAAATTGGAGCGTCAAAGCTTGCTTTGGCAGGCGAAGCCTAGAATTGGAGCGTCAAAGCTTGCTTTGACAAAGCTTACTTTAACAGGCGAGGCATTCTTCGTCTTTCCAATGCTTGTCAAAGCAAGCTTTGACGCTCCCATTATGCTAGAAAACTGGCAACTTTAAGCAGGTTCCCAAGCTCGGGCATCACTGCCATTTAGTTAGCGGTCGTAGTCTCGCCTAAAGGCCGCAGTGACCTGAAAGAACCGGCTGAAGCTGGGACTACAAACATTTATGTTAAAATTTAACATTTTATGGGTCCAAACAACATCCAAATGTGCGCCACTAAGCCGGAGCGTGGGAACGATCAAGATGATTGACATTCACACCATTGTCGCTGTCCTGGGCGTGTCAAGCCTGTTACAGTTGGTTGTGCTGTTTGTCCAATATCGGCTGGACAGAAGCCATCAAGGGTCGGGTTGGTGGGCCTCGGGTGCTTTGGCCACCGCCGTCGCATTTGTCTTTCATTATCTGCGCGACCACCCGGTTCTCGGTGCGACGGCGATTGTCCTGAACAACGCATTTTTCATCATCGGCTTGGAGTTGATCTTCGTCGGTGTGCTGCGCTTCCTCGGGCGGAGGGAAAAACCGGTAAGGCTGGCATTGTTCTGTGCCGTATTCACCCTGATTGCGGCCTATTTTATCCTCGTGCAAGACAATAACTACGTGCGGACGGTTAACTTGACCTTCGCTATCGCCGTCATTTCGGCTGCAACCGCCCGCAGTCTGTCGCGCCCTCATCCACAAATCCCAAGCATCAAACCGGCGGCAAATTTTCTCGCTTGGGTATTCAGGTTTCATGCCTTTGTCTTTTTCTCCAACGTCATTTATTTCTTGTTGATTGATGCCGGCGGCATGTTCACACCCAGCCTAAACCGGATGTTGGTCTACATGGTCGTGTTGATTGACTCGACCTTATGGACATTTGGCTTCATCATCTTGGTCAACCAACGCCTACAAGCCGAAATGCGGACCGCCAAGGACAACGCCGAGCTATTGTTTCAGGCAAGGCCCGACACGGTGATCATCACCCGCATGAGCGACGGCGTGATCGAAGATGTCAACGAGGGCTTTACCTTGATGACAGGCTACCGGCGCGAGGAGTCCATAGGACAGTCCATACTGGCATTGCATTTGTGGCAAAACCCCGATGAAAGCTTAATCTTTACCAACGAAATCAAGGCCAATGGATTTTGCGACAACCAAGAATGTATTTTCCGGCTAAAAGACGGTACTCGGTTATACGGACTCGTATCGGCCCGGGTTGTCCAGTTGCACGGGTCGCCCCGCATTATCAGTGTGGTTAGGGACATTTCCGAGCGAAGGTTGATGGAATCCGCCCTTAAAGAAAGCAATGCGCGTTACGAGGAACTGACGCGGCGGATTCCAGTCGGCATTTACACCATTCGCGTCGGTGCCGATGGCGGGTATCGGGTTGAGTATGTGAGTCAAAAGCTATGCCAATTGATGGGAGTGCAGCGTTATGCCGTACTTGCGAATGCAGAGGCTTTGTTCGGTGTTATCCACCCGGAAGACCGCCCGCTGTTGGACGAGACCAACCGCAGAGCCGGGCAAACACTGGATCGGTTCAGTTGGGATGGTCGTTTCATACTGCATAACGAAGTGCGCTGGATGAAGGCGGAATCCAACCCTGTGCCTTTACCCAACGGGGACAGTTTGTGGAATGGGGTCATCATCGACATTACCGAAAGCAAGCTGGCCGCCCAAGCCTTGCAAACTAGCGAAACCATGCTACGCGAAGTGAGCCAGGTTGCCAAAGTGGGCGGCTGGAGCTTGGATTTGGCATCGGGCGAGTTGGCCTTGACCGAGGAAACCCTGCGGATACATGAGATCGGCCCGGATGTCAGGCTCAGTCTGGATACGGCAATGGGCTTTTACCCGGACGAAGTCAAGCCAAAAATCAGAAAAGTTTTGAATCGAGCCGTTCGGGAAGGCATCCCTTATGACATGGAGGTGCCGTTTGTCTCCGCCAAGGGCAAGCGGCTTTGGGTACGGATCATCGCTAGGACTGACCAGAGAAACGAGGGCAGGGGGCGTTTGTACGGGGTGTTCCAAGACATCACTAAGCGCAAAGAAACCGAACGGTTGCTGCAACTGGCTCGCTTTGGCATGGATCAGGCAGTGGACGAGGTTTACTATATCAATTCAGACGGCGGTTTTGAATATGTCAACGAGGCCGCCTGCCGGAAGCTGGGCTATAGCCGCGAGGAACTGCTAACTATGACCGTGTTGGATATGGACCCGCTGTTTGAGCGTGAACGTTGGCGGCAACATTGGCAAACGCTGAAAAGTTCAGGTTCGCTCACGTTTGAGACCTTGCATCGCCCGCGCAATGGGCCACCTTATCCGGTGGAGGTGCATGTCAACCTCGTCGAGATTGAAGGTCAAGTATACACCTGCAGTGTCTGCCGCGACATCACAGAGCGCAAGCGCATGGAGCAGGAATTGCGGGAAAGTGAATTCCGCTGGAAATTCGCCATTGAAGGCGGCGGGGACGGTGTGTGGGATTGGAACGCCGAGACTGACGAAGTTACCTATTCGAAGCTGTGGAAGTCCATGCTGGGTTATGCGGAGGATGACATCCTGCCTTCGAACGACGAATGGAAAAACCGCATCCATCCCGCCGACCAAGACTATGTCGCCACCACGATGCAAGCCTATCTGAATCACAAAATCGACAATTACTTGGTCGAATACCGTTTGCGTTGCAAGGACGACAGCTACAAATGGATATTGGGCCGGGGCATGGCGGTCAATCACGCGGAGGACGGTCGGGTTTTGCGCATGATAGGCACTCACTCGGACATCACAAAGCGTAAGCAGGCCGAGTCGAAATTGCGCGAAACCAACGCCTATCTGGAAAACCTACTGGATTATGCCAACGCCCCCATCATCGTCTGGGATGCGCATTTACGCATCACCCGGTTCAACCATGCCTTCGAAACCCTGACCGGTCTTAGCGAGGCGGAGGTGTTGGGGCAGTCGATGGAACTGCTGTTCCCGCCTGAATGGGTGGAGGATTCGATGGCCTTGATCCGCAAGACGGTGACTGGCGAACATTGGAAGGCGGTGGAAATCAAGATATTGCAGCGCAACGGCGAGGTGCGCACCGTGTTGTGGAATTCCGCCACTTTGTTTGCCGAGGACGGGCAAACCCCGCTTGCCACCATCGCCCAAGGCTTGGATATTACCGAACGCAAGCGGTTTGAGGAAGAAATCAAGCAACTGGCTTTCTTCGACCCATTAACCCAGTTGCCCAACCGCAGACTGTTGCAGGATCGGCTCAGGCAAAACCTCGCGTCCAGCGACCGCAGTCGGCGTCATCAAGCCCTGCTATTCATTGACTTGGATAATTTCAAGACCTTGAACGACACGCTGGGCCATGACATGGGGGATTTGTTGCTGCTGGAGGTGGCTCAAAGGCTTTCCGCCTGTGTGCGCCGCTGCGACACGGTTGCCCGGCTGGGCGGGGACGAGTTTGTGGTGATGCTGACGGATTTGGATGCCGATCCCAGCAAGGCGATAGTGCAGACTCAAACGATAGGCAAGAAAACCTTAGACGCACTGGATCAACTGTATCTTCTTGACGGTCACGAACACCATTGCAGCGCAAGCATGGGCATCACGCTGTACGTCGGGCAAGCCAACCCGGTTGAGGAGTTGTTGAAACAGGCCGACATCGCCTTGTATCAAGCCAAAGCCGCCGGTCGCAACACGCTGCGGTTTTTCGACAACGAAATGCAGTCGGTCATCAATTCTCGCGCCGCGATGACCCATGACCTACGCTATGCACTGGGCAAAAACCAATTCCTGCTATACTTTCAAGCCGCTGTCAACGCAGAGAATAAAGCCATCGCGTTCGAAGCACTGTTGCGCTGGCAGCACCCCGAGCGCGGGCTGGTTATGCCTTCCGATTTCATACCGCTGGCCGAGGAAACCGGGTTGATCCACGCCATAGGCGACTGGGTGTTGGAGTCTTCCTGCGCCTTGCTGCGATCTTGGCAAAGTGAACCCGAACGGCAGGGTTTGCAACTGGCGGTCAACATCAGTGTGCGCCAGTTCCACCAACCACAATTCGTCGAGGGAGTGATGAGGATGCTGCAAGACTATCAAATCGAGCCAAACCGGCTGATCCTGGAATTGACCGAAAGTGTGGTGCTGGCAGACATCAACGATGCGATGCAAAAAATGTACGCACTGAAACAGGCTGGGTTACGCCTTTCCCTAGACGATTTTGGTACGGGCTACTCCTCGCTGGCTTATTTGACGCAACTGCCGTTCGATCAATTGAAGATCGACCAGTCTTTCGTGCGCAACATTGACATCATCCCCAACGATGCCATCATCGTCCGCACCATCATCGCCATGGCCAAGCAACTGGGCTTGGACATCGTGGCCGAAGGCGTGGAGACAGCAGCACAGCGGGAATTTTTAATCGAACAAGGTTGCCCGGTTTGCCAAGGCTATCTGTTTGGCAAACCCGTCCCGGTGGAGCAATTCTCATTTTAGCGCGTAAGCCGTCATTCTGGTCAGGGATGCCGGAATCCATCGTCCAAGGATGGCAAGCTGTGGGTCACGACCGATGCCCTTGTATCCACAGACCGTAAATTATTGCTTGGCAAGTCTCATCAATCAAGCACTTGCACAACCGACTAGTTACCGTCCATGGCACTGGATTCCGGCAGTCCATGCCGGAATGACGGGCTTCAACCACTTTAGGCTGGTTCCCAAGCTCCTGCTTCAAAGCCCTTAAGTTAAGCCGTCATACCGGCAGGGATCGCCGGTATCCAGATTGCAGGGATGCCTCCAAGCCCCGCCGTTCATGGAGCCTGGGTTCCGGCGGTCCATGCCGGAACGACGAGGTTTTTCTTAACTTAATGGAATTGAAGCTCCTGCTTGGGAACCCTTATCTTGCAAGCTCCAGCTTGGATTTTGGAGGAAGCAGGAGCTTCCCAAGCCGCGTTCCCAAGCTTGAGCTCTCGTCGTTATACACAAGTTCAGCCAAGCCAGAAAAGTCGTCATTTCGGCAGGGATGCCGTAATCCAGGCCATGGACGGTAACTCGTCGTTATGTCAGTGTTTGATTCAAGCTACACACCAACCCGCAGCTTCACCTCCCTGTGACTGGATTCCGGCAGTCCATGCCGGAATGACGGGCTTCAACCACTTGTGGATTACGATGAGAGCTTGAGCTTGGGAACGAGTAATCTCATGGCTTTCCCGGCTTATCGGCAGTGGTGGCGAAGTTCTTGGGCAGATGATCGTAAGGGAACCGATACACTGCCACGCGGCCTACCACCAGCGGTACGGCGATCCAACATTCGCCGTTGGCGCAGCGGAAGTCGAAATCCCATAGCGGGGGGCCATCATTGAGTTCTGTAGGCAAACGCAGCGTGAACAGCAAGCTTTGGCTGTCTAAATCCCAAAGCCGGACGGTCATGTCCCAACTGACCGTGGCGAGTTGACGGCCGTCGGGGCTGTAGATAGCCCGGTAGACCGTCTGTTCATGCCCCACCAGTTCTTGCTTAATACCGGGTTTGGCAAGATCATACAAGGAAACGACGGCTTCCCGACCCACGGCGGCAATTTGACGACCATCGCGGCTGAAGCTGGCCCAGAGCAGTCTGTCTTGGGCTTGGGCGATTGCTTCAGGGACGGGATTGGCCTGATTCAAATCCCAGAACAATAACTGCCCATCCGTTCCTGCACTTAATAATCTTCCATCTTGCGGGTTGAATGCTACGCTTAATACCTTATCTTTATGAGCGGGGAACAATCGCCCCTTGCCAGTGGCGACATCAAACAAGCCGATGTTGCCATCATAGCCGGCGGTGACCAGTTGGCGATTATCCGGGGAAAAGGCGACGGCATGGACTACATCAGTATGACCTTCCAAAGTGTGCAACAATGTCAACTGCTTGCCATCGGCTTGCACTTGCCACAACTTGGCCTTGCCATCCAACCCCGCCGTCGCCAGCAGGGTGCCATCGTGATTGAAAGCAATGCGCTTGATTCCGTCTTTTTCATGGGCATCCTTTTGATCAAGCAGTTTTTCGCCGTCAGGCAGGCTAAAAATCAGTAGATTGCCATCCTTCATTCCCACGGCAAGCAATTTGCCATCGGGCGAGAGTGCGGTCGCTTTAGGCACTCCATCTAGCTGCCACAGTGACTGTTCAAGCTGAGTCAGCGACCAGCGGCGCACCGTGCCGTCATTGGCGGCGGTGTAAATAGTGCCATCCTGCACTTCCACTGACCAAAGTCCAGCCTGATGGCCTTGGTAAATGCGTATTGTGATGCCGCTGGCGACATCCCAAAGCCGCAAGGTGTTATCACGGGAGGCTGACAGCAGTTGGCTGCCATCAAGACTGAAAGCAAGACTGAAGACGTTATTTTTGTGCCCCTGCAATGACCGAAGCAGATGACCGGTATTGATATCCCAGAGCATAATTTGCTGGTCATCGCTGGCAGTCGCCAGTTGCTTGCCGTCCGGGCTGAAGGCAACCGTATCTACGTAGTTCTGATGACCTTTCAAAGTAAGCAAGGATTTGCCCTGTTGCCAATCCCACAAACGAGCGGTGTCGTCATAGGAGGCACTGGCCAGCCGCTTGCCATCGGGTGAAAATGCCAGTCCGTTGGGGCTGCCGATACTACTGGTGTGTCCGTCCAAGGTTCGGATGATTTTGCCATCGGCAACATTCCACAGACTGATCTGTTTACTCGCACCACTGAGACCGCTGGCAAGCGTCGTCCCATCCGGGCTAAGGGCCAAGCTATGCACTTTTTCCGGTGCTTGCCATACCCCCAAATTTTCCCCGTTTGGTAGAGACCAACGGATGATGCGGCCATCCTCTCCACCGCTAAACAGCCAACGGCCTTGCGGATCGAACACAACAGAGTTCACCGCACCAACTGCCCCCGCCTTCGGATCATGGCCTTGCAAGCGCCGCAAGAGTTTCCCACTCGTTGCATCGAACAATACCAAGGTTCCTCGCTCCCCGGCGGCGGCGAGCAGCTTGCCATCCGGGCTGAGCTTGGCGCCCCCTGCTAGGGCAGCTCCAGCCCCTGTATAGATCTGCTCGGCTTGGCCCCCCATGATCTGGGTAAACCCCGCCAATAAGTTGCGGGCATGTAGGCGTGATGGGTCAATATCAGCATCCAACGTGGCACTTTCGGCCAGCACCTGACGCGCCCCGGCATAATCCTCCACCCTCGCTAATAAGCTGCCATGAGTGAGTTGGGAATCGAACAGGCTGACAGTACGCTCATGTTTTGCGGTTTGGGCTTGTTGCTTGAAAAAATAGGCGGCAGCAGCCAAGCCGAAGGCCAGCACAGCCACCATTGCCGCAATCATGGCAATCCGTTGGGCGCGGGTTGCGCTGGTGCGGGCTGCATCCGCCAATTGACGCTCTTTATCAGCCCGTTGCCGCTCGACATCTGCCAATTGTCGCTCCTGTTCGGCGCGTTGTCTCTCAACGTTAGCCAACTGACGTTCTATTTCGGCTCGCTGCCGTTCTGCTTCAGCTTGTTCTTCCAGCCGTTTTTGTTCGATTTCGGCCTGTTCTTTAATTCGCTTTTGTTCGGCTTCGCGCTGGCGCTGCTCGGCATCGCGGCTGTCAATCAGGAATTGGCGGACGCGCTCGAATTCTGCAATCAGTTCTGGGTCCTTTTTTTCGCTGTAACGCTGCGCCCAATGGGGGGTGGGTTGCCACAATGCGATGGCCTTAACAGATTCATCATGCCCCGGCAATACGATCGAATTAAGGTTTGGTTGTAGGCCGGAATAAGGTCGTGCAACGACCGTTTCCGGCATTTGGTCTGGCAATTCGCCGGAAACGCCCGCCAGCATTTGGTCTGGCAATTCGCCGGAAACGCCCGCCGGGGCGGTCTTATTCCGGCCTACTTCTACATTATCTTGAGGATTCCACCATTCCATCGCCCTAGCCAAATCTCCGCCAGTCAAAAGTCCGTTGATGTCTAGCTGATATTCAATGGCCCGTTGCAACACACGCTTATAGCCTTCGCCACGCCGGAATTCATCCGCCACCCAAGCTGTTAATGTCTCCCACTGACGGATCAATGCCTCATGGGTCAGGTCGATCACGCTGTTGTCCTTCAACTCGTTACCATAACTCAGAAAGCTGACTTCCGGCTCGGCAAACGCCTCGATCACGGGCTTTAGGCTCTCTGCCGACACGCCTGCCCAAGCAGCGATGGCGGCTAGGGTCTGGGGACGCCGGACATCCTGACCCCCGCTTTTATGTGGCTCGGTGATGGCACGGAATAATTTCTCTGCAAGTGCTTGTTGGTCGGGTGTCAGCGATTCCAACACCTCGTTGGCATGGCGGTTCAGCGCCCCTTTTACCCCGCCTACCTTGTCGGAATTGGCGATGTTCGCGTCAATCAGCGGGCTTTCCTTATTGACTCGTTCCGCCTCCCGCCACATCCGCGCCAAGGCATGTTGCAAGATGGGCAATTGGTCGGAGTTTTGGTGGATGCTTTTGATCAGCTCATTCGCCAGCCCGGTTTCCACTTCCCCGCCAAATACTTGGGCCGGTCCCGTGATGGCTAGGCCCAATTCTTTCCGGTTCAGACGTGGGGTCAAATATTGGGCGCGGTTGATGGCTTCCGGCAATTCCTCAAAATCGACGCACTGCCCTAAGAAGTCGGTGCGCATGGTCAATGCCACATAAATACGGGCTTCGGGATGGGTGCGTGCCGCCAGCAATAAATTGACGAAGGTTTCGGCTTCAGTATCCGTGCCGACTCCTGTTTTCACATAAGTAAAGATTTCTTCAAACTGGTCAACCAACACTAGCAAATTAAACGGCTCGGCAGTTTCCGCTAGTCGAGTCGTTGCGGTTTGCACCAAACCAGCCAAGCCTTGCCAACCCCGGCGCAGTTCAGCGGCAATCAGGGCCACTTCGACGGTGACATCCTCGGCATCTTTGGGCATCCGATCCTTCCCCACTAACTCAGAGCCTAAGGCATAAGGGCCGAGTAGAGCCTGAGCCAAGGACAGCATCGGTTGACCGCCGGGCCGCAGCAGCGCAAGCCGCCAGTGGCTACCCGTGCCTAATGCGCCGGAAGCCAAACCGGGCAGCAGCCCAGCCCGCACGAGGCTGGACTTGCCGCAACCGGAAGGCCCGATGACGGCGAGGAAGTGCTCTCGTTGTAGGATTTCCAACAGGCGGTTGCGATGACCGTCGCGGCCAAAAAAAATCACACTTTCATGCGGCTCGAATGGCCTAAGACCCGGATAGGGTGAGGCGACAGGGCGAATCTCATACATGATTAGCCCCCTTTCCTCAAGGTGTCTATGAAGCGCTCAAGGGGATCGCGGCTCAGACCCAATCGGCAGTCCAGCACCATTAAATTGCGACTCTTTATTCCGTGATCAAGTTTTTTTTCTGGCGGTCCATCTAGCAATGCACCCCAGATGCCTTTGCGTGATAACAATATTCTTGTCGCATCGGCATTTTGAGATTGCACCCAACTGGGTGGGGCTTTGCCATAGACGATCAAGACACCTTGACTACACTCCAATTGCCGTTTCATGTGTCCAAAATATTCATCAGGTTTTTGCGTAGGCATTGGCTCTGCCGCCAAAGTGGCATTGACTGCCAAATCGTCCACCAGAATGTCCTGAATCTGTCTTCCCAATTCACGATCTGGTTCGTCGGCATTGATGACTACACTGAGACTGCCTAATGCAGAGGATTGCGCGGGTTTGGGTGATAACTGTTCTATGATCTGCCGACAAAACTCATCGAAATTCAATGCCGTGGCCGCAGTTAGCAGTTCCTTCAATCCAGCGTCCTGGATTTTATCCAAATCGATATCTGGGTCACGCCAACTCAGCAGGGAAAGTTTGCGGCGCTCTGCCTCGGATTTTGCCGCCTCGGCCTGAAGTTGAACAAAACGAGTGTTGGCCCAGGACGGCTTTTTTCCGGCTAGATTGCCGAGCAATTGAATGAGCAAATCGGCTTTTGCAAGGTCTGCGCTCAGGGATTGGCGGTAAAGGGTTTCGTCGTGATTGGGATAGGCGCCGGTAAATTTAGGTAAAACCAGATGATGATGATGATGGTTTTGTAAGAGTGTGGCTAGGGTTTCCCATTGTTCCAGCACATCATCATTGGGGTCACCCATCCAAACCACTTTACTTGAGGCAGAATCTGACGATGGAGGTCTCTCAGCACTTGGCTCTTCCTTTAGCGATTCTTTCGGAGCTTCTGGCAAAGCCTTAATCTGATTGGCAAGACTTTCGGCCAAGCTGTTGAGTTCGTCCCAATATTTATCATCCGCCGTGAGCTTGGGAACAGGCCAACCCAATGGTTTGTGGGAGGGTTTTTCTAGGCTACTTGACCAGAACTTGACCTCGGAAATTTCATGAATGCCGGGATGCCATTTCTCCCGATCCGTCGGTTGGAGTTCTACCAGAAACACACGGTCATTGGCCTTCCCGCCACCCACCAATTCGACGAATGTGTTCATTTCCTTTCCGCACCACTTCGATTCCAAATAGTTAGGCGACATAAAAGCGAGGATGCATTTGCTTTCCAAAATACACTTACGCAACTCATCATCCACAGCACGATGGGGTTCCAGCCGGTGATCCATCCAACATTCGACCCCTCTGCCGCCCTCTTTCATGCCAATCGCGTTTTGCAGCTTCTCGACGAAATTGGTCACCCAACCTTTAGCCCCTTTTTCATAGGGTAGGTTGTCGGCATGGGCATAGCTGATGAATATCTTTGCCGCCATGTTGTTGAATGCTCCCTTGGCTTTGGAGGATGACTGATTCTATCGATAGCGATATTATGCCACAGGGAGTTCAGCAACTCTCATTTTGGCGAAATCGTAGGGTGGGCTAGGTGCGCATTTCAAAAAACCTTCCGTTTATCGCTAAGCTTGGAGCGCACCGTAGCCCACCGTTGCCAATCCGCAGCCGGTTGGGTGGGCTATGGCGCACGGAAAGCAACGAGTGAGGTCAAGGTTCCCGGTGTGTGCGCTTAGCCCACCCTACGGTAAGAGCCAATGAAGGGCTAGCTCATTCTTCTTTAGCCGAGCGCAGAAATCGCAATCACCAAGCCGGAGGTCGACATCTCCAAGCGGGTTGTCGTCATCTCCTAGCAGGTTGTCGATGCCTCCTAGCAGGTTGTCGATGCCTCCTAGCAGGTTGTCGTCATCTCCTAGCAGGATGTCGATGCCTCCTAGCAGGTTGTCGTCATCTCCTAGCAGGTTGTCGATGCCTCCTAGCAGGATGTCGATGCCTCCTAGCAGGTTGTCGATGCCTCCTAGCAGGATGTCGTCATCTCCTAGCAGGTTGTCGATGCCTCCTAGCAGGTTGTCGTCATCTCCTAGCAGGATGTCGATGCCTCCTAGCAGGTTGTCGATGCCTCCTAGCGGGTTGTCGTCATCTCCTAGCAGGATGTCGATGCCTCCTAGCAGGTTGTCGATGCCTCCTAGCGGGTTGTCGTCATTTCCTAGCCGGAGGTCGATGCCTCCAAGCCGGAGTTCAATGCCTCTGGAGCGGAAATAGTGACCACGATGTTAACGGGTTCCTAAGCCACGACCCTCCCGGATTACGCCGCAAAGCGGCTACATCCGGGCTACACAACTAGGACTGGAGCGTCAAAGCTTGCTTTGACAGGCCAAGCACTAGGACTGGAGCGTCAAAGCTTGCTTTGACAGGCATTAAACCCGTCGCTTGGGAACGGGCAAAAATATTTTCATCAAAGCCCGCTTTTTTTGGTCATCGGTTAGCAGAGTGACTATACTTCTTTTTGCCTATTAACCAAAAGGAGATGCAGTCATGAGACCTCATTTACGTGTTGATTTTTCACATTACAAAGATGCAGACTTATTGCTCAAGGTGGGGAATATTGTTGCTTCATTGGGCAACAATCCCCATTATCCTAGACCTTGGCCCGCGCCTACGCCTACCTTTGAAGAGCTATGCAATGCTAATTCCAATTACCAAGCCGGCGTGCAAGTCGCACTGAGCCGGGATAGCTTCAAAATCATAGAGCGGGATAGGGCTAGGGAAATGTTGGTCGAACTATTGCTGGATTTGGCCCCTTATCTCGAACTGGTTGCCAAGGGCAATGCCGACATTCTGAAAACCACAGGTTTTGATGTCAAGCAACCCAAGTCAACCACCGTCGTCAACCATGATCCGTTAGACGCGCCCGAGAATTTCGGTGCCAAGCATGGTTTGTCTGGCACCTTGGTCTGCCATGCGGCTCGATTGGCGGGTGCGGGGAGTTATGAACTGCAAATCTGCGAAGGCGACCCGACGGTGGAAGCAAATTGGCGGCAATATTCCATCTACACCCATGCGTCGCACATGGATGTCACCGGCTTGACACCGGGGCAGAAAGTTTCCCTGCGGCTGCGGGGGATCGGCAGTCTCGGCGCAGGGGCTTGGTCGGACACCGTCACGATCATTGTCCTCTAGTCCCTATCGGGGTCCTGTGGGAATGTTGAAATTTATCACTCATCCCATGGACCCGAATAATCCATTAAAAGGATAGAAGTGTAGCCTGTATGAAGCCAATCTTGGGCGAAGTCGAAGGGCGAAGCGGAATACGGGTTTTCTACCATGACCACCCCGGATTACGCCGCAAAGCGGCTACATCCGGGCTACGCTGGCTATTTTTTCAAGTGCTTGCCGAACAATGTAAGGCTTGACTCATATAATTGCGAACCCTTAAAATTCCCCTACCGATGCTGAAACTAAGTAGTCAGAGTGCTTTCTATTAGGCTCGCAGCGAGGTTAAGGTAGCCGCACTACCTTGGCCTATATTAACCAGCCAAAGAGATACAAATAATGACACCTAAATTAAAAATCTCCTTGCTCCTCGCAGCACTCAGCCTCGCCCATGCCAACCCCAGTTTTGCCACTGCCATCGACACCATTCAGGGTAGTAGAACCACCCAAGGATCGATTGAGTTTGATCAATCCGGATTGTCTTTTCAAACCGGACCCGGCGGACCTTATCAGTTCACCAGCCTCAAATTTGACCTCAGAAACAGTAGCTCTCAGCCTCAAAGCTTTACTTTCAATGCCGATTTGTATGCCGTGGGCGGTTCACCCAGTTATTTCCCCACCGGAACCAGTTTGGCCCAAACCATTTTATCGACGGGAACGATTGCGGGGTTTTCGGACGCATTGATGGAGTACACGACGCTCGGGGCCTTAGGCAGCTACAGTCTCGCCGCCAACACCGGCTATGCCTTGGTGTTATCCGGGGCTTCCGGGGTTGGGGTGGGCGGAAGTTTGAATTGGAATGCGGGGGGAAGCACCCCGGTCACTGGCGATGGTTTCTCTTTGCTGCAAGGCTTTAATTTATACATTGGTTCATGGATTACCCCCGGCAACACTCCGTTGCGAGTGACGATTCAGGTGAGTGAGACCAGCGTCCCCGAGCCGGCCAGCTTCGGCTTGTTAGGCTTGGGCTTGGGCTTGATGGCCTTTGCCAAGCAGCGCAAGGGCAATCAGGCTTAAGGGCACTTTTGATCGTTCCCGCGCTCAGCGTTTTGCCATTCAGTCAAAACCGTTTGTAGTCCCGGCTTCAGCCGGTTCTTTTTGGTTAGTTTGCCGCCTAAAGGCGGGACTACGAACGCTAGGTTTTATAGGGGGGTAGGGAAGGCTCGCCTTGAGAGCCAAAGCAAGCTTTGGCGCTCCAAACTGTCAATAGTGCAGCAAAGAATGGATGGGGTAGGGCGCGAGCTTCTCCCGCCCATTTAAGAAATCCAGTTCGACGACGAAGGCCAAGGCGGCGACTTCCGCGCCTAGGCTTTCCACTAGCTCGCAACTGGCTTTGGCGGTTCCGCCGGTGGCGAGTAGGTCGTCAATGATGAGTACGCGGTCGCCCTTACCCACCGCGTCGAGATGGACTTCCAACGCGGCGGAGCCGTATTCCAAGTCATAATCGACCGAGCGGACATCGTAGGGGAGTTTGCCGGGTTTGCGCAGTGGCACGAAGCCGAGGCCCAGTTCATGGGCCACTAAGGAGCCAAAGATGAAACCCCGCGCTTCAACGCCGGCCACTGCGGTAATTGCTTCACCCAAAAAGGGATGCAGCAGTTGATGGACGGCCAACATCAAGGTGGCGGGGTCACGCAGTAGAGGCGTGATGTCCTTGAATACGATGCCCGGTTTGGGAAAGTCGGGTATGTCGCGTATCTTGGACCTAAGCCGCTCCATTTTAGTGCTTGCCTCCGGCTTTGGCATGTTTTAGCGCGGGTTTGGCGTGAGGCTGGCGATCCAGAAAGGCTTGTATGGAGGCGCTGATGCCGTCAACATCCAATCCACAAGCACTCAAACATTCCTCGCGACTGCCTTGGGCGATGAAACGATCAGGCAGACCCAAGTTCAGCATGGGCGGTAATTGACCTTGTGCGATCAGGAACTCGTTGACCCCGGAACCCGCACCGCCCATCACGACGTTTTCCTCGACGGTGACGAGACAATCATGGGTTTCGGCCAGTTTCAAGATCAGTGCTTCGTCCAATGGT
The DNA here is from genome assembly GCA_903859815.1 of uncultured Methylococcaceae bacterium. GTDB lineage: Bacteria > Pseudomonadota > Gammaproteobacteria > Methylococcales > Methylococcaceae > Methylumidiphilus. Next base: position 16,452 of record CAIOOA010000060.1, on the reverse strand, counting down.
TTGACGAAGCGCATGTTGACCACGGTGGCATTGAATTTCTCACCTGCCACCAAGGCCGGTTCAACCATGCTGCCGAATGCCAGTATCGCAATGCTTTTACCCGTGCGTTTGATTTCGCCTTTGCCTATGGGCAGTTCAGACATTTCTTCGACAAGATCAACTCCCGGACCCTTGCCACGCGGGTAGCGCACGGAAGCCGGTCCTTTATATTTGAAGCCGGTGTAGAGCATTTGTCGGCATTCGTTTTCGTCGGCGGGGGCCATGATGACTAGGTTGGGGATGCAGCGCATGTAACTGTAGTCGAAGCTGCCGGCATGGGTCGGGCCGTCCGGCCCGACCAAGCCGCCACGGTCAATGGCGAACAGTATATTCAGATTCTGCAAGGCCACATCATGGATCAATTGGTCGTAAGCCCGTTGCAGGAAGGTGGAGTAAATCGCCACCACGGGGAGGTAGCCCTCGCAAGCCTGACCGGCAGCAACGGTGACCGCGTGTTGTTCGGCAATGCCCACGTCAAAATAGCGGGTTGGGTACTGTTCGGAGAACTTCACTAGGCCAGAACCTTCGCGCATGGCCGGGGTGATGCCCAATAGCTTGGGTTCCAGTGCCGCCATGTCGCACAGCCATTGGCTGAACACTTCGGTGTAGGAAGGGCTACCGGGTTTTGCCTTGGGCAGATGATCCTTGCTCGGATCGAACACGCCCACGCCATGATAGGCAACCGGATCAAGTTCGGCGGGGGCATAGCCCTTGCCTTTGCGGGTGACCACATGCAGGAAGCGTGGGCCTTTGATGCTGCGCAAATTCTTCAGGGTGCTGACCAACATTTTGACATCATGCCCGTCAATCGGGCCGATGTAGTTGAAGCCCAATTCCTCGAACAAAGTACCCGGTGCGACCATGCCTTTTAAATGCTCTTCGGCACGTCTAGCCAATTGCCAGACGCTCGGCATGTTGCGATTGAGCAGTTGCTTGCTGCCCTCACGGACGCTCGAATAGAACTTGCTGGATAAAATCTTGGCGAGATAATTGTTGAGTGCGCCGACATTGGGCGAGATGGACATCTCGTTGTCGTTCAAAATGACTAGCAGGTTCGCGTCCAAGGCCCCGGCGTGGTTCATGGCTTCGAAGGCCATGCCGCCGGTCAAGCCGCCATCGCCGATGATGGCGACAGCCTGTCGGTTGCTTTTATCTTGGGAGGCGGCAATCGCCATGCCCAAAGCTGCGCTGATGGAGGTGCTGGAATGACCGACGCCAAAGGTGTCGTATTCGCTTTCATCCCTCGCCGGAAATGCAGAAACCCCGTCTTTTTTGCGTATGGTTGGCATCCCGTCCCGCCGTCCGGTGATGATCTTGTGGGGATAGGCTTGATGTCCCACATCCCATACCAATTTATCGTCAGGGGTTTTAAAGACATAATGCAAAGCCACGGTCAATTCCACCGTACCCAAGCCTGCCGCCAAATGCCCGCCGGATTGGCTGACACTATCCAGCAGATAAGCCCTGATTTCTTCAGCTAATTTGGGTAGCTTGTCTTCAGGCAGTTTACGAAGGTCGGCGGGGCTGTTGATTCCCTGCAATAAAGTAAAGGTATTGGATTCGCTCATTAGATTTAGCATTCCGTAACGGGGACTCGACTATTACACCCAATGGGTAAAGTCGAATATCTTGATTTATAAATTCTCATGTAGTCAATTATGAAACTCTGGAGGGCTAGTTTCAAGCAAAGATTGACCACTACACGTTTGCACTAGGTTTAAGCCTTATCTTCTGTTAGGTAATGCCTGGTCTGAACATGCCCCTGCAAGGCAAGCCTTGCACTCCTGCATCGGCTCTTGCAAGGCAAGCCTTGCACTCTCACATCAGTTTTAACCGCACCCGTTAGAGTCATCAACTTTTGCGTTGCACGATGAATGATGAAATATCTCGCAAATAATCGGCTTCCTCGCCAAAGTCAGCCAAGCTGGTTATCGCTTGCTCATGAAGGTCAGCGGCTTTGTCCTTAGCCCCTGACAATCCGAGCAGGGCAGGGTAGGTGGGTTTGTTGTTGTCCCGATCCTTGCCTTGGGTCTTGCCCAAGGTTTGGGTGTCGCTCTCCTCATCCAAGATGTCGTCCTGAATCTGAAAAGCTAGGCCGATGCACTTGGCATAATGGTCCAGCTTGTCAGCGACGGTTTTCTCCAAGTCTGCTGTTGCCAAGGCCGCCAAGCGCACACTGGCACGGATCAAAGCGCCCGTTTTACGAATATGCATGGCCTCCAGACCGGGCAAGTCCAAAGATTTGCCGACCGAACCCAAGTCTATGGCTTGACCGCCCACCATGCCGTATGACCCGGATGCGATGGCAAGCGCCTCAATCATCTTTACGCGGTTTTCGGCTGGAACGCGAATGCTGGGGTCACTGGCAAGCACTTGAAAGGCCAGCGTCTGCAAACCGTCGCCAGCCAAAATGGCCAGCGCTTCGTCAAAAGCCTTGTGGCAAGTGGGTTTGCCACGGCGCAAGTCATCATCGTCCATGGCGGGAAGATCATCATGGATCAAGGAATAAACATGAATAAATTCCACGGCGCAAGCGGGTCCGTCGAGAATACCCATCGGAAGTCCCAAGGCATGACCGGTGGCGTAAGTCAATAAGGGCCGTAGCCGTTTGCCCCCTCCCAAGGTTGAATAGCGCATGGCTTGGTGCAGGCGCTCGGGAAGCTTGGTAGTGGCTGGCAATCTTACGTCCAGCGCTGCCTCGACACGGGTCTGGCAGGCACTCATAAAATCTTTGAGGGAATGTTCAGGTTTCATCGTTAAAAGGCTGTAATGTGGGTTCGCCGTTTTCTTCCAGGAGGATTTGCACTTTTTGCTCGGCCTCCTTCAAGGCTTTTTGGCAGGTGCGTGTCAATTGCACACCGCGTTCGAACAACTTCAGCGATTCCTCCAAGCCTAAGTTGCCCTGTTCCATGCGCTCCACCAACTGCTCCAATTCAGCCAGTGACTCTTCGAAAGGGACGGTTTTTTTGACCATGGATGAAAAGGCTCATGATGACAAGTTGGTATTATCCCACAGTTGTTGCAAAAAAGTAAAAAATTGCAGCAATTCTCATTATGGCAAAATCGTAGGATGGGCTAGGTGCGCATTTCAAAAAACTTTCCGTTTATCGCTAAGCTTGAAGCGCACCGTAGCCCACCATTGCCAATCCGCCGCCGGTTTGGTGGGCTACGGCGCACGGAAAGCGTCGGGTGGGGTCAAGGTTCCCGGTGTGTGCGCCTAGCCCACCCTACAGTAACTAGGGTTGCGGGGTAAAGGGAGTCCCCGCATCAAACCGCGATTGCCAGTGCTTGAGATAAAGCCCGGCCAATTTTGGATCGTGCCAAACCACAAGGACGTTTTCGCTGTTCTTATTGGCGGATTTGGCATAGTTGTAACTGCCGGTTTGCACATGCTGATTATCGACAATGATGAATTTATCATGCATCTTCCGGTAACTGTCGCTAGTCCGAACTGCAATCCCTGCTTTCATCAGTTCGGCCAGTGCGTTTCTGCGTGTGCCTTTGCTGTCGTTGGCAACATTAAGTCCATAATCGACGACCGCTTGCACATCCACGCCGCGCTGTTTGGCGGCAATTAGTGCTTGCAACACCGCCGGTGAAGACAGCACATAGGCAGAAACCCTGATTGACTGCTTGGCGGTGGCGATGACTTTAAGCACTAGCGGCTCTGCCCCCGCCTCCGGGCCAAACGCGGCTTCGATTTGCGGATGTGATCCATGGTGTGAATGAGTGGAGGCGCAGGAAACTAAACCCATCAATAGACAGGTGGCAAACACAGCTTTGGCAAAATTCATAAATGTGTTCATGCGAAAATTTTTTTCGTGGTGATTGGCATTGAATGGTCGCTTCTTTCTGTTCAGAAGAGATACTCTGTCGTTTTTCCATTCCATTTCTTTCCCTTGGGTTTGTCCGTGTTCATGATATTGAGTGCGACCCCGGTTGTCTTTTGTTCCAATATCGGGGCATCAGTGACGAGTAGCGTAGTGCCGGGGACCAAACTATCATAGAGCGCTTTGGCAAAGCGGGGGGGCAGGGTAATTCGCCCAACTTCGGAAGTGTTTAACAGTTGCCCATGCTCATTGGCATGACCGGGGATTCCAACCGCCGTCCAGCGGTGGGCTTGGGCATCTTTCGCGATGGGGCTTTTCCCTACGCCCCAACCGTCTTGCATGATATAGGCATGGGTTCCTAGAAGAGTTCCGGGTTGGCTGATGCCGAGTCTTGCCCTCCCAATTTCGATGCCATTTCGATAAACCAACACTCGCTGGTCCGCACCGCTCATGACGATGGACAATGGGCCTGAGGTGGCAGCCTCAGGCTTCCAACGGAATTCCTCGCTGGCGCTGAGACGGGGAATTTTAATCGTTGCGCCTGTTCGAGCATCGACTGGCGCAAGCGCGGAGGGATGGACGACTTCGGAGGGCTTATTGGTGTGGTTGGCTATCACGACGGTCATGCCCTTGGGGGAAACCTCAAACAAGTGACGGGCAAACTCGCTGGGAAGGTGTACGCATCCGTGGGAAGAAGGATAGCCAGGAAGACCGCCGGCATGAAGAGCCACGCCGTCCCAAGTCAGTCTCTCGGTGTAAGGCATTGCCGCATTGTTATAGGTTTTCGAGCGATGGTCCTTATCTTTCTGAAGCACCATGAAAACGCCCGTGGGTGTGGCGTGACTGGCCATGCCCGTGCTGGCGCTGGACACGCCGATGCGAATGCCGTTTCGATAGACGTAAGCCCTTTGTTCGGGAAGGCTGACGACCACCACGATGGGTCCAGTCGGTATTGCCCCCCCTTTCCAGATAAACTGACCGGGCTTAAGCTTGGACGGAGGCGTTTCGACCGGCTGGGATTGCGTGTCCCCCCAGAATGGGGCAGCAAAGGCAGACTGGGTGAAGCAAAGAATGATCGTCAAAATAGCGTAAGAAAAAATGCGCAACATAGAAAAAGACAAACTTATGGTTATAAAATGGCTCAAGCCTCATCCATTCACAGGGGAGAGCCTTGCCGCTGGTGTTGATGCCAATCATGGCTGGATTATCGATGGTCCCCCAACGAAGCCGGGGCGGCTCGGTCCCTAGCCCAACTGCGAATATGGTCCACTTGCTCCTTCATGGTCTTTGACAATGGCACAATATTGCCCGCCGTGCGGAGTAAATCCTCCAAGGTCATCTCGCGGTCTTCAAGTTTGGCACGGGTGACGGCAGACACGACGCATTGCTCGCATTCAGCCCCCGTCCAGCCCTTGGTCAATTTCGTGAGGCGTTCGACTCCAAAGCCAGTTGGGTCGATGCCACGCTTGCGCAAATGAATGTTAAAGATGTCTATGCGTTCCTCGTCCATCGGCACGTCGACGAAAAACACCTCATCGAAGCGGCCTTTGCGGATCATTTCCGCTGGCAACAAGTCGATGCGGTTGGCGGTTGCCGCCACGAACAAGCCTCTAACCTTTTCCTGCATCCAAGTCAGGAAAAAGGCAAAGATGCGGCCTTGCTCACCGGAAGATTCCGAAGAGGTGATGCCCATTTCGATTTCATCAAACCAAACGACTGCCGGGGCAATGGCCTCCATCGTGCGGCAGGCCCGGGCAAACGCCCATTCCGCGTTGCCATGACGGCCTGAGAAAATTTCGGTCATGTCGATTCGGTAAAGTGGCAACTCGAAGCAGGAGGCGACGGCCTTGACGGACAGGCTTTTGCCGCAACCCGACACACCCATCACCAACACGCCTTTAGGCACTAGCTCCGCGCCTATGCTGTCACGCAGCAAGAACAATTGGCGGCGTTCCAAGAGCCATTTTTTCATCACTTCCAACCCGCCAACGGCTTCGATTTGCGCCCCGTCGGCGATGTATTGGATCGTGCCGGAGCGATTGACTAATAGCCGTTTTTCTTCGAATAGCACCGGTAGCGATTCCATACCGAGATGTCCGGTTTCGGCAATGGCGCGGTGGATGGCAAAGCCCGCTTCGTCGATGGTCAGCCCTTGCAAGGCGCGGGTCATGTGGATCATCGTAGCTTCGCTGGTGTCCACCGTTTTTCCCGAGGCCACGAGCTTAGCCGCTTGCTCTTCCAAGAAGGTTTTAACTTCATTGAAGTCAGGGATGTTAAGTTCAAAGAATACAATGTTGCGGCTAATTTCCTCGGGGATGAAACGAATGGGTGAGGAAATGACGACAAACTTGTTTTTTCCGGCGCATTGTTCATACAAGTCGCGTAATCGCCTGACTACGACGGCCTCCTTCAAGGCATCGTGGAAATCTTTCATGTGGAAAATCGCCGCCCCTTGGTATTGGGCGACAAAATCCAGAGCAGCCCTTGGGTTGGTGGTGTCATGCTCTGATTTGGTGCCATTGGAACAGACCATGCCCTCGGTTAGGCTCCAAGACCAATAGGGCAAGGGGCTGGCAAAAAAATGCTCTGCCCCTTCACGCAATAGTCTGGCAATGCGTTGTTCCTCTGCTGTCATGATGTAGAGAATCGGTCGGCCAGAGGCGAGCAATTCCCTTAGAAGTTTGCTTGATTTGCTTTCTAGTAGGTTTGAGGGGGCTTGAGCTGCCATAAGCTTTACTCGCGATGTTGGAATGTTTGAGCCAGATCAATTTAAGATGATCGGCAAGCAGGTTTGCATTGGAGATGCATTATATCAAGTCATCAGGGATTTGTTGGTTGATGATTCCTTCCAATAGGCTATGGACTGACTCGCCCTTAAGTTTGGCTGCCTTAAATAGCTTGTCTTTTGTCTGTTCAGTGATACTGATCTGCTTTCCAAAGTATCGTGTCCTTGCCGTTCCCCCCCTTATCCCTCGGTGAGGAACATCTATATCCATTTCAGGAAAGCCCATTGACGGGGAGAATGCAATCAAATAGAAACAATTTCCCAACACATAAGTCAGTTCTATGTCCGATGCGTTAAAGGGCAACATTTGCATAGGCGTTTCAGCAGCCCAAAGCCCGATATTATTAATCGCTATATCAGCATATTGGGAGCCTCTTAAATGCGGTGCGATACCCTCATCACCGAATAAGACTTTTCCACCCATTTTACAAACCCGCTCCATTTCCGCTATCGCTTGTTTAATATCGCCAAAAAGATTGATGCCTCCAAAGTGAAAGACGGCATCAAAATATTTCGAGGCGTAAGGTAGGGAGGTCGCATTGGACACGGAAAAGAGGACATTGGGTTGCTGGATGGTTTGACTGGCTGAGATAAGCATTGATCGGCTGAAATCTTGGGCATGTAGTTCACCCTCCGCCCCAATTTCATCCAGGATGATGGGTAGGTCATCCCCTAATCCACATCCAGTGACCAATACTTTCATTCCCTTGGCAAGCGTCAGGCGGCTTAGTATTTTTTTGCGGAAATCCATTTCATTTACTTTGAAGCTGGCGAAAAGCCAATCCAAGAAATTTCGATAGATTTCAGCGGAGGCAGGGGAATCATAGGTTTCTCGATTTGCCTTGTCAAAATCATTGATCGAATGGGGTTCGATAAAATCAATGATGCGAGCATCCGAACCGATGAAATGGTATACCGTGCCGCGATCATTGGATAAGCCTTGTTCTGGAATTAACTTAAGCGGGGCAAGTAGTATGGGTTCGCAAAAGGCTTCGTAGAAACCTTGCTTGGCGGTTTTGTTCATGGTCATTTAATTAGAGCCTATATACTTATTGCCTTACCGTGCCTGTAGGACTTCCTGTTTATTCGAGAACAGCCAAACCAAAACCAGTCCGGCCATAGCCATTGCCATTGTAGAGCATGAATCTTTGGCCGTTGTGATCGAATACATAAGGGTATTCAATCATTTCGCAATCCCAACCAGAAGCGGAAACATCAAGATTGACAAGTTCATCGAGCCGTCTCCATGATCGCCCATCGTCGGATTCCGCGTATCCAATCCGATAAGATTGACCACGGTAGGAGTACCACATTTTCCATCGACCATGGTCTTGCATCACCGAAGGCCGGGAAATCGCGTATTCTTGCTCGTTCAAAAAATCGATGGCGACCAGACCTTCCCTTTGCCAGTGTATCCCATCAGCAGACTCCGCATATTTCAAGTGATAGCGATGCTCCGGCTTCCCATCGCGCATCTGCCAGCCGACGCATGAAACATACCACATACGCCAATAATCATTGCCGGAAATTACACAACAACTTCCACAGAAATGGGGTTCGTTCATCGTCCGGTCAACAATTGGACCCCTGGCATAGCGGTCAAACTTATCATGATGTGTGGATATCGAAAGGCCAATGGAATTTCGGAAGGGAACGGTTACAGCTAAATTCCATCCCGCATAATAAAGATATTTTTGATGATTGTGGATGGCAAGCCAGCTTGCCATTGCCCCGCTATCATCAAATTCACCCAAATCCCCTGGAACAAGTACTGGCTCGGATGATAAGCCGAGTATTTGATTGGGCTGGTAAATGTCAATGACCGTGTAGCCTGTAAAACTCCTTCCTTGACTATCGCGAGAACTAAAATAGATTTTGAATAAATCGTTTCCCATGCTTTCTGCTATCGGAATGGACGCATGAGATTGCATCCATGGGGTCTGGCCCGATGGGCAAAAGACCAGCCCAAGTTTTCGCCATTTAAGAGTTTGGGGACTCATATCTTGATCAGTTTCATGTTATGAATTTTACATCGGATTAAACTGTGCTAGCCGATGCGATTAGCATTTAACATACAGCGTTTTTAATGCCGATTGATTACTTTTAAATCCTCGGCGGCAAAGGGTTGCCGCCCTACAACTAGGATTTGCCAACCATGTTTAATCAGACGTTTATGCACCGACAAGTTACCATCCATGGCACTGGATTCCGGCAGTCCATGCCGGAATGACGGCGTTTTAACCATAATGAGAATTGCTGTGCAATGGCTCAGCTTTGGGTTTTGGCATAGATATGCTTGATGATGCTGTAGGGCCTCTGCTTGGTTTCCGAGAAAATTTTCGACAAGTAGATGCCGACTACGCCGATAAAGGAAATAATCATCCCACCCAGAAGCCAGATCGATGCCATCACTGAAGTCCAACCACTTAAGGGTTTGATGAAGAACATCCATTGAACTAATAGATATACAATATAAAATATGGCAAAAGATGAAATCGCCAGACCAATATAGAAGATGCTCCTCAGCGGGGCGTTGCTGAAAGAAGTGACCGAGTTAACCAGCAGAGACAGTTTTCTTCGCAATGTATAAGTGGTTTTGCTGGTACTGTGCTTTTTGATGGTTTGCGGTTGTTGATTAAAACCAGTGATATAAAAAAGGCCCGCAAGAAACACTTCCCGCTCCTCATGGCGCAATAAAGCGGATACATAGGATTGTGTCATCAATCGTGCAATGACAGTGTTTTCGGGAAGGGACATACCGGTAAATAGGTTGAACAAGCGGTAAAACCCTTGCCCAGTCAAGCGATCAAAGAACCCGCCTCGGCGCTGTTCTTGCACTCCGAAAACCACATCGCAACGTTCCCTCTCCATTTTCTCGGAAAAACCAATTAACCATTCAGGGTCTTCCTCCAAGTCGCTGTCGATCAGGAAAATAAGTTGGCCTGTCGCTTGGGAAAGGCCAGTCATAATCGCTTTGTGATGCCCGAAATTACGGGAAAGGTCAAGTACGATGATGTGTGGGTCTGAATGATGAAGGCTTATGGCTAAATCTAGACTGTTATCAGGGGAACCATCATTGACCAAGATAATCTCATAATCGTCATCAACCAGTTGTCTGGCTACCGTGCTGGCACGACGGTAAAATTCCTGGATATATTGTGAAGATTGAAATAGAGTGGCGACAATGGAAAGCTTCATGAATGACCATGCATCTTTATGATATTAAGTTATAATTTTGCAGTAAATGAAAAGTTGAGTAAATCGAGGTATCACGAATAATCTCAACCCTAGGTTAGGCCATGGGATGGCAACCACGAGTTCGCCAATACTTGCCCAACTCCTTTTCAATTCTCATATTATATAACAAATTTGTCTGTAAAAGCGGCATAATGTAAGAGTACCCATTGTTTTCGTGCTGGTAATGAGGTTTTTGCATTAACGAAGCAATCTGCATGCAGCACGAACAATGAAGCTGGGCATTCGCCCTTAAGGAACTGTTGCTTCAATCAAATTAGAGAAAGTATTTATTTCATGATGAAAAAACTATTGGGCGTTTTAGTTTTCGCCATTGCATTTTTTTTCGCATGGCGATGGTATGGCCAGCTTGGCTCGAAGGCAGTGGCCGCACCTCCTCCTCAGGCGGGTCCTCCTGCCATGATGGCCTTGCCGGTCAAGGTTGCACATGCCAAGCGTGACAAGGTTTCTGCCAAGATCGAAGCAGTCGGTGATTTGGTGGCAGGGGAGTCGATTGTGTTGCGCCCTGAAATCGTCGGGCGCATTGCCGCTATTCGTTTTGAGGAAGGAAACAAGGCAAAAGCGGGCGATCTTTTGCTCGAACTTAATGCAGAAGAACAGCGTTCAGCCTATGCGCAGAGTCAGGCATCATTGAAGCTGGAGCAAGAAAGCTTCAAGCGCATTCGGGATGTGCGGGCGAAAAATCTGGTGAGCCAGCAACAATATGATGAATCCTTGGCGCGTTTGCAAAATGCCGAGGCTTTGCTGGAGCGCGACCGGGTACGTTTGGCGAGGACTCAACTCTACGCGCCTTTTGACGGTATTTTAGGCTTGCGCCAAGTCAGCGTGGGCGATTATGTCAGTCCGGGGCAATCCCTAGTCAACTTGGAGTCGGTGGACCCAATCAAATTGGATTTCAAACTGGCGGAAAAATTCGCTGCCAAGCTGGTCAAGGGCTTGAAGCTGGAAGTCAGTGTGGAGGCTTGGCCGGGCAGGGTGTTTCGGGGGGAAGTGCAAGCGGTTGACCCGAGGCTGGACGAGCCGACGCGCACGGTCAAAGTGCGCGCACGGTTGCCAAACCCTGACTTGGCATTGAAGCCCGGCATGTTTGCCCGCGTTGTCCTTGATTTGGGACACTCGCGGGACGCATTGTTCGTACCGGAGCAAGCGGTTCAAGCCAAGGGCAGTGCTTCCATGGTGTTCCGTGTCGTCGACGGCAAGGCTATGCTGATTCCGGTCAAGACTGGCGAGCGTAGGCCGGGATTTGTCGAAATTACAGAAGGTCTGAAAGAAGGGGATTGGATTGTGGTTGACGGTCAAATCAAGCTGCGTGACGGGATGCCGGTCATGGTGATGAATAAGGAAGCCCAATGATCCTATCCGATTTGTCAATCCGCCGCCCCGTGTTGGCAACGGTGATGAGCCTAGGCTTGGTTCTGGTTGGCCTGATGGCGTTTGAACGTCTGCCAGTGCGCGAATACCCCAACATTGACGCGCCCGTGGTTTCCGTGCGCAGTGTTTACACGGGAGCAAGCGCGGCTGTCATCGAAAGCCAAGTGACTCGCCCGCTGGAAAATTCTTTGTCCGGCATTGAGGGTGTGAAATCGCTGAAGTCGGTCAGCCGGGAAGAAGTCAGCCAAATTACCATTGAGTTCAATATTAACCGGGACCCAGATGGGGCCGCTTCTGATGTCCGCGACCGGGTGTCCAGGGTCAGGGCCAGTTTGCCTGACGACATAGACGAGCCGGTCATCAGCAAGATCGAGGCGGATGCCTCGCCGATTGTTTGGCTGGCGTTTTACAGCGACCGCCACACGCCTTTGGAAATATCGGACATCGCCTACCGTTTCGTGCGTGACCGGCTACAGACTCTGCCGGGGGTCGCCAGTGTCATCATCGGTGGGGAGCGGCGATATGCGATGCGCTTGTGGTTGGATCGCAGTCGGCTTGCCGCACGAAAGGTGACGGTCAAAGATGTTGAAGATGCGTTGAAGCGGCAAAACGTGGAAATCCCCGGTGGGCGCATCGAAAGTTCCATGCGTGAATTCACCGTGTTAAGCGAAACCGATTTGCGCACGCCAGAGCAGTTTGCCGCCTTGATTATCCGTGAGGAAAACGGCTATCCGGTGCGCCTGTCCGATGTTGGGCGCGCTGAAATCGGCTCGCAAGATGACCGCAACATCGTGCGCGTCAACGGCGATTCGGCGGTGGGTTTGGGTGTGGTGAAGCAATCCACCGCCAACACTTTATCCGTCGCCTTGGCGGTGCGCAACGAGTTGCCGAAAATCAATAGTGCCTTGCCTGAAGGTCTCAAGCTGAAGGTTGCCTTTGATTCCGCTTTGTTCATTGAAGAATCCATTAAAGGGGTTTATCACACCTTGCTGGAATCGCTGGCGCTGGTCTTGGCTGTGGTTTGGTTATTTTTACGCTCCCTGCGCGCCACGCTAATACCCTTTGTCACCATACCCGTTTCGCTGATCGGTGCGTTTATTTTCATCAATGCCTTGGGTTTTTCCGTCAATATTCTGACCCTGCTGGCATTGGTGCTGGCGATTGGGTTGGTGGTGGACGATGCCATCGTGATGCTGGAAAACATACATCGACGCATTGAACAAGGCATGAGTGCCATGGATGCGGCTTTTGAAGGTAGCCGGGAAATTGCGTTTGCGGTGGTGGCAATGACCTTGACGCTGGCGGCGGTGTTTGCGCCGTTGGCGTTTATGAGTGGAAATACTGGAAGACTGTTTTCCGAATTTGCACTGGCCGTTTCGTGCGCGGTGTTGGTTTCCGGTTTTGTTGCGCTGACGCTCACACCGATGATGTGCTCACGCTTGTTAAAGGCGTCGGATCACGGCAATCTTACCCATCAACCTACGGCATGGGATCGTTTTGTTGGCCTATACCGGGTCACGTTATTGGCTTGTCTGCGCTGGCGTTGGTTGGTGATTCTAGTGTTGGGTTTGGTTGCAGCCGCCGCAGTTTGGCTATTCCAAGGGCTTAATGCAGAACTCTCTCCCATTGAGGACCGGGGTAGTATTTTTGCGGCTATCTCCGCCCCGGAAGGTGCGACGATAGACTACACCGATGGTTATGCCCGTCAGATCGAATCGTTCCTCGCGCCCATACCCGAAATAGACACCTATTTTGTGGTGGTGGCCCCAGGCTTGGAACGGCCCAACCCGGTCAATTCAGCGATTGCGTTCATTCGCATGAAACCATGGAATGAACGCAAACGCAGTCAGCAACAAATTGCCCTGCAACTTATGCCAAAATTCTTGGGGTTGCCCGGCGTGATGGCATTTCCGATCAATCCCCCCTCATTGGGGCAGAGCTTTCGCAGTTCCCCTGTTCAGTTTGTCATTGAAGGGCCGAGTTACGAGGAGTTGGACAAGGCGATGACGGGGTTCATGGCGAAGGCCGCGCAATACCCCGGTTTGGTCAATCTCGACACTGACCTAAAGCTTAACAAGCCGCAACTCAGCCTGGATGTCAACCGGGAAAAGGCCGCTGCGATTGGGGTGGAAGTGGATGACATCGGCAAGACCCTGCAAACGCTGTTAGGGGGTAGGCAGGTGACGCGATTCAAACAGGCTGGCGAACAATATGACGTGATCCTCAAATTAGGCGATGAAGCACGTGCCACGCCTGAAGACATGAACACCATTTATTTGCGGGGCCATAATGGCAAGCTGACTCCGCTGGGCAATCTGGTCACCATAAGGGAAAATGCCGCAGCCAAGGAACTGAATCATTTCAACCGCTTGCGAGCCGTGGTGGTGACAGCCAACATCGCGCCGGGTTACACCTTGGGGCAAGCCTTGGATTATCTGGGCAAAATGGCGAAAGAGACCTTGCCGCCTTCTTTTCAAACTGAGTTGGACGGGCAATCCCGCGAATTCATGGAGTCGAGCAAGACCCTTTACCTGACTTTTGGCTTTGCGTTGATTTTCATCTATCTGGTGTTGGCGGCCCAGTTTGAAAGTTTCCGCGATCCTTTAATGATTATGTTGACGGTCCCTTTGGCGATCACAGGGGCTTTGCTATCGCTCAAATTATCGGGCGGAACTCTGAATGTCTATAGCCAGATCGGCATGGTCATGCTGATCGGGTTGATTACCAAGAACGGCATCTTGATCGTCGAATTTGCCAATCAACTGCAAGAGCAGGGTAGAGGGGTTAAGGAAGCAGTGGTGGAGGCGGCGGTGTTGCGCTTACGCCCAATTTTGATGACTAGCCTGACGATGATCTTGGGTGCGGTTCCCTTGGCGTTTGCCACCGGGGCCGGGGCGGAAAGCCGCCAGCAGATTGGATGGGTGATTGTCGGGGGCTTGGCAATTGGCACGGTATTCACGGTTTATGTGATTCCGACCATATACACGTTGATGGCAAAAAACCGGACAGCTTGAAACTGTCCGGTGGTTTTCGTTTGAATTCAGGAGTCAACAACCGCCGAAATGTCACTCTCGGCGGTTATTGGATTTATCCAGACTCTAGCGACTGAGTGAGCAAAAATGCTTACTGAGTACTATTGCACTTGGCGGTGGTGAACAGGTTTTGTGACGATCTAGTCACCTTCCCGTCGTCAATATACCAATAAACCAAATCACCCGCGTTCAAAACGAGAGGTGTGCCAAAGCTTGCGGAGCAAGTAGAGGTAATTAATGAACCATCATTAACGGTGTTTCCAAGAGTGCACTTATAGGTTGAGGTACCGGGACTCTGTCCATTTTTCAACAGGCTGACCGTCCTTCCTGCCCAATCATTACCCGTGGCTACCGTATTGACTGACTTTACGCTTAGGCTGGAAATCGAACAGTTACCCGGAATCATCAAAGCTTGGGCTACCCAAGTAAATGGGTTTAATGGGAGAATGTTTGCCGGAGCACCTGTGGTGGTTCCCAAGGGCTGGAGGTAATAGGGAGTGACCTCACCGGTAACGGAGGTAAATGTGTTTTTTGAACTTAGCACGATGCCTTGCGCTGTCATCGGAACAGGCAGAGGCCACTGGTCAGAGGCTTTTGGCCCAGACACGGTCCATGCCGAGTTATCAATGTAGAAATCGCCATTTTGGCCAGTTCCTGCGGTTGGGCCAGTCGTGCCATTCAGCACCACGCCTCCGGTTGGGCCTGTTGGACCGGTTACGCCTGTGGCACCCGTCGGACCTGTACCACCCGTTGCGCCCGTGACACCCGTTGAACCCTGTAGTCCAATGCCTGTGGCACCCGTTGAGCCTGTTACACCCGTAGCGCCGGTTGCTCCAGTTACACCGGTTGCTCCGATGCCGGTTGCGCCAGTTGCGCCAGTCGAACCTGTGACACCCGTAGAGCCTGTTACACCCGTTGCGCCGGTTGCTCCGGTTACACCAGTAGCCCCTATGCCAGTTGCGCCTGTTGCTCCAGTCGAACCTGTGACGCCGGTTGTTCCGGTCGCGCCAGTCGCACCGATGCCGGTTGCGCCAGTTGCGCCGGTGACACCGGTTGCGCCAGTCGAACCTGTGGCACCGGCTGTTCCGGTCGCGCCAGTCGCACCGCTGCCGGTTGCGCCCGTTACACCCGTGACCCCGGTTGCGCCAGTCGAACCTGTGGCGCCGGTTGTTCCGGTTGCGCCAGTCGCACCGCTGCCGGTTGCTCCAGTTGCGCCGGTGACACCGGTTGCGCCAGTAGAACCTGTGGCACCGGTTGTTCCGGTTGCGCCAGTCGCACCGCTGCCGGTTGCTCCAGTTGCGCCGGTGACACCGGTTGCGCCAGTAGAACCTGTGACGCCGGTTGTTCCGGTCGCGCCAGTCGCACCGCTGCCGGTTGCACCCGTTGTGCCCGTGACACCAGTTGCGCCAGTCGAACCTGTGGCGCCGGTTGTTCCGGTCGCCCCAGTCGCACCGCTGCCGGTTGCACCCGTAGCGCCGGTGACCCCGGTTGCGCCAGTCGAACCTGTGATGCCGGTTGTTCCGGTCGCGCCAGTCGCACCGCTGCCGGTTGCGCCCGTTGCGCCGGTGACACCGGTTGCGCCAGTCGAACCTGTGACTCCTGTTGCGCCAGTCGAACCTGCGACACCGGTTGATCCAGTGGAACCCGTAATGCCTATACCGGTAGCACCCGTTGCGCCTGTGACGCCAGTTGCCCCTGTTGGGCCGGTGGAACCTGTGGAACCCGTGATGCCTAAACCAGTCGCTCCGGTGACACCTGTGACGCCAGTTGCCCCGGTCATACCAGTGGAACCCGTTGATCCAGTCGCGCCTGTTGCACCTGTCGCGCCGGTGACACCCGAATTTAGAGTAATGTCGATAAAGGCTTGATGGCTAAACCCTGTGTTTTCTTTGGAAGCGTAGAAAAAAGTTGCACCATCAGGGGTATAGGAGTGAATACCGTAGTTTTTTATGGCCGGAACGCCACCTTGTTGAGCTGGAACCCAACTTTTTACGAAATCCGTCACGTCCACTGCATACCAAATCCAAGCCCTGCTACCTGGAGCCAGCGTAATGTTTTTTGGCTGGCCTAAATCTGTGTAATTCTGATTAAAAGAGTTGTAGGTAAGGGTCCATTCGTTCCATTCAGGTGTTTCTGGTGT
>CAIOOA010000059.1 GCA_903859815.1 uncultured Methylococcaceae bacterium | reverse complement strand
TGCCTTGCTGGTGTTTGCAAGCAGTTGGGAACTATGGCAAGGCAAGCCTTGCACACCATCCGTGTACAAAGTAGATTCATTCAGCCACCAGCCAATTCACTTTAAACCCGCCTTGACCCTGCTGCGACAGAGCTTGCCATAACCACGGGCCGAAGGCTTCCAATTGCCCGTCCAGTTGCCAAGGCGGGTTGACAATGACCATCCCCGTGCCATTCATGCGCAACGGCATCTCTTCGTCATATATCTTCAACTCCGCCGACAGGATGTTACGAATGCCGCTGCGAATCAATTGCCGGTGAAACCAGTCCACGGTTTGCCTATCCTGAATCGGATACCATATGGCATAAATCCCGCCAGACCAGCGTTTATAAGCTTCGGTCAATGCCTCCAATAATCTGGCCCTTTCATCCTTCAATTCAAAAGCCGGGTCTATCAACACCAAGCCGCGACGTTGAATCGGAGGCAAATACGCTTTCAGGCCATGATAACCGTCCAGCATTTGGACACTCACTTGGCGATCCCTGGCAAATTCTTCCTTTAAATACTCCGCATCCTTGCTATGCAATTCACATAACGTCATGCGGTCGGCAGGGCGCAAGAAGTGGCGTACAAATAGCGGCGATCCGGGATAGGCTTGCAACTCTTCGGTGGGATTGATTGCCCGCACCACCGCCAAATAATCCCGAACGGCTTCCGGGGCATCCGCCTTTTCCCACAAACGGCTGATGCCTCCATTAAACTCACGGTTCTTTTTTGCCATCACCGACGTGAGGTCGTAGCGACCTGCACCGGCATGAGTGTCCAAGTAGAAGAATGGCTTGTCCTTGCCAAGTAGCGATTGCACCAATCGACATAAGAGGATGTGTTTAAACACATCGGCGAAATTGCCGGCATGAAAGCCGTGGCGGTAACTGAGCATGGGAAAGTTCCAAAAAGTCTAACTTGGCAAACAGCATACCACCACCCGGCAATCGAGAAATCAAAATCAATCTGTCATTTTTCTCTAGCCACTGGACTGGACTAATGCCAAAATACCCTCGGAATGGAAGTGAGTGCGACGAAACGGTAGGGCCGGACTTCTTCGCGTTGTTATTTTTTGCATAAAAATGAGGTAGATTTATGTCACCTAAAGAATTGTGTTTCATGATTATGCCATTTGGCATCAAGGAAACTGGCGCTGAACCTCCACTACCAGCGAAAATCAATTTCGATGCACTATGGGAAAAAGCCCTGCTGCCCACCATAGAAGCCATGGGTTATCAACCCATACGCGCAGACCAAGATCTGGGCGCACTCATCATCAACGAAATGCTAGAACGGCTGTATTTTTCCGATTTGGTGTTGGCCGATCTGACCATTCCGAATGGTAACGTCTATTACGAGGTTGGCATCCGTCACGCAGCTAAAAACGAGGGCTGTGTGTTGATCAGTGCGGATTGGTCAAAGCAACTATTCGATGTCGCTCAGATGCGCCAGGTGCGCTATCCCCTCCCAGTGGCCGAAGTCAGCGATGAAACGGCTAAGCAGATACAAGCCATACTCAAAGAAGGCATAAAAAAACTCAAAGACGGTCAAACGCCTATGTTCGAAGTCCTGCCCGGATACCCCGGCAAAGTCGCCACGGATCGGGCTGGCGTGATCCGCGGATTTTTGGAAGCCTTGTCGAACTTTCAAGCGCAAGTTCGCAGCGTTCGCCATGCCCCGGTCAGCGAACGTAGGAGCCTTGCTTTGGCACTGCACGACCAACAACCCGCAGAGACAGCCCGCATTCCAAGCGTGGCACTGGAAATTCTTTTTCTGTTGCGGGACTGCGCAGGCTGGCAAGAAACCATTGACTATATCGACAATCTGCCAAATTCCATTCGGGATTTGGCCGTAGTTCGCGAACAGCGCTCTCTCGCACTCTCAAAGACGGGCGACCATTTGGATGCCATCGGCGCACTGGAAGAACTCATCAAAACCACCGGTGACTCGTCCGAACGCCAAGGGCTGCTCGGCGGTCGTTACAAAAAACTCTATGCGAATGCAGCACCAACCGACAAACGTCGCTTTTTGAATGAGGCCATCAAGCACTACGAAAAGGGCATGTCGCTGGACCTGAATGACTATTACCCCTCATGCAATTTGCCCGCCTTATACAGAGAGCGTAACAAGAAAGGCGACGATGCCTTGGCGCTACAAACCGCCTTGGTTGCTCGATTGGCCTGCGAGCGAGCCATACAACTCAAATTGGATGATGATTGGACCCGCCCTACCCTACTCGGCCTTGCTTTTTTTGAAGGCAATGTCGATCGCGTCGAAGAAATATGCGATGAAATCGAAGTGGCTGGTGCTGCCACTTGGAAACTCGAAACCACGATAAAGGATTTGGAAAGAATCGTCGGACAAACGCCAGACCAGTCCAT
Source organism: uncultured Methylococcaceae bacterium (assembly GCA_903859815.1). Classification (GTDB taxonomy): domain Bacteria; phylum Pseudomonadota; class Gammaproteobacteria; order Methylococcales; family Methylococcaceae; genus Methylumidiphilus. The sequence continues at coordinate 38,854 of CAIOOA010000059.1, read as the reverse complement.
AAAAGCCGAATTGCAATCGGCCTTGGATAGGTTAAAAGCTTTGCTACCCCCAGAAACTAACGGCAAATAATCCTAGGGCATTAGCAGAGGTTAGAAAAATTGGGAATTCACCAGCATGTGAACACCAATGGATGCGAAATAACCCAATAGGATGACGGGGAACCACTTCAAATGGGCAAGGAAGGAATAGCGACCATTGGTCAATCCAAGCAAACCAATGCCCGGAGCCGAGCCAATGGCAAGCAGACTTCCGCCCACACCAAGCGTCAGGGTCAATAACAACCATTGACCCTGAGGTATGTCCGGGTGCATGTTCAACACCGCGAACATCAAAGTTCCATTATCCACAAATGCGGAAGACAGGCCGATCAACACATTCGCCATGGTGGGGTCATGCTGACCATATAACCAATTGGACACTGCGTCCAAATACCCGATGAAACCCAGCCCCCCAATACCCATCATAGCCCCGCAAAAGAACATCAGCGTATCCCATTCCAAGCGGCCTATCTTTTCAAATATGTCATAGGAATAGGTTTCAACGGCATCGAGTATCATGTCAGGGTCGTCCGTATCGAACAGGGGCTGACCCTCTATGGGATTGGGTTGGGCTTCGGTTTGTTGCAAATAAAAACTATAGAATTGCAGAAAACATAAACCCATCATCATGCCGGCCGCAGGGGGCAAGCCCAGCATCATATCGGACATGACAGCCAAGAAGATAGTCAAACCAAACATTACAATCACCCCCACTGAACCACGTTGTAGAGTCACTTGCTCTGGCTTGACCATCGGACAGGCTTTTGGCACGGCGAAGTGCATGATGCTGGCAGGAAGCAGAAAATTGACCAAGCAGGGAATGAACAAATAGAAGAATTGACCGAAGCCCACCATGCCTGATTGCCAGACAAACAAGGTCGAGATGCCTCCCAACGGAGAAAAAGCACCTCCTGCATTGGCGGCAACGACAATATTGATGCTAGCCAAGGACACGAATTTGGCATTGTCCTTGCCGACCGCCATCACCACGGCCCCCATCAACAAGCCTGTCGTCAATCCATTGACCAAGCAGGAGAGAGCAAACACCAGTCCACCAGTGATCCAAAACAATTTGCGATAGCCGAAACGGGCAGCCACTAACCGGTTTCTCAGCAATGCGAAGATGCGCATATCTTCCATGGCATTTAGATAAGTCATCGACACCATGATAAATAGCATTAACTCAATAAATGCCAATAGGTTTTCGTCAAACGCCTTAACCGCTAAATGGGTATCGCCATGTTGCTTATAAGTGAGCGTCACCACAAACCAGATGATCGATGCTCCCAATAACATGGGCTTGGATTTCCGTAAAAAAGTCCCTTCTTCCAACATGGCAGCAATATAGGCCAAGACCATCACCACCAGCGAGACATATCCTGCCCAGGTATTGGTCAGGTCCAAGCGTGTAAATTCTGGTGGAGTGTCTGCAAAAACTAAGGCAGGGATGCCCATCATTAGGCAAAAAACCAGAATGTTAGCAATCTTCATAAAATCCTCATGACAAAAGGGGGTAGCTTAACAAGGCGCAGAGAGCGGCCTAATCCCCAAAAATTTTAACTTACAAATAATTCTCTAATATTCAGGCATAGCCTAGGCTTCTGTCAATGTAAAGAAAACAATCTAAAAAAGCTGTAAAGACTTGCCTTGTGGGCCTAGGATTGCAACAATCCTACTATTTATTACGTAGCTCAAAGGCCCAACTCATGACTGCTCCTCAAGACTCCTCCTCTTCCGAACTCCATGCTGAAGTCCTCGTCCTCGGCGGTGGTCCCGGCGGCTATACGGCTGCCTTCCGAGCCGCCGACCTAGGCAAAAAAGTCGTACTGGCGGAACGCTACCCGGTTTTGGGTGGCGTTTGCCTGAACGTCGGGTGCATTCCATCGAAAGCCCTCTTGCATCTCGCCCATGTCATCCATAGCGCGGAGGAATCGGCGGCTTTCGGAGTCAGTTTTGGTCATCCAAACATCGACTTGGACAAGATTCGTGACTGGAAAAACAATCGGGTCGTGAAAACCCTGACGACTGGCCTGAGTGGGCTTGCCAAGCAACGCCAAGTCACTGTGCTGACGGGTGTGGGCCAATTCACTTCAGACAAAACCCTGAGCGTTGCCACGCCAGAAGGTGAAAAAACAGTCCGTTTCGACAATGCCATTATTGCCGCCGGTTCGCAACCGACGAAAATCCCCGTGTTCCCCAATGATGACCCGCGCTTGATGGATTCCACTGGCGCATTGGCCTTGGCCGACATCCCCAAGCGACTATTAATCGTCGGCGGCGGCATCATCGGCTTGGAAATGGCGAATGTCTATCATGCTTTAGGCTCGAAAATCACCGTGGTCGAATTGATGGATCAATTAATCCCCGGCTGCGACGCTGATTTGGTCAAGCCGCTGCATCAGCGTATCGCCAAACAATACGAAAATATCTTCCTGAAGACCAAAGTGGCAAAGATTGAGTCCACCGAAGAAGGCTTGAAAGTCAGTTTTGAAGGCGAAGGCGCACCGGAATCCGACTTGTTCGACCGGGTGTTGGTCGCGGTAGGCCGCAGACCGAATGGCAAGTTGATTGGCGCGGAAGCGGCCGGCGTAACTGTGAACGAGCAAGGCTTCATCCCGGTGGACGACCGCCAACGCACCAATGTTCCGCATATTTACGCCATCGGCGACATCGTCGGCAACCCCATGTTGGCCCACAAAGCCACGCACGAAGCCAAGGTCGCGGCGGAAGTCATTGCCGGTCATCATTCCGCGTTCCAAGCCCTGACCATCCCTTCTGTCGCCTACACCGACCCGGAACTGGCTTGGATGGGCCTAACCGAAACCGCCGCCAAAGCCCAAGGCATCGCCTACGAAAAAGCCACCTTCCCTTGGGCCGCCAGTGGTCGCGCCTTGGGTACGGGCAGGCGCGAAGGCTTGACCAAGCTATTAGTGGACAAGGAAACCAAACGCATCCTCGGCGCGGGCATCGTCGGCCCGAATGCCGGCGAACTGATCGCCGAAGCCGTGTTAGCCTTGGAAATGGGCGCGGACGCGGAAGATGTCTCCTTGACCATCCATCCCCACCCTACCCTATCCGAAACCTTCGCGTTTGCGGCAGAGATGATTGAGGGGTCGATTACGGATATTTATGTGAAGAAATAACTGGTTTGCAGAGGCTAGACCGACTCGGTTTTTAAAACCGAGTCGGCCTTAATTGCTATTAAACCCAAAGAGCGATATTGATGGAAAAACTGATTATCCATAATTTCCTGACCATCCGTTCGGCTGAAATTGATGTCCGCAGATTCAATATCTTCATAGGCCCACAAGCGAGTGGGAAAAGTATTATTGTCAAGTTGTTGTATTTTTTTAAGGCTGAATTTAGCAAAGTAATTAAAGAAGTGGCTAGAAAAAAGCAGGGAATAAATGATATGGAAAACTATCTAAAGTCACAATTTGAGCGAATTTTTCCACGTACTTATTGGAATACTCAAATATTTGACATCTCATATAGCTACGATGAATTCACATTAAGCATTAATACAAAAACAAGTAATCACCATGAGATAGACTGGTCGATATTTTTTTCAGAGAAAATACATCTATTTTTGGATGATATAAATAAGAAATATGAACAAACTTTACGGGAGGGAGAAAAAAAAGGAAAACTTATATCATTATCCACTTTCGGAAATTCTTATGAGTATTTTGATGAGTTTTATGACGAATATATTAGGAAATATGATTATTCAAAATACTTTAAAATCCAAGTTTTCATTCCAGCAAACCGCACTTTTTTTGTTTCTCTACAAAAAAATATTTTTTCAATTTTAAATAAAGGTATTGGTATTGACTTTTTTTTGGTAAATTTTGGATCAACATTTGAACAGGCCAAGCATTTCCTTGCAACCGATATTTTTTTGGATAAAGATTTTAATGACCTAGTGATTCCGATAATGAGAAGAATTATATCTGGAGAGTATTTAGATGAAGGAGGGGAAGACTGGATTGTAAATACGACCGGAAAAATTAATTTAATGCATGCATCATCAGGTCAACAGGAATCGCTTCCCATGTTGTTAGTGCTTTGCATACTGCCAAAGGTTATTGAAAGGATTAAAGCTGGATTTTTCATCGAAGAACCAGAAGCTCATCTTTATCCAGATGCCCAAAATGACATTATTTCACTCTTGGCTTTGATTTTAAATAAAACCAACCATCAATTTTTCATCACCACCCACAGCCCCTATTTGCTAACTGCGCTTAACAACTGCATTCTCGCCCATGAAACCTATGAAGCCGCAGATGAAGCAGGCAAGCAAAAGGTACTGACGATCATGCCTGAACACCAACATATTGCTTTCGAAGATGTAGCGGCTTGGACGGTGACAGAAAAAGGTACGATAAAATCCATTCTTGATCAAGAGGCCAAAATCATTGGGGCCAGTATTTTAGACGGGGTTTCCCAACATTTTGAAACCGTCACTAATGAATTGTTGGACATTCTTTATGGCGACCAATCATGAAAGATTGTGCCGTTGAAAGGAATGATCCAATTATCGCAGTTTCTGAAAAAGGCAAAACCTTCCGCCTAAATAATCCTAACCGCAGAACCATCCTGCAAGTCAAGGTTGACGGTTGCTTGATTACCGGCGAACGTGAACGCTGCGATTACCTGTTTGAAGTGCCACTTGACCCGCCCCCGCCGTCACACCGGGTTTGCTACGTCGAACTGAAAGGCAAAAATGTCGAGAAGGCTATGAGCCAAATTATTTCGACAATAGAATATACGAAGCAGCAGTATGCCAACTTTAAAAAGGAAGCTTACATCATCTCCAGCCGTGTTCCGACAGCAAGCCCATCAACCCAAGATATGAGCATCAAATTAAAAAAATATTATGGAACAAAGTTGACCATCAAATGTAAGGAATGGGTTGAGAAAGTCCCATAGCCCGTTCACAAGCATGCGGAACGCGGGCGCTGATGCGATCTTGCTTAGGGAGTGTGAGTTCCATGTATACCCTCAATTGCTCTAAAAGCGAGTATAACATTGACACCAAAATGGCTCTATTTTGGTCACAGAAATAGGCAAACCTGTATAAATGCATGTCAGCAAACCCTCCATCAAAGTCTGACTGCCGCAGAACAATTTCAGTGATTAGCTGTCTGAGGTTTCTAAAGGGCAACCGAATCGCGCTAGACGCTAAATCGAAATTTACGCAACGGAACCTTAACAAGGACGGCGAGTTATTTTCAACATCATCAAGAAATGAGGTTTTAACATGAACACCCTCACACGGGAATGGAATGGGATAGTCAACCGCCTATTGAGCGGGTCAGAACATCAAGCGAACATCGATCTGCGAGCCGGATTCTTCGGCGGAACCTTCTTTGGACTCATCATGTTTGTCGGAACCGGGAATCATTGGCTCGCGATGAATGTTGGGGTGGGCGCATTCCTGGCCTTTTCCAACATCCTTCGATTTGACGACCGGCGCATCGGTCTCGCCTCAGGATTCCTGGCGGCGATTTGCGCCTCGGGTGTCATCGGTTCGGTGTTCGATCCCGAGGTCGGCTGGTTGACCGCACTGGGCGTGTTTGTTGCGGTAGCCCCCGCTGTGCATTTGATGGATACTGAACCCGGCTGGGGTCGTGACGGACGGAATGCACTTGCGGTTGTCTGGGCAAGCATCACCATCACCCTGTTTTTGGTTTGGTTCACTGAAAACCATACGCTTCACTATCATTGGGTCTAGGGGCTTGCATCAGTTGGTTACGTTAGTGGTAAGCCCATTGAGCATGTCAATGGGCGAACCGTGAACGTAACCGTTTTTTCGAGTTTCCCTCAACTCAGCTAACAGCCCTAATTACAACAGCCGCAGCAATGATGAACACCTTCATAATGCAATTTCGGCGATTGAGTAGGTATTGCAAGCTCTTGTAACAATACATTCAGCAGTATCTTGCCGCTATTTTTCAAGTCAATCAGCGGTGCGCCTTCATCAAGGCCATGATAGTTGATGGGCGGGCCTAAATCGTCGGTGAACAATGCACCGGCGGTGACCAGCGTTGGGTAACCGTGGGCATCGGTTCCCCCACCGATGGCCTGCATCGGGCAGTTTTCACCCATGACGGCACGGTAGGCGGTATTCATGCGAAACAGATATTGATTGCGAGGAGAACGGATGTCCGGCCCATCCAAGGTCACTGTGGTGAATGTTACATTTCCCCCCGCATATTCTGATTTATAACGCTTGACCAGTTGTTTAAAGATTTGGGCAAATAAACTTTTGCCAACAATCTCACCCTTTTCATCTTTGATAACCCCTTCCGAACCATCCCAGCCTCTTTCATGATGACCGATGGCGTAGCGAATATCCAAACCCAGATTGACGGTTGATCCGTTATTGGAAGTGGTTAGTTGGGTTAAGGCATAGGTAGTGCCGTTTCCCTCTTCAAATATGGAATCATAACGGCTAAGCAAATCGGCCTGATTCTCGCCAAATACCTTTGTGCCAAATGCCCATCGAATGAATCGGCACATCTCGCCATATTGGTTATTGGCTAAGATGCCACGGTCAATTAACGTCGCTAGAAAATTGGTTAAGGAAACAACGGGGTTGGCGCCATTCGCACGGTTTTGATGCGGAGCCGAACCATGCTGGGCACCAGCGACTTTGGCAGTGATGACCAGATCATGACCTTCGGTGATTTCAATATCCGCCGGGTGATAGTTTGGATCGTCAAATGTACAAGCCCGATACCAAGCATCGACGTGCTTGGCAAACAGTTCCAGCAAATGCAAAGAGCCTTTGATAGTGGCACTCGCCGTGACTGGAATCATGTTGACGGACCCTGACGAGGTTTTTAAATCGGCAATCCATAAATCGGGGGATTTAGAATCTGGCACATCCGATGAGCTAATCGAAAAGATAGGGCGTTCGACGCCTTTTTCAGCCCTTACACTCCAAAAGGCATCGAAGACTATTCCCATCGTCGGGATTTTGTCTGGATAATTTTTGAAATATACGGGTGTCGACATGTTAGTTTCTTCCGAAGTGTCGAACATCACCTCAAGCGTTAGATTATCCAACGCAGTCTTCTGATCTTTGGCGGCATTTAATGCGTTGATCAATGCATCAAATGCCACCACTGCCGGTCCTTTATCATCTATCGAACCACGCCCGATCAAGAATTCTGTCGGCACTCCTTTGTAAACCCTAGTCTCAACACGGGGTGCAAAAGGTCGCCACTCATCATTGCCGGGCGGGACTGTGTCCAAATGGCAAATAATCGATATTTTGCGTTTTTCCTTATCCTCCGATCCAGCAATATAGCGAAATACCCGGTAAACTTTATCGCCGTCTTTGGTATTCCATTCATCCTTACTAATTTTATGCGGATTATCCGATTGATTGAATTCTCCAACTTTGTCATCGAAATGCTTTTTTATCGAAGTCAAAGCATCCTGCACCGCTTGTTCATTGCTGCCACTTCGCCAAGTTTGTATCGTCACTAATTTTTTTATATCATCAACCACCCCGTTCCAAGCTTGTGCCTCCGGGGTCAATTCTGTTTCTACGGGTTTATCTGATAAAACAGTCATTATGTTTACTCCTCTATGATTAATATATTGACAATGAATTTAATGAAACGACCAGCGTTTACGGGTTTCACGCACCACGGTACGGAGACTTTCAACATGGCGTATCAATCAATCGTTGAGATACCGCTCCGACAGGTGACAGTGAAAAAATAAGTACCGCCAAGCACTCTATAAAGTCGATAGTTCGGCATGGGCGAGCCTAAAGGATTGAGGAAATAATCATAAATAGTACACCGTTGGTGGAATAGCGGTTTAGTCAATTCCACCGATTGTTTCCATTTCCCCATGCTGCGCAATACGCGGCGGAGCCGCTCGCGCCCTACGAATGCGCCTTACCACGTTGTAACGTTTCATGGTTTGGCGGATATTCTATCGGTAAGTTAAAAATGTTAGTGACGGGATTGCAAAACCCCATCGCGCTTCGTACAGCTAGGTGATACGCCGAACGAATACGACCAAAAACACGTCATTCGGTCGAACCCGTCCTTGGTTCCGCCTTACGGTCTTGTTGAAAAAGGTTCATCATTTGAGTGCTACCTTTATAGCTTCATCCTGAAATGTAGTAATTCCAGATTCCTGATTTCTCCAGAAGTAATATGCTTGGTCTATATTATCCTTCCATGCTTTTGCAATTATCTCTGGACTTGTATGAGATGGTTCAGGTAAGGTTGAGGTAGCTAATAACAAATCTAACTCTAAGTCTGTAGTACCATCTGTTGTTTTGGGCCAAGTAATTTTTAGAATTCCTTCTTTGCTGATAAAAAGCTTTTCCAGAAAATCAACTTTAATTTCATTTTTATTAATTTTATCTGCCCAGTAATTTGCCCATTTTGTCCGCAGTTCTTTCATTTCCTCTTGATGTAATTTCTCTTTATTAGGATTTATTAATAGAGCAACACATCCCCAACTTTTAAACAAATTACCTGTAGCATTTTCGTTTTGTGTCTTAATATTGTCTTCGGCGACCCATAGATTTTGAGCCTCTTCAAATAAATCATCGGGTTTGCTGATTGGGTTTATACATTGTAAAACTTTGGCATAACCAAAGTGTTTTTCTTTTTCGAGATTAGGTGAGAAAACCATAGTATAAGTATTCTCTCTTTTTCTTGATTTTCGACCATAGCGAATAGGGACTTTTACCGATAAAGAATTTATTTCAAATCTATTTTTACGCCAATCATCACGTGTATGGATATTACCTTGTTGCTTTTCTATTTCCCAATATAAAGAACCTATGGTAAGGATGCCAATTTTAAAATTCATTTTGTTGTCTCCGATAATGCAAATTATAAGGTTAAGATAGAATAATGAACAAACCCCGCATCGTTTAGAAAACAATGCGAATTACTGCATTCACCATATATTACTCATCACCCCACCACCACAATCTTCTGGATGGGGCTGAACTCGCCATTCGGCACGCCCTTGTCCCACCAACGCAGACGGTATTCGCGGACCTCGGGGAGGGCTGGGTCAATCAGCGGGAGGGTGTCATAATGCGGTTTGGAGTTGTCCGCACCCAAGGCGACCCATTCGCCATTATTGATGAGGCTTTCTATCCACACGCCATCATGCCCATGCCTAGTGAAGCTGATGCTGACCCGATAGAAATCCCTCGCTTTGGGTGTTGGCGATTTCTTCCGCGCTTAGCCCCAAGGTCGGGCCACGCACGGCGATCTTGTCGCGGTAATTCATCACCCAAGCAAGACGGGCGGCTTCGGTCGCAGGGAAATAAGAAGTTGTCATGGCAATGCCTTCTGCAACGAACAAGTTTTAAGTTTATTTTCCGGCTCCAACCCTATCCGGGTCGCGGAAAACGGTTTCATGATAGGGCTAATATCATTTTTGTCAAGCTTTTTTCAGCCAGTTTGATGGGCTAGGTAAGCATTTCCAGACCTTTCCGTTTATCGCTAAGCTTGATGCGCACCGTCGCCCACCACTGAGAAAGTTTGGCGGGTTGTAAACTTGGTCAGGAAGCCTATAGACTCAGTTTACTGGCTCAGAATGTTTGTCTGGTGGTCAACTGAGTCAGTTTATCGGCTTTCAATCTTCGTCTAGTGGGCAACTGACTCAGTTTACCGGCTTTCAATCTTCGTCTAGTGGGCAACTGACTCAGTTTACCGGCTTACAATCTTCGTCTAGTGGGCAACTGACTCAGTTTAGTGGCTTACAAATTTTGTCAATGTGCTGGAAAAATAAGTTTGGCGGCTTACAATTTCACTTTGTAGATTCCAAATGTGATTTTATCGGCTACCATTTTTAGCTGGTTCTTAAGCTCTTGCTCTCTTTATTCACAAGTCCAGCCAAACCGAAAATGCTGTCATTCCAGCAAGGATGCAGGACAAATCGGCAGGACAGCCGATTTGCTTAGGCCAGCCGCCCGTAGGGTTCGGGACAGAAATGTTCCGAATGCATCCAGTCACAGGAACGTGAAACCAGGATTTGCCAACCATGTTTAATCAGACGTTTATGCACCGACAAGTTACCATCCCCTTTGACTTCGCTCAGGACAGGAATGGCACTGGATTCCGGCAGTCCATGCCGGAATGACGGCGTTTTAGCCATAATGAGAATTGCTGTGTATGCAGAGGGGTATTTGCGATTTACTTCGAGGTATTTTTTTATTGCTGCGAGCATCAAAAAAACTCTTTTGCATTCACTGCTTTTGTGTGAAACTAAGTTATCCGATATTGAGAACCATTCGCAAAATGCGTATCGTCAATACGGGTATAAAGTCTGGGTCTTTTTTCTTTTGAATATGCAGTGAGGGGTTTATGGTCAAGCAATTATTGATGTTGTCGCTGTTAGTGTTTCTTTCTGCCGGTGAGGCTCAAGCCAAGTTAACGGTATACACAGCAGTCTTGAATGGGGCAAGTGAAGCACCACCGAATGCTTCCACAGGCACAGGTTCCGCAACTGTAAAATACGACGATACACTTCACACCCTGCAGGTGGGCGTGACTTTTTCTGGGCTAACGGGTACTACCACGGCTTCCCATATCCATTGCTGCACACCCGTCGCTAACAGCGGCACTGCTAGTGTGGCGACCCAAACCCCGACATTTATAGATTTTCCGGCAGGTGTTAAAGCTGGAACCTATGACCACACTTTCGATTTGACCTCGGCATCAAGTTGGAGAGCCCAGTTTATCACCGCCAATGGAGGTACTACCGCATCGGCCGAAACGGCGTTTGCCGAAGGATTGGCGACGGGCAAGGCTTATTTCAACATTCATTCAATCGCATATCCAGGAGGCGAGATTCGCGGCTTTTTGGCCCCCGTACCTGAGCCCGAAGAATGGGCCATGATGCTGCTGGGCTTCGGCTTAGTTGGTTATCAGATTAAACGCAAGCAAAGAACCCGGTAAGGCGCAAAAGAGGGCGCAATAGCGGCCTCGCCGCGTATTGCGCCTCATGGGAAAATTGAAACATCATGCAAGAACAACAAATTGTATCCATAGTCAACCAACAGCGGGAGTTCTTCAATAGCGGAGTTACCCGTGCCTATCAATATCGTGTTGAATGCTTGAATAAACTCAAAGTTGTTTTCAAACACTATGAACAGGAATTGAACGCTGCCTTGAAGCGAGATCTGGGCAAGTCAGAATTTGAGGCTTTTTTGGCTGAAACGGGTTTTTGTCAACATGAGATAACCGAAACGCTCAAAAAGCTAAAAAGCTGGATGAAACCCAAACGCACTTGGACAGGCTTGCTTAGCCAGCCGGGAACTAGCCGGATTTATTATTCGCCGCTGGGGGTTAATCTTATTATTGCACCCTATAACTACCCGGTTAATTTGTCCTTTTCACCCTTAATTGCCGCGATAGCCGCCGGTAATACCGTGGTATTGAAAACCTCTGAGATGACCCCCGCTTGCAGCACGGTCATTCAAAAGATGCTGGAAGAAAACTTCGATCCGCGTCACATCGCTTATATTCCGGGTGAAATTCCCGAAACGACCTTGCTGTTGCAACAAAAGTTCGATCATATTTTCTTTACCGGCAGCCCCCGAGTCGGCAGCATTGTCATGGCTGCGGCAGCAAAAAACCTGACGCCTGTGACCTTGGAATTGGGCGGTAAGAGTCCTTGTATCGTGCATCATGATGCGAACCTCGATTTGGCGGTCAAACGGATTTGCAACGGCAAATTCATGAATGCCGGCCAAACCTGCATTGCCCCGGATTATGTGCTGGTGCATAGGGATGTCAAGGAAGCCTTCCTGCAAAAAATGGCGCAACGCATTCGCGACTGTTATGGTGATGACCCGGAGCAAAGCCCGGATTTTGGACGTATCATCAGTGCCAACCATTTTTCCCGTATTGCGGCAATGATCAGTTTGGAGAAAGTGGTTGTCGGCGGACAGACCAATGCCGAAACGAATTTTATTGCACCCACTGTGTTGCGTGACTGTCAGTTGGATGACAAGGCCATGCAGGAAGAAATTTTCGGGCCTGTTTTACCCGTGCTGGATTACAGTGATTTTGACGAAGTCTATCGGGTCGTCTCCAAACTGCCCCAACATCCTTTAACTTGTTATGTTTATTCTTCCAGTGATGCCGTGCAGCAGGAGTTGATTACTAATATTCAATTCGGCGGAGGCTGTATCAATAACTGTATCATGCATATCGGCAATTCCTATTTGCCGTTTGGGGGTGTTGGTGAAAGTGGTATTGGCAGTTACCACGGAATTCACGGCTTTGAAAGATTCTCGCATAAAAAAAGCATTTTGAAATCGGCGACATGGATCGATTTTCCATTAATGTATGCGCCTTATAAAGACAAGATTAAATTTTTGCGCTGGATTTTGAAATAGCTTTGTTCCGCTTTACAGGTTTTGTAAATGCCCGTATGATACAGGGCCGGATACTCTTATATTAGCCGGAACCCTGAAAATGGTGTATTCCAACTCTCTAATGACCTGTTGAAATGCATCTAAATTTTGCAGGGATGCTGGGGAAAATCAAAAACCCACAGCACTTAAACCAGTTTAACAACACATGAGGTTTTTATGAGCGTTTTGATCGTGATTGGTTACGAAGACCAGTTTAAAGCTGAAGAAGTACGACTGAAAGTTATGAAATTGCAGCGCGACTATCTGATCGACCTGGAAGACGCGGTGGTTGCCGTCAAAGACAGCAAGGGGAAAGTCAAGCTTAACCAAATCTACCATTTGACCCAGGCAGGTGCCGCGAGCGGTGGCTTGTGGGGTGCGTTGATAGGTATGCTGTTCCTCAACCCGCTACTCGGCGTGGTGATTGGCGCTGGTGCGGGTGCCCTTTCCGGGTCTTTGTCGGATGTAGGGATTAACGACAACTTCATGAAAGAAATTGCGGCGGCGTTCCAACCCGGTACTTCCGCGCTGTTCATCTTGGCCCGCCAAGCCACGCCTGACAAGGTTCTGGAAGAACTGAAAGGGTCAGGCGGCAAGATTATCCAAACCTCGCTGTCCCAAGAGGGCGAGGCCAAGCTGCAAGCCGCGCTTGATGCACAACCGGAAGCGGCCCAAGCCAAACCAGAATAGTCTTTCAGAATAGTTATTCTTGATGGATGGGCGCTTCGAAGATGCACCCATCCTCATCAGTGTTGCCATTGCGATGGCATGTCGAAGACTCCCGTTTGAATCTCCCTTTAGTTTTAGCTTGACGAGTTTACGTCCTCAGCAAGTCATTCAGCCACAAGGGTTTTATTTGGATACCCGAGTGGCAAGCAGATTCTTTTCACACCACTGCAAGGCATGGTCGATGTCTTCACAGTCGAGCAGGGGCGAATTAGCCGTCACCTCAATCCTTTGCTTGATGCGCTTTGCAAATTCATGTTTTTGACAAAAACCCGTTATGAGGACTTGTTTCGAGAGTTCGAAGAGCGATTGGATGAAATCGGTGATTAGGGTTAAAGCACGTTCGTCGATTTCCCCTACCCGAGTGAAGTCCATGACTAGGAAATCAGCATTCTCAATTGCATGCATGGACTCATGAATTACGATTTCGGCTGAATTGAAAGCGAAATCCCCCTGTATTTCCAAGACGATGACTTTTTGGCCCAATTCGGAGAGTATCCGAATTTGTTCGGGTTCGTAAATCCGTTTGGAGGGAAATTGCGTGGCATCGTAACGGGTATGGATGACAGATGAAGCCGTAGCCCGGCCGATGTGAAACATGTGCAGTCCGAAGTCGGCAGAGAGTTTCTTGCAGACCGCTATGCCACGCACACTATTGCCGCGCTCGTCGAGTCGGGGCGAAAACACGGCCAACCCAAACTGGCCTGGCAGTACCGCTACAATCCCCCCTCCCACGCCGCTCTTGGCAGGCATTCCGACTTCATAAATCCAAGCACCGGAATAATCGTACATGCCGCAAGAACTCATAACGCTTAATACGGCAGGGACGTAGCGGTCTTGCAAAGCGCGGACGCCGGTTAGCGGATTTAACCCGTTGTTTGCGAGGGTCGCCCCGATTAGCGCCAAGTCTTCGCAGGTGACGAGCAAGGAGCATTGCTTGAAATAGACATCAAGCACGTCGTCGGTGTCCTTCTCGATAATATTGGAATTGCGTAACAAATAGGCAATGGCGCGATTTCGATGACCCGTGGACTTTTCCGAGCGGTAAACATCTTCGTCAATGACGACCGGATGCCCTAGGTATTTTTCGTAGCAGTCGAGCATGTGACTCAATTTTGCTTCGGGTGTGTAGCCCTCAATCAAGGCTACCGTCGCAATCGCCCCCGCATTTATCATCGGGTTTTTGGGTCTGCCCGTTTCCGGTTCTAAGCTGATTGAATTGAACGCTTCCCCGGATGGCTCGACATCCACTTTGGATAACACCGCTTCAGTGCCACGAACCTCCAAAGCGAGTCCGTAAGTAATCGCTTTGGAGATGGACTGAATGGTGAAAGGCTGACGGGAATCGCCTACCTGATAAACATGACCTTCGACCGTGATTAAAGCGATCCCGAACCAATCGGGGTTGGCTTTCCCCAGTTCGGGGATGTAGCTTGCCACAGCCCCAGTATTGATGCCGGCGCAGTCCCGATGCAAAGCTTCAAGATAATTCTGTAAGGAATTGGCATTCATTGTCACGGCACCCCTCAAGGCTCCCCAAACGAGTCCTCTGGGCCTGCGGTGGCTGTCTCGGCATCGATCTGGCGCACACTCACCTGAACCGACATTCCGAGATAGTCGCCGCTGTCGCCGAACCATCCGCCCGAAATCGGCGCGGCTTGCTCCGGTGTGCGGGTGTAGGCGACACGGATCAGGTCAGTGCCGCCAAAAAGTAGGTTGGTAGGATCAAAGGGTATCCAACCGGCACCCGGAAGATAGACATGTAGCCAAGCGTGGGTCGCACCGGAACCGCGCGTGACCGTTTCATCATCGCAACTCTCGGATTGACGGAGACCCTGCTGAAGCCCACTGCCGACCTCTACCGGTGGTGTGCCGTCGTCTAATGATGCGTCATAGAGGTAGCCGGAGACGAAGCGCGCCGCCAATCCCAGTCCCCGCGCAGCCTCAATCATTAACAGGGCGAAATCCCGGCAGGTGCCGCTGGCAAGGGACAGGGTTTCGGCTGGCCGCTGGGTTCCCATCGCCTCGCGGGCAGCGTAAGTGAAGTCGCTACGTATCCCGTCAGTGATATTGCGAAGGATGTCGCGAGTCTGGATGACACCGCGAGCGGGGATAAACTGCTTCACCCAGTCACGCACGACGCCCACATCGTCGGGGTACTGAGGCGGCAGGAAGGATGCGAGGTCGATCTTGTCGTCGGCGCTGTATTCGAATGGATAGTCACGCGCTTCCGGGTCCACCGGAAGTTCCAAGTTGTGTTCACCGAAATGTTCAATGGTGAAACGCGCATCGAAACGCAGTGTATCGGCGGGTTCCAGCAGTTCGACGACCGCCACGGAATTGGAGAACACGTCATGCACCCAATGTTGCCGCGAGAGGGGCGAGACCTCAAGGCTAGCCCGCAGTACGCGGATGTCGTGGGCAGCACGTGGGCGGAACATGACCTTGTGCGGGCAAAATTTGACCGGTTTCGCATAACGGTAGGTAGTGAGGTGCTCGACTTCGATAAATACGGACATGGGCCTAGTTTTTTAAAAGGATGAAGAAGGCATGGGACATTGCTGGGCATCATTGGTGGCTATCGCCAGCATTCAACCGAATGGATAGGTTATGCTTGACCCAATGAGACAATATGTTAAACGGAAATGCCGTGGAGCGATAGGACTCTTGCCCAACCTCTCCAATTCTCATTCTAGCATGACCAAAACACTTTACAATCTCCGCCCATGACAGACTCTAAACACATTGCCAGGGCACTGGAAGACCAGCCAACATGGAAGAACAAGGGCTTGCCGGACCTACGGGCTTTGACGTCGGTTGAGCCGTCACCCCCATTGCTGCCCGGTGCCGATTCCGTGCAACAGGCCGTCCGGCTGTTGCGGCAAGCCTTGGGCGTTGCCGAGGGCGGTTGGGCCGATGTGGAAACCCCTGCCGGGCCGGTGAGGATAAACGATGCAAGCCTCCCCCATGTGGTGGAAAAGCGGCAAGACCAGCGCGAGCGTTTCGCCCATTTCGTGCTGCCCACCTTGCGCAGTCCAAACGAAGTGTGGTCGGTGAAGTATGATTACGGCTCGAGAAGAAACCGCTATATCAGGTTGTTTGGCGGCAGTAAATACGATCTGCTGGTGATGGTCAAGGTGGAACCGGACGGGAGTGTGTTCTGGAATATGATGCAGCGCGACCGCAAAGGCATGAACGCGTTCAGAACGGGCGAACTGATATTTAAGGCTCTCTAATGGCGGGGGATCAAGCTCCGTTGCCGGACTGGCTGGAACGGTCAACTTTCAGGCGGTTGCAAGGCCAGACCCTAACCGCTTTCGCGCCCCGCCATTAGGGGGCAATACAAGTATAGTCCAAATTTTAGTAGTTGACACGAGTAAATAGAGGGCAAGAGTCTTTTTGCTTGCCCACCATTGCCGGATGCGGGGTCGCGTCCCGCACGGGCAAATGATAGAGCCGTTTGCCCACCCGATTTTGCCAAAATCAGAATTTCTGTAATCCCGCCCGGGCGATTGACAATTTTTCATCGCACTCCTAAGATAGTACTGTAATGGGCGTGATTGCCCGTTGATTTGATTGTTTTATTTATTTTATCATCTGATGCTACGCGCCAAACTGTCAATGTTTGGCATACCAACCGACTTGGCAAGGCATCAAAGCTTGCTCCGGCTGTCAAGGCTTTTGGCTTGCCCCTACCTGTCTGAGACAGGCGGTCATAGCGAGCCTTGACGCTCCAACCGTAACATCAGTAATCACTATTTCAAATTCAGTTGTCCCCACGCAATCGTTTGCGGGGGCATCGCACAAGAACTTTCAACAAGGGCTTTCATGGATCTGCAAGACGGTATCCTCCATATCCAATCATTTCTCGCCGTCACCATCGGCATCATCGTATTGTTTGTTGGCAAACGGCTCAATGAGCAGATCGGCTTTCTGCGCGAATTTAGCATACCGGAACCTGTCACCGGCGGGTTGCTGTTCTCCGTACTTTTTAGCCTGCTGTACGCTGCATCAGGCATCGCGGTTCAGTTTGAGCTTCAGGCGCGGGATGTGCTGTTGGTGTATTTCTTCACCACGATTGGCATCAACGCGAGTACCCGCGATTTGTTGGCGGGAGGGCGGCCACTGCTGATCCTCTTAAGCATAACCATTACTTTCATGTTCGCCCAGAATCTGACCGGAATCGGCGTGGCTTCGCTCTTCAATCTGCCAGCCTCGGTTGGCATCCTTGGGGGTAGTGTTTCCCTGATTGGTGGACATGGCACCACTATCGCTTGGGCTCCATATTTCATTGAAAACCAGGGCATCGCCAACGCTCAGGAGATTGGCATCGCTTGCGCGACCTTGGGACTCATCCTCGCCAGCCTGATGGGGGGACCTATCGCGAAGTTGCTAATCAACCGCTACCAGCTTGCGTCCTCACCCGAGGCGGCTGTGGAAGTGCGGGACATCGGCTTCACCGAGGCACAAAAAAAAGCCGGCATAGACCACTTGGATTTTCTGGATGCCGTGCTGGCCATTCACATCTGCATCATTGTCGGCTACCTGTTAAACGGGATCATCGAGGATCTAGGGTTGCGCTTACCACTATTTGTCACTTGTTTGTTTTCAGGCATCCTAATCACCAACTTAGTGCCTAAACAACTTCCAACCATTACCGGCACCCATTGGCCGAGCCGAACACCTGCAATGGCACTGATTGCTGACATTGCACTTGGCAGTTTCCTCGCCATGTCCCTGATGAGCATGCAACTTTGGACGCTAATCGATTTGGCCGGCCCGATTCTTGCCATTCTGACTGCCCAGTTTGCCCTCGCTGTGTTCGTTGCTTTGTTTGTCTTGTTCCCGCTGCTAGGCAAAAACTATGATGCGGCAGTGGTGGCGGCTGGATTCGGCGGTGTCTCCCTAGGCTCGACCCCAACCGCCATGGCGAATATGGCTGCGGTCACCCAGCGTTTCGGGGCATCGCACCGGGCATTTATCATCGTGCCTCTGGTTTCCGCCTTTTTTATCGACCTTGCCAATGCCATACTCATTCCGCTTTTTCTCAGGAGTTTCTAGCATCCGGCTGGATTCATCGAAATGAAAAAATCAGCCTCTGCTGGAGTCAATAGATGAATTTTCCTGTGCGGGTCGCGTTGATGCGGGGTGCGATCTATCTCGCTTTCTGGCTATTACTCGCCGGTACTGATTTGGCCGATCTTCCGGCGGGACTTGCCGCAGCCGCGGCAGCCACTTGGGCCAGCCTACGCCTGTTGCCACCCAGTAGTGGACGGTTCCGCTACGCTGCATTGGCTAGGCTTGCGCTACGCTTTGGGCAGGAGTCCATCATGGGAGGTGTGATTGTCGCTCGACTGGCACTGAATCCACGGCTGTCCTTACGGACAGGTTTCCTAGTTTACCCGGTCTGCCTCCCAACAGGCATGGCCCGAAATACATTCGGCGCGATGACGAGTTCAATGCCAGGTACGTTGACGGCTGGCATCGATGACAATGGCGCACTCATCTACCACTGCCTCAATGTCGACGAGTCGGTGACGGCGCAACTGACCATTGACGAAGGATTGTTACTACAAGGAATAGGTGAAACCGATGACGATGCCTGACTTTCTGCTTTCCGCAGCCGCTTTCGTGCTGGTGATGGTGGCCTTAGGGTTGATCCGCATCCTACGCGGGCCAGAGGACGTGGATCGAATGATGGCGGCACAATTGTTCGGCTCCGGTGGCATCGCGGCGTTGCTGTTGTTTGGCGTTGCCACTGAGGCCAAGGCTGTCATCGATGTGGCGCTGACTTTGGCACTCCTCGCCGCGTTTGCCTCAGTCGCTTTCGTGCAGGGCATCTCACGACCGGACAGTGATGACACTCAGGAAACCCGGGACGAATGAAGATCGCCTTGGACATTTTCACCATCTTCTCAGTCATGGCCGGAGCCTTCTTCTTCCTCGCCGGTACTGTCGGACTGCTCCGCTTCCCCGATCCGCTCACCCGCTTACACGCACTGACCAAGGCGGATAACCTAGGACTCGGCTTGGTCGTGCTGGGCCTGTTGCCGCAGACCCATTGGCCACTGGATACGATTAAGCTTATTGCGATTTGGCTGTTTGCACTGTTGGCCGGGGCAACGGTGGGTCAACTAATGGCATGTACCGCCCGGCGCGGCGGGGGACAACCCAAATGACTTTGGCCTTGGCTGTCGATATTGGTTTGGCACTGCTTATCCTGGCAATGGCTGCTTGGACTATCGCAGTGCGCGACACCTTTGCCTCGGTAATCGGCTTTGTGACCTATGGATTGTTGCTGACGCTGGTATGGGTGCGGCTTGCACTGCCGGATGTCGCGCTGACCGAAGCGGCGATGGGCGGCGGACTGACGGGCGCTCTGCTGATTGGCGCCGCAGCCCGATTGCGAAGGACGGAGGCGACGGTGCGCGAACGCCCCGGTGTGTTCACGCGAACATTGGCCGCAGTTCTATCCGCAACCGTCACGGCAGCACTCTCCTTCTGTGTGTTGAACCTGCCCGATCCCGCGCCAACGTTAGCACCCGGCGCTGCCGCCAAGCTGGGCTCAACCGGGGTCGGCAATCCAGTCACCGCAGTGTTGCTCGCATATCGCTCAATGGACACATTGCTTGAGGCGATTGTGGTATTGATTGCGCTATTCGGTGTGTGGTCGCTCGCTCACGACCGCTTCTGGGGCGGCTGTCCACAATTGCGAACCCATGCCGATTCTGAAGGTATACTCGCTTATTTTGCGAGGATACTACCGCCGATTGGAATCATCGTGGGTGTCTACATATTCTGGATTGGGGCAGACTTTCCCGGTGGCAAGTTTCAAGGTGCCACGATATTGGCGGCTATGTGGCTGCTCGTCATCGGAGCGGGTCTCGCCCACTTTCCACCGGTTAGCCAAGCTTGGTTGCGCATCTTGCTAGTGGCTGGACCGTTGGTGTTCATGGCAATCGGCTTTGCCGGCATAGTGACTGCTGGAGCGGTCTTCGCCTATCCTGATGGATTTGCCAAGCCCTTGATCCTCGCCATCGAGATCGCATTGATGCCCACACTAGTGTTGGCACTTGCCTTGCTCGTAGCCGGTGCGCCGCAACGGATGCCTCCGCAATGAATGGGCCGACGCTATTTGGACTTTGCGCCGCAGCCCTAATCGGCTTTGGCCTGTACGGACTGATCGTGAACCCACAACCACTGCGTAAAATCATCGGTTTCAACATTATCGGCAGCGGGGTTTTCTTGCTCTTCGGCACCATCGCACGACGGGGCGCGGCAGCGGGGATGGGGGGCGACCCTGTGCCTCAAGCGCTGCTGATCACCGGCATCGTCGTCGCCTTTTCCGCAACCGCCCTCGCTGTCGCGCTGCTGCTGCGTTTGTTCGATGAGGGGGGCGTGGTCACGCTTGTCTCCGAGGCATCGCCGACTGAGGCGAAGGCTGATCCACCCGACGCATAAGATGCCACATTCCCTTTCGGCCCAAGATGTAACGACCCCCGGCGGACTGCTGCTCGTACTGGCGATACTGATTCCGTTTATCGGGATGTTGATCGGCTTCGTGTTTGGCGGAGGCAAGGCCATGCGAGTGGCGCTGGCAACCCTCGCAGTAGGGCTTGCCATCGTGATTGCAATCGCCAAAGCATTGGTACAATCGGGCGATGCCGTGATCTATATCCTAGGCGGCTGGATGCCACCACTCGGTGTCGCATTACGTGCGGACGGCCTGTCCGTGGTCATGCTACTGGCGATTGCAGTGGTGATTTGCGGTATCGGAGTTTATGCACGAGCCGATTTCGGGTCGCCATCAGGCGTTAAAGAGGCACGTGCGCCACTCACATTCTGGCTGCTGCTGCTCGCTGTGTGGGGTTCGCTGAACCTCGTGTTCGTGAGCGGTGACCTCTTCACTTTGTATGTCGCATTGGAACTGCTGACGTTCGCTGCCGTGCCGCTAGTCAGCCTCGACGGTCGTTCGGAGACCGTGCGTTCGGCGCTACGCTATCTGCTGTACGCCTTGCTCGGTTCGGTACTTTATCTGTTGGGGGCGGTATTGCTGTACGGCGTGTATGGAACACTGGATATTCCGTTACTCGCCATGCGGGTTCGCCCGGAACCTGTAGCATGGGCCGCGTTAGCATTGATGATCTCGGGACTGCTCGCCAAAACCGCGCTTTTTCCTCTGCACCTGTGGTTGCCGCCGGCTCACGCGGGTGCGCCCGCCGCAGCCAGTGCGGTGTTATCGGGCCTAGTGATTAAAGGTTCGTGGTTTCTTGCCGTGCGGCTCTGGTTTGATGTATTTGCGGGCGTGGTGACATTGCCTTCGGCGCAGACGCTGGGGACGCTTGGCGCAGCGGCGATTCTAGTCGGCAATGTCGTCGCACTCAGGCAGACGCGGCTCAAGCTTCTAATCGCCTACTCGACGGTCGCGCAGATTGGCTATTTATTCCTCATGTTCCCGCTCGCCACCGGGCTTTCCTCCGCTGGACTTGACAGTGCAGTGGCGGTGAACGGCGGTATGTTACAGGCAATCTCACACGCCATGGCGAAAGCGGCGATGTTCATGGCGGCGGGACTCATCTACACGACGCTCGGACATGATCGCGTCGCCGACCTACGCGGCATGACAAGCACCTTGCCGATGACTGTCCTCGCCTTTGCCCTTGCTGGTGCATCGCTGATTGGTTTGCCGCCCTCGGGTGGATTCCTCGCCAAGTGGCTACTAATATCGGCGGCCATCACGACCTTGCAATGGTGGTGGGCGCTATTGATGCTAGTGGGAGGCTTGCTCACCAGTGTCTATGTGTTCATCGTCGTCGTTCGCTCACTGGCTCCTGCGCATGATGGCTGGAAACCGAAGTTGCCAGTTCCTCGCTACCAGCAGGCCGCCGTGCTGGCGCTGGCCCTGTGTTCCTTCCTGCTTGGCGCGGCGGTATTGTGCCCATTGGACGTGATGCAGATTGGGCGAACCGTTTCGCGGAATACCCTATTGCCATGACGACTTCCGGCTTGTTGATTGCCACAGCCATCGGCACACCCTTCGCAATGCTGCTGGCCTGCCTAATCCCAGCCTTTCGCAAGCGCATGCCTCCGCTACTGGGGCTTGCACCAATTCCTGCGCTTGCTGCCGCCTTGCTTGCCGACGACACCCTGCTCATGTTCGGCAATGCCCAGTTCAAGCTTGCATTTGCCATGGACAAACCCGGCACGATGCTTTTGACCGTTGCCGCAATCCTTTGGATTGCGTCGGGTTTCTACGCCACGACATGGCTGCGCAACACGGGTCATGCAGGCAGCTTTGTCGTGTGCTGGCTGATGACGCTCACCGGTTGCGTTGGCGTGTTCCTTGCTGCCGATCTTTTGGGGTTCTACTTCCTGCTTGCAGTGCTGTCTGTCGGCGCAAGTGGGCTGGTCTTGCAGGGAGGCACGTCAAAGGCACTTCGCGCCAGTGCTGTTTACCTAGGGGTCGCGCTGCTCGCCGAAGCCTTCTTGCTGGCCGGCCTAGTGATGCTGGCATGGGTGATGCCGCATGGAAGCCTATTGATTCGCGATGCCGCCGCCGCGATTTCTACATCGCCTTGGCGTGATCTCACGCTTGCGCTTCTCGTTGTCGGCCTCGGCATGAAAGCGGGCCTCGTACCGCTGCATTTCTGGATGCCACTCGCCTACGACGCGGCGCCCATGCCGGCCTCCGCCGTGATGAGTGGTGCGGTCGTCAAGGCGAGTGCGCTCGCGCTGATCCGCTTCCTGCCGTTTGATGCTGCGTTGCCCGAATTTGGCTTACCGCTAGCTGCAATCGGGTTCTTTGGTGCTTTCTATGGTGTGGTCATTGGGCTCACGCAATCGAAGCCAAAGCTCATACTCGCGTATTCGAGCGTGAGCCAGATGGGTTTCCTCGTCGCCGTGATCGGCATGGGTCTTGCCGTTGGCGATTCCGGTTCCGCACTGGCAGCCTGTTTTTACGCGGCACATCACTTGTTAGCCAAGGGCGCACTGTTTCTCGCCGTGGGTGTGTTCGCCACAACGGGCAGGCATAGGCTCTGGCTGGTGCTGCTGCCGGCGGCGGTCTTGGCGCTGGGAATCGGAGGTCTGCCTTTGACCGGTGGTGCTATGGCAAAGCTGGCGGTGAAGCCAATAATGGGGGACGGCTTCGTGGGTCTGTTGGCGAATCTGTCCGCGATAGGGACTACGATGCTGATGTTGCATTTCATCAGCCGGTTGGTGACAAGCACGGCATCGATTCCATCAACATCCGCGCCCGTTTGCCTCGCGTCACCCTGGTTGCTGATGTTTATTGCTGCCATCGCGCTTCCTTGGACCTTGTATCCGATGACTGGAATCGGCATCTGGTCGTATGCGCTCCAACCCGAGATTCTCTGGGCAGCATCATGGCCTATTTTGATCGGCATCATGCCAATGTTTGTGCTTTGGCGTTGGAGGAAGGCTCTGCCACAAATGCCAGAAGGCGACCTTATCGTCATAGGCGAACGCGCCTTGCGAAAAGTCATCACCTGGGGAGACGGACTGGAATGGGCCGAAGGCTGGCTGCGTCGGTGGCCAGTGGCAACCATGATGCTCTTGGCTCTAGCAGTCTTCTTCGGGGAAACGTTGATTGGCTGGCGTTGAACCCACCACGGCTTAGTTTGTGGCATGTAGCTGTCAATGCCCGGACAGGGTATGCATCACTGGAATAGTGGAAGCAGTATGCCATTGATGCCTAACATAAATGTCTGCCTGATGAGGTAAAGCCCAACGGAGCGCATAGCGCGTCCGTTGGAGCGATTGGGATAGTGAACTACTGAATAACGCCACAAACCATGCGCGCACCGCCTCCACCGAGGGGATTTGGAGAATCTGAATGGTTGTCACCTCCGGCATGGATCATCAAAGATCGGCCTTTTACATCGGCAATTTTAAGCCTGGGTGCCAATACTGGATTGTTTGCATTCCCCGTGGCATCCACGAATAGCACGGGCAAATCACCGAGATGCCCGTCACCCCAAGGCAGTCCGTGGCGCTTGCTGGCAGCCGGGTCGTAATGCCCTCCCGCCGCTAATGCCGGTATCTTCTTCCCGTCTTTTTCCTTAGGCCCGCAATCTGGGTTTTCATGGACATGAAAACCATGTAAGCCTTGCGGAAGCCCTGCAAGCGACGGACTGAATACAACGCCATAAGGTGTTTCGCCGACGACGACTTGCCCAACCAATCTCCCGATGCCGTTCTCGTCAACTATGTTCATTTGAACGGTAAAATCGGCCTGAGCCGCACCACAGAGAGATAGCACAGCCACTGCTAACAACATTTTGGATCGCTTTTGCATAAATCCCCCTTCGTTGGTTAAACAAACTTAAAACGAACCGAATAGCGAGCCGAGGACAATCACCGCCACCAAAGCGATCACCGCACCGACGATGGCGACCATCACGATGTCAAGATAACTTTTCCGGTGCGTGGAGCCACACACAGCCAGCAAGGTGACAACAGCGCCGTTGTGCGGCAGACTGTCTAGGGTGCCGGCTGCGATCACAGCAACGCGATGCAGTAGTGCAGGATCGATTCCCAACTCCACGGCCTGTTTCAAATAGGTTGCGCCAAGGGCATCCAGCGCGATGGACATGCCGCCCGATGCCGAACCCGTCAGTGCAGCGAGAATGTTGGTGGCCACGGCGAGCGAGACCAACAGCCCCCCTTCAATGGACAGCACCCAGTCCCGCACGACTTCGAACGCCGGCATGGCAGCCACGACGGACCCGAAGCCCACGAGGCTCGCCACACTTAAAACCGGCAGAACCGAGGCGTTGGCTCCGGCATCGACGGTGTCGCGTAAAGCTGTCAGCCGCCGGAAATTGAGCGCAATCAGGAGGGCGATGGCTGATGTCAATGCCACGATGACCGACCAGATACCACTGACCGACGAGAGCGGCTTGCCGCCCCATTGCTCTTCAGCGAGGAAGCTCGTGTCCAGACGTGGCAGCACCAGCATGGACATGGCTAGGTTGACGAGGATTACCACAAGCAAGGGGAGTATTGCCACTAAGATGCTGGAATCCTGTTCGCAACGCTGTCCGTGATGCACTTCGACCGGGTCGAACGAACTGGCGGTCGTCGCCCGTTCACGCACGAGCAGATCGTCGGCGGCAGCATCCGGGGCTACAAGAGTGTCACCATAGCCTTCCCCTGAGCGGCGGGCAGCCGCCTCGGACCGCCCTAGCCACCACAAACCGAAGCCCAACATGATGACAGCCGCGATGATGCCTAACCCGGGCGCGGCAAAGGGTGTGGTGCCGAAGAACGGCATCGGGATCGCGTTCTGAATTGCCGGGGTTCCCGGCAAGGCGGACATGGTGAAGGTCGAAGTACCGAGGGCGATGGCTCCCGGCATCAGGCGACTCGGGACATTCGCCGCACGAAACAATGCCTGTGCCATGGGAACGATGACGAAGAAGGCGACGAATAAACTCACGCCACCATAGGTGACCAATGCGCCGGCCAACACGACCGCCAGCACAGCGCGGCGAGGCCCTAGCTTTTCAGTCATAAAGCGGGCGATAGTCGAAACCGAGCCACTGTCGTCCATGAGTTTTCCGAACACCGCGCCGAGAAGGAACAGCGGGAAGAATTGGGCGAGAAACGCCCCTGCCGAATTCATGAAGGTTTGCGTCCAGTGCGCCAGCATCGGTTCTCCCGACGCGAGCGCGGCGACCAGCGCCGCCGCCGGCGCGAGAACCAACACACTCCAGCCCCGAAATGACAGCCAAACCAGAAGCCCGAGGCCGAGCAAAATGCCGAATAACCCCATCAGTTAAACGTCCTCCAGCAATAACGAGTCGAGGTCGAAACTTGATCGCACCCCCAGATTCGCCCCGTGAGCTTCCAGAAATGTTGCGGCGGTGCGGCGTCCCTCGTCGCGGAGCTTACAGAAAAACCCCCACTCGGCCAGAAGTTTAGAGGATGCGTTCAACTCGGCCATGGCTTCACTTTCGATTCGATGGATGCGCATACCCGCCCAGAGCGCCCCTTCAGAATGGCCAGGGTCGGCCACTTGCTGCAACAGGGCAATCATGCGCAACTCCTTCAACAAGGGTGAGTTGAAAGCGATTTCGTTGAGTCGGTTGTGAATATCCCGCGCCGTGCGCGGTGTCCCCGGACGATTGACCGGGTTAATCTGCACTAAGATTGTGTCGTGCGCGGAGGACTCCCGAACAAGCGGGGTGATCGTCGGGTTGCCTGAAAAGCCACCATCCCAGTACGCCTCGCCGTCAATTTCCACGGCCTGGAACATCGTAGGCAGGCAGGCCGAGGCCAGCAAGGCATCAGGGGTGAGGTCAGCGTTGCGGAAGATTCGCCCTCGCCCCGTGCGCACATTGGTGGCAGTCACAAACAGGCGTATCGGAGCCGTGGCGAGCCGGGTGAAGTTGATGCTTTCGAGCAGAATCTTGGTCAATGGATTCAACCCGCCGGGATTCAGGTCATAGGGCGAGAACACTCTGGCGCTGATGTCTAGGGCTAGGTATAGGGGCGAGTAATCGAGGGTCCACAGGCCAGTCAGAATTTCGAGCGGGCCTCGCCGCAACGGGCTGAGCAATGCGGCATCCGCAACCCGCTTCCAGAACCGTTCGAGTGCCGCCCTCGCACCATCCGATCCACCCTCTGCATAACCGTCGGCCATCACGGCGGCATTCATGGCACCGGCCGAAGTGCCGGATATAGCGTCGAAACGCAGCCAAGGCACTTCGAGCAGATAGTCGAGCACTCCCCATGTGAATGCGCCATGAGCGCCACCGCCTTGCAGGGCTAGATCGATAGGGACAACATCGCGAAGCGCATCGGCCTTCGTTTGGGGTTCGCTGGACATAGAGGTTCCTTGCAAGGGCTTAAGAAAGCGCCTTGGCTTTGAGTTTGGCGAATTCTTCCTGGTTGATCGTGCCTGCGTCTAACAACGCCTTGGCATCGGCGATCTGTTCCGCAGGGGATTTTCCCGCCACATGCCTGATGTAAGCATCGGTGTCGGACTTGGCACGCAGCATTGATGCCCGTTGCCTTTCAGCCATGCCTCTCCCACGGAAAAGGACATAGGCAAGTGCGGTCAAGAACGGTACGAAGAAGAGACCGACCAGCCAGAGGACTTTACTGCCCCCACCCAGTTCGGCATCTCGAAAGAGGTCGATGACTATTTGAAACAGGACGATAAGATACGCTACGAACAAGAAAGACGAGGCGATCAAATAGATAATATCCCAGAAATTGCTCATGACAGGTTTCCTAAAGTTTAAGTAGCGCCCAAAGACGCCGGTGTTGAAAGGATTTCAGTTAAGATTACAAAAAAACCTTGGCTCAGATTACGATGGCTTGAGAGGCATCATCGATCAATCGGGACAATCAGCTAATGTTAAGTGTATTCGCTTCCCATGCCCCATTCAAGCGTTTCCGACCGACCCATGACATAACGGTCAAAAATCAAACTCGAAGCGGGTTTGAAAAATATTCAAATCCCCCGGTTGTGGCCCACCATTGGCATGGGCGAACACATAATTGAAGCGGATTTTTGAATTCGAATGCAAATACCAGTTCACGCCTACGGTCATCGATTGTAAAGTCCCCCCATTGACTGGCTTGCTGTCCAAGTTCAGATAGGAAAACCTCACCGCCGTTTCCAATGCGCCCAAGCCCTCGTTAGAGAAAGATAAATTCCGTTTCGGTTGGAGTCGCCCAAACACCCCCCTGCTGGTGTCGTAAGGACGGCTTTCCCCCGTCCAAAAATAACTGCCGTACACATAAAAGCCATAAAAAAATTGATTGGTTTCACTGGCTATGAAATTTCCGATAAACTCCCCTTGCACAGACCAAGGGCCATGAACCCAGGCCGATTCAATGCCGACACTTTCCATATCATGAGCATCAACGTCTCCAGTGTCGGCAAGGAAGGGTGCGGGGTGGCTTTCAGGGCGGCTGCGGTAGCGGATCGAGGCGTTTCCCGAGCGCAGATAACTCAAATCCAGCCCCAAGTGGAGTAGGTGCGGTGAATCTGAATTTTCCGGCGCAGCCGAAAAAATCGGCAACCAGGTCAGACGAGCGATGATCCGGGAAAAGTCTGAGGTGGCGTCACCGACATCAGTGCCAAGGCTTTGCGCGAATTGTCCCAATGACCAAGTGGCCCGATCATTAAACATGGGTCTGCGGAATTGCCAACCGGCGCTGATTCTGGGGGCCAGCCCCTGAATGGGTGTCCCCCATTCCATAAAAGTGGCATCCCGGCTACTGCCGGAGGCTTCAAGGCTCATGGCAGGGATAAAAGAACCCACCCTGAAGGTACCCAAATAGGGAATGCGTCTGAATTCTAAGAAAACATCGTCCAAGACGAAATGATAGTTGTCAACCGCCATCACATTGACGCTGTACGAAAAAGGCACCAGAAAAATAGCATCGCCCGTGGTGTAAAAACGCCAGCGGCGCAGTTCCACGATGTTGGGGGTCGGCTCCATGCCGTTGGCATTTACGTAAAATGCGGCATCGAGATCAACACGTCCCCCGATTTTACCGGTCACTTTGACGCGATCTGTGAATAGCGAGGGGAAGGAAGGCAGTTCCTCGTCGTCCGTCAACGCTCTCCCCCCTCTGGGGCGGCTGCCGTAAAAGGTATAATGTAGCCCATCCCAACCTCGCCATTCCAAGTCCCAGTGAGACGGCACTTTTTCTGGAGCAGACGCTTGTTGATTTAAAGGTGCAACACTGGTGTTCTGCGGCGGTTCCGCCGGATTGAAGTTCTCGGATTGTTGGGCTGGACGGTCTAGTATTGGCAAATTCGCTTCGTCGACTGGCAGGGCTGCCAGCCTTGCGGAAAACAGCAACCCCAATAAACCAATGGCGACGAAGATCAATTTAACCAAGGGTTGGTGAATGAGGTTTACCAATACCCGGTCAAACCGATGAACGGCCCATTCAAAGTCGCACTAGTGGCAGTTGGCCCATTTCGGTCAACCTGGTAGCGGACGGCTTTGTAGCCAGCCTCCAAAGAAATGGGTAGGTCGAAGGCAGTCGTGCGATAGCCAACTAAACCCAAGATGCTACCGGTGAAGTCCACACTCTGGACACCGAAGCCGCCGAAATTAAAATCCGTCATCACATACCAGTTGGGTGTCAAGTCGAAAGCGATGCGTGAGCCGATTAGAGGGCTGGTGAATGCGTGGCTAGTCGAGGAACTCAGTTGGATCAAGCCGAGAGGTTCTGACAGGGAGACGCTATTGTCCAGCCAAAGGGTGCGCGCACCGAGGTATACATCAAATAAATTAGGGCGCTTTTTACCTTGATAGTTACGATTTTCCGAGGCTTTGGCACCAAAAATCCGGTACATCAGTCCGTAGTCCATCAGACCCAATTCGGTGTCGATGCCTTCGCTAATTCGTCCAAATGCGGGATTAAGCTTTAGGTTAATATAATTGCCGTCGATGTAGAAAGCGAAACGTTCATAGTGCGCCTCGAAGTGGCCCATGAACCCGAGCGGGACACGCCTCGACTTGCCGACGATGTCAATAAAATTGGCATCGACCGAGCCAGTGCGTTGACCTGCGGTTACAGTGCCTTCAATGCCGGATAGCCAAAGGTAAGTCGTCAGATTAAAGCCCCAAGGGCTGGTGCCGACGGGCTTGTCCAAATCAGATGCCTTGGGTGTGTCAGCAGAATAGACCGAGGCCGAAAACAGCGCGGCCACTAAAAATGCCGATACCCAGTGGTGGGAAGGGTTTTTTTTTGACAAGAGCTTGGGCATTTTTTGTATTTTACAAATCATTGACCGACAACAGGAGGTGTGGGCAGGGTCTTCAATCACAGTCATGTGGTTATTGGCGAGAGGAAAGAGGCTTCATAAGGATAAGTCGTTGATTCCATTCTTGGTAAGCCCTGAGCTTTTAAAAAAAACGAGGGCATGAATGGAATCAACTGATTTTTTCAAACCCTTATGGTTTTTCCTTTCCAGAAGTCCAATTGGACAGGCGGGTTGCCGCAGTCTCGGACCAGAAGTCCATGGCACTCTGCACGTCACCCCACCGCCATTGGAAACCGGCAGAGGCCGACCCGGCCCCCAAACGCTTATCCACGATGGCCGCGAGCACTTGTCCACTCACAGAGTCCTCCAGTTTGGCTTCCACTTGGGCACCGCCTACAAAGGGGAAACTCCCTGATGCCAGATAGGTGACGCTGGACAACAAACGTGCCTGGGGAACAATCATGGAGATGGAACGCAACAACGGGGTGGCCGAATCCGCATCCGTCAGCGCCACCGTTAAAGTCATCACGCCTGGCCCCGGTTCTTCCACTACTTGGAATTTCTTGCCCAAATTATCCTTCAAACTCTGTTGAAAATAATTGACCAGAGTTTGCCTGTCGGACTGGGAAATCTTAGCCTCCTCGCTACCCCAATAGGTCACTGGAGCGATGATGATCTTATTATATTGGGTCCAATTGACATCCGGTCTCACATAACGCAAACCCATTTGTCCTTCGCCGCCGGGTGTCAGCTTGTCGCAATATTTGCCGATAAGCCCGCAATGGTTTTCAGCCTGATTGATGGGTGCTTTTTGCACGGCAGTGCAGGCGGATAATAAAAGGGTGCCTAAGCCTAATACCACGGCCATTTTTACAATACGCATCGATGGGTGTCTCATGGTGATCTCTTGGTTAAGGTTGATGAATGCAGACGAATCAATTTAAGATTCGCAATTGAAACAACACGCTAAGTCGGGAATGCCCTCATGTTTTCGCTGAGTGAATTATAGGGTATTCTGAAAAAGTTCGCATCAAAAAGGCTTGGGCGAATGGACACTCCCTTTAGGCACAATAAGATTAAGACAAGAGAAAGCCGTATGAGCATCAAACAATCATTCACCCTGACCCTAGCCTTCGCGTTGTTGGGGATAGCTCAAAGTGTTGCCGTTGCTGCGGGCGGCGGTGTTCAAACTGAACCCGGCGCAGTGGAAGGCAAGCATTTCGACCCCAAGGGCAACCTACCGTCGACATTCACACTCGAACTTCGCAAAGGCGTCACCGCCACTTTGCCGTTCTCGGACAAGCGTGACTATGATGAGGCCAAAAAGGGCTTCATCGCCGAACCTTCGTACAAGCAGATCATGGCCGATGCCGGTCAGGTCGCTTGGGACATGGGCAGCTACCAATGGCTGCTGCAAGGCAAAGACTTCCCGAGCATCCATCCCTCGCTCCAGCGCCAAGCCGTGCTGAACATGGCCTATGGTCTTTATGAAGTGGTGCCGGACAAAATCTATCAGGTGCGGGGCTTCGACCTCGCCAACATCAGCTTTATCAAGGGTGATACCGGCTGGATCGTGTTCGATCCGCTGACCGCCAAGGAGACCGCCCGCGCAGCACTCGAATTAATCAACGAAAAGCTAGGCAAGCGCCCGGTTGTCGGCGTAGTTTATTCGCACTCCCATGTGGATCACTTCGGTGGTGTACGCGGGGTGGTCGACGAAGCCGATGTTGCCAGCGGCAAAGTCAAGGTGATTGCCCCCGAAGGCTTCATGCATGCCGCGATTGAGGAGAACGTGTTTGCCGGTAACGCCATGTCGCGCCGCACCCAATGGCAGTATGCCGTCTTGTTGCCCCGCGACCCGCACGGTCATGTCGATCAGGCCATTGGCAAGAATGTAGCCAATGGCAATACCGGGTTGATTGCGCCGAACTTGTTTATCAGCAAGGATTTCGAGGAAGTCATGCTGGACGGTGTAAAGATGGTGTTCCAGAACACGCCGGACACCGAAGCTCCGGTCGAAATGAACACCTACTTCCCGCAGTTCAAGGCATTTTGGGCGGCTGAGAACGTGACCGGCACAATACACAACATCTACACACTGCGTGGCGCTCCGGTGCGTAACGCAGCGAACTGGTCCAAGGAGATCAACGCCGCGCTCTGGAAATTCGGCCAGGAAGCCGAGGTGATGTTCGCCTCGCA
This sequence comes from uncultured Methylococcaceae bacterium, assembly GCA_903859815.1. Lineage (GTDB taxonomy): Bacteria > Pseudomonadota > Gammaproteobacteria > Methylococcales > Methylococcaceae > Methylumidiphilus. Next base: position 6,713 of record CAIOOA010000059.1, on the reverse strand, counting down.
TAGTTGGCCGCGCTGGGGCAACGCACGTATCCAAGAAGTGCTACGCGCACAGCGCGATACCTACGCCAACCTCAACAACCAAGCCTTGCACTATGCCAATCAAGGTGTGACGATCAACCAGATACACAACGTCTACGAAGTGCCAAAAAGCCTGCAACAGCAATGGGCTGCACGTAGTTACCATGGTGATGTGGGCAATAATGCTCGTGCCGTCATCAACCGCTTCCTCGGTTTCTATGACGGCAACCCCGTCAATCTTCACCCGTTGTCACCGCAGGATTCGGCCCCGCTTTACGTCGAGATGATGGGCGGTTCGGCAAAGATCATGGCTAAGGCTAAGCAGTTGTACGCCAAGGGCAAATATCTTGAAGCTACTGAAATCCTGAACCGGCTTGTCTTTGCGCAACCCAATAATCAAGCGGCCAAAGACTTGCTGGCGAACACCTACGAGCAGCTTGGCTACCAAGCCGAGAGCACCAGTGTGCGCAACAGCTACCTCCAAGGCGCATACGAACTGCGCAATGGCTTACCCGGCGGCAAACCCCAACGCAGTTCCGGGCCGGACGTGGTACGAGCCATGTCCACCGAAATGTGGCTCGACTTCTTAGGCATCAGCATGGATCCGAAAAAGGCCGAAGGCATTAGTTTCACCATCAACCTCGTCACCCCCGACAACGGAGAGAAGTATCTGGTGGAGTTAAGCAACGCCACGCTGACCAACATCAAGGACCAGCAGGCCAAAAACCCTGATCTCACGATCACCGTCAACCGGGCAGAACTCAACCGGGTGATGATGGGTGCGAACTCGTTCGATGATTTGATTGGGGAGGGCAAAGCGAAATTCGAAGGTGACCGCAAGGCTTTCGATCAGTTGAGAAGCTTAATGGTCCCATTCACGCCAGACTTTGAGATCCTGCCCGGAACTGCGGCAAAACAGCCGACGCAGGGCCTGAAGCCGATGGTGATGCCCGATTTGCTGCCGCCGGATTCGTCAGGCGACTGATGCTGAAAAAATAAGCGTTCGTAGTCCCGCATTTAGGCGGTCAAACTGACTGGAACCGGCTAAAACCGGGACTACAAATGGCACCCGGCAGAAACAGCAATTCTTATTATGAGGCAAAGCGCTGATTTATAACCCGTCATTCCTGCCAGAAAGCGCTTAATTAAACACTTACGCAGCCTACCCGTTACCGTCCATGGCACTGGATTCCGGCGGTCCATGACGGAATTACGGCTTCCACGCCAAAAGGAGAATTGCTGCGGAAGAAAATAAAAACTTGACATTTTCAACAGCAGGCGTATAAACCTGTGAAAAATATTCCCTGTCAGGATTATGCTTATAATAGCGCCGTGGTCGAGTTTTGAGCATAACATCACACGTCAACGCAGGGACGGAAGTTTTAACGGGTAGTGAAAATACTTGAGTGCCGTTTGTCTTTGCTCAAGCCATTCTCACCGGAAACTAATCGGTTCGCTTTGGAATGCTTAGGATTCAGCCGTGCTTGTCGGACACCTTGCCACATCAACCCAGCAGTCATCACGCTTTGATGGCTGCATCTCGGTCTTTGCCGATGGCTCATCGGAACTCGATGGGCGGTCAGTAGCCATTGATACGCACTCACCAATCATTGAAACGCACTCCTCAGCCTTCGATACGCAATCATCAATCATTGATACGCACTCCTCAGCCTTCGATACGCACTCACCAATCATTGATACGCACTCCTCAGCCTTCGATGCGCAATCATCCATCGCAAATATCGCGTATCAGAGTCTGATGAGCAATCATCAATCATCGATACGCACTCCTCAGCCTTCGATGAGCAAGGACCGATCATCGATACTCACTCCTCAGCCTTCGATCAGCAAGAACCGATCATCGATACTCACTCCTCAGCCTTCGATGAGCAAGGACCAATCATCGATACTCACTCCTCAGCCGTTACTGACCGCCCGCCAAGCTTGGCGGAAGCTTGGAAAACCACAGGAAACCCATTAAATACAACACATTATTTCTAGGAGACCAAACACCATGTCCACTTCACCCTACATGCCCCATGACGACGCTGGCAAGGCCGAATTGCTCGAACACCTTGCCGCCATTCTGCCCAAATATGCCGACCTGTTGGAGATCAAGCCTGAGGACATCGCCACGCTACAGACCGATGCCGTCAACTTCCGCCAAGGGCTGCAAGAACAGGGCGACTGGCAATCCTTCTCCCAATATTGGACGGCCTTTAAGAATCAGTTGCGCGATGACAATGATGGCCTAGTCGAATGGCCCGTCCCGCCCATGATAGGCTTAATGAATCGCCCTGCCGTGCTGACGGGCATCATCCCGAGGACATGCGCTTTGGTGGCACGGGCCAAGACCCATAAGAAATTCACCACCGCCATCGGGCAGGATTTGTGGGTCATCGGTTCTACGCAAGTGAATGACCCGACTACCTGGAAACCCATCCTGAACGTGCAGATCATTGCAGGTCATCCGGTGATTGTGTGGACCAAGGGCAAGGCCAGCGGCATCGAAATCTGGGTGGATCGGGGAGACGGCAACGGCTTCGTCTTACTCGCCGTCAACAACCAACCCAACACCACCGACACCGCCCCGCTTCCCCCTCCCGGAACCAGCGCCACTTGGAGGTATAAAGCCATCTACCGGCTACACGACGAGCAAGTCGGGCAGTGGAGCGATGTCATCAGTATTTCGGTGGGGGGGTGATTTTATAGGACTGGACGAGTTGCCGACGTTGATTGTTCCCACGCTCCCGGCGTGGGAACGTAATTCAACCGCTCCTGCGGCGAATGAACGCAAAGCGTCCCAAGATAGGCTCCCACGCCGGAGCGTGGGAGCCAGCAATATAACCGCACCCTGCAAATATTTAAGAGTGATGTGTTTGTTTTTTACATTAGGGGTGTGTTTTTTAAAAGGCATTGACAGAATAAATATGAGCGGTTTTAATAATGAAAAGATTTGCCATTTTTGATACCATATATAAGTTACTGTTATTTCTAATGTGGCAAAGCTATCTTATGGCATCCTATGTTTTGTCCCGTTATGGGATGCTTTGTTTTAATATGCTTACTTGTTGGAGATCAATATTATGACTCAATCGCTATACCTGATTAACCGAGCAGTGATTGGAACCTTAGTCCTCTTGGTTGCGTCGAATGCCGCTAACGCATTCGTTTCTGATGCTCCCGACTCCTTCTTAAACTCCATCATTACCTTGAAACCCGAGCCTGGAACTTTAATACCGATGCCTGGTGTTGGTCCGGGCGGTAGCACGCTTTACGCTGACTCGGCTTTTATCAATAGCTTTAGTGTGTTTAATTCCGTAGTCTCTGGAGGCGATACTACTGTGACATACAATGCCAATTTATCTGCCTTACTATTAGATCAGGATGGTAAACCTTCTGGTGGAGCTATGTCGCTTCCTAGCAATAACTCATTTGTGGTTAGATATTTGAATCGATCTAATGTGAATGAGACTGGTAATTTCACCACACAACTGCTACAAGCCACTTTCTCTGGGTATTCCAGTTCAGGTAATTTTATAAATATTTTTCTCGAAAACCAACCGACTGCAGTGACTACTATCGAATCGATTACGAGTGGAGCTAACGTTGGCAAATACAACATTTCCAGTCCCCCTTTCGAAATTAACAGCATTTCCAGTCCTTTATTAAACACTAGTTCCTTATCAACCCTACTCATTAGTTCCTGTGGTATTCACGTCCCTACTGGCGGTTGCAGAATGCCCAAATTAGAACCGATAGCAAATGCTGTGCCTGAACCTGAGGAATGGGCTATGCTGATGGTGGGCATCCCTTTGGTTAGTTGGCAAATTCGGCGCAAGAAGATCGCGTAATCTCAATACTAATGTCTTAGCCGGGTAATGTGGGCAAACGGCTTTATCGTTTGCCCACGAGGAACGTAACCTCAAACCCCGGCGAATGGTGGGCAAGCTAAAACGCTTGCCCACCTACGATATACTGCACAAATGGGTGGCAAAGCTGTGTCGCAGCGTGTGCAACTTGGCCGGTTTGACCAGTCCCACCTTCCGCACCGCCCGAAGCGCGACGGGGTTTGTAACCCCGTCGCTTACGTTTTGTGCGAAGTCACAGCTTCCGACATGGCACAAAATGTTAAGGACGGGATTACAAATCCCATCCGGCTTTGGTCAATCATTTCAAGGCCGTAAGGCGCAATAGCGGTACTCCGCGTATTGCGCCGAATGAAGAAAAAGGGCAAAATCCACGAATTATCGGCATTGTTTCATTGCCCACCCGCCTAACCCGCCGCTCCAGCCGACCCGCGTGGACGTTTGGCTTCATTTTTCTACCTCCTTTCGCGCGGGCGGCTGAACGGGGGCGTTGGGCGGCTTCTTCCATAATCTGGTAAGCCAAATAGGTTCGCAATCTTCACCTATGGGCCATGGCGAATATTCTTTACCCATGTCAATCCATGGAAGTATCCACCAAATAAATGCGTATCCTACAAGTGCGCCGAGAACCCATGAATAAAAAGAAACGAAGGTTTGATTATGCCAGATACTTGTATCTTTAACTTGTCCCAATTCTTGGGTGGAGGAATTACCGCCGCTATGGGTGGAATAATTGGCTATTGTTCCGCTATGCGTGTTGCCCGATTCAACGCCAAGCTCCAAGCCGCTATCGTTTACAGAAATGCCCTTGACGGCGATTTTATTCAAGATTCTACAACTGGCTATATCCTTGTAAATGCTTTGACCGGCGTTACTACTGGCGGTCTCGCAGGTAGCCAAAAGATAGCAGGGGCTTACGCCAAGCACAAACGAGCGGTCAGAGAGTTCAGGTTCCATTTGAGCAAAAAAGAAAGAAGAAGATTGGACGAAGCTTGGAATGAATACACAGGAGGAAATGAGGATTATCCAGATTTTTTTGTAATGTATGGAATGCCGGGTGATGGTTGCCCCGATAAAGGTCAGCAACTTCTCAGGCAACGACTTGAGAAACTTCGCAGCATTGGCAGTTAATCTCAAAAAAAAAGCAGAATCTATTCATGTCCAAAAATCTCTCATTATCCACCAGCCCAACCCGGCGTTCGAGGGGACGCGGGGTTATATTTTCGCTCACTTTTCTGGCTCCTTCCGCCCACGCCCCTCAACGCAAGCGTTAGTCCGTGCGCTTCGCCATGCAAACCATGCTATTTCAAAGAGGTGGAAAATGAAAACAATAACTTCGATTTTTATAGTTCTGTTCATGACCAGTGTCAGTTTAGTTGCATTTGCCGACATCACCCCATATTTAGTGGACACAAATGTCAATGGCGGAGACGGGCTTAGTTTTAGCAACAATTCAATTTTATATTCCAAAGGATCACAAACTGCTTATGGAAAATTCCTCAATCCCAACGACTTAACCGAACAAGCATATTTTATACAAGGGCAAAGCGGATGGAATCATTTCAGTTTTAATATGCAGCCTGACGGAGCAGGATATATGGTTTTCAGCGGGAAAAATGAAGGGCTATTTTATAGATATGTTGATTCCAGCTTCGCAGTAGGGGCTATTCAATACCCTGTTCATGAAAGTTATCACAATTGGTCTCCCGTCGTTAGTGGTGATAACTTCGTTTGGATATGGGCATCCGGCCCATATACCAACTGGGATTTAAAAATTCAAAACTTAACCAAAGACACCAGAATGACAATTGCTGGTGGCATCGGAAACCAAGGCTACTCTTCAAATGGGTGGCATGATATCTGGCAAGACAATGTAGTTTACGCAGATGAAAGCGGTATATACACGAAACAAATATGGACTTCCGAGCCAGCAACGTTAATTACCGCAGAAGACGGTAAAGGTTTAAGGCTTTGGGGATCAAATGGAGGATTCATATATAATAATAAAATTGCCATTTTAGGAGATGATGGAAAAAGCGTCTATATGTACGAAATTGGCAAAACAGACAAAGCAAAAATAGTATTTACAAATGACTGGGCCATAGACAACTATTATTACTATGATGACCTACTTGTATGGTCTGATAGAAGAAACGGTACGCTTGATATTTTTGGAATGAACCTCTTGGATATTAATGCCGCACCATTTCAAATAACACACAATGACACGACAGACGAAAGATTTGCCCAGATTTATAACGGTAAAGTTATTTGGCAACAAAATGTACCTGGTGCCTCAAATGGGGATTTATACGTTGCACAAATACAGACTAATTCGATACCCATCCCAAGCACAATATGGCTCTTTAGCTATGGTTTAGCTTTAATTGCCAGAATGAACGCGGTAAGGCGCTATCGTAGGGCGCAATAGCGTACTCTCGTATTGAGCCAAATGAGAAAAGAGAGCAAAATCCATGAATCCCCGGCATTGTTTCTCTGCCCACCAGCCCGGTCGGGCAACGTCTTTTTGTTGCCCGACGAAAAGGGCGGTAAGCAAAGAGCAAAAGCCTATGAAACCCCGGCTTTGTCTCCCTGCCCACCCGCCTAACCCGCCGTTCCAGCCGACCCGCGTGGACGTTTGGCGTGTTAATTCTGGCTTCTTCCGCGCGGGCGGCTGAATGGGGTCGTTAGGCTTTTTCCATAGCAACTTGAGAGGCTAATAGTGAAACTTACGAACTACCTCATCGCGCTACTATTGAGTGCAATGGCCCACACATGTAGTGCCCAGTGCATTGCTGCACTCAATGCAAATGACGACCTTGTTGC
>CAIOOA010000058.1 GCA_903859815.1 uncultured Methylococcaceae bacterium | reverse complement strand
GCATCGCTCAACAAAACGGCGTGAGCCCGCATCCGGGGCGCATGGAGGGGATGATTTTTGTGCATGGCTTCCAGTGTCGCTTTCTCTTCGCCGGAAAGGTCTTTTACATGAAACATGTCGAATGATGAAGTTGTTTAAAACCTGGACATGTTAGCCTATTTTTCTGTTAAAAGAAATTTGGTCAGCTACTTACAAGGCCGATTTCATGTCTTGTAGACCATGGGGTAACCGCGGTGACAAAAAGAATGACGGCTTTCTGAAGTCAGAACGTCGTTTGTTTCAGGTGTATGCACCCAACGAGATGACAGAAGACAAGGCGATTAAGAAGATCAGGGAAGACTTTGCTGGCGCGTTGTCGCATTGGAACGTTGACTTTGATAAATGGGTATTTGCGCACAATGCGGGCAGACTTCCGCCACATGTTCACGAGGAAATTCTTAAGCTTGAACGCGAAAATCAAGGAATAAGATTAGAACCATGGGGTTTTGAAGAATTTCGATTGGTATTTCGGCGATTGGACCGTGCTGATTTGGAATCATGGTTCGGTTTTGTGGCACCGACTGCTGAAACCAAAACTAGGCTTGCTTTCCATGACTTACGTGTTGTCCTTGAATCGATAGCGCTACAAAAAATGAATCATGATCGTCCTATCAGGGATGTTCCTCCTGGTAAAATTGAAGCGAATGCTTTGTCTGAGAGTATTGCGAGACTGCTAAAAGAAGGCATGAGTAAAGCCGCACTTGTGGATGAGTTTTTTTCCAAATGGCGAGATCCCTTTTTCGGCGAACAAATTGCTGGAGCTTTTCGGAAAAAATATGCCTCTTGTCGCGATCTAATGACTCCAAACCAAATTTTTCATGAGATTCAGGTGTGGGCGGGTGGTAGCGAAAGGGGAAGCGCAGAACATGAATTAGCTGTATTGACCATCATGGCCTACTATTTTGAGCGTTGCGAAATTTTTGAAGAACCGAGAACCGATTCCTTATGATTCTTCCATCCAGACATTTACCGCAAAATCGGGCACTACTCACGATTGGCGCTGAAGTCTTACAGCGTTTGGATCGTCCAAAGACAATTTCTGGGCTTTGGGAAGAATTAAGTCAAAGCGACCCCATGCAACCGAATTCTACTTCACGCCTTAGTTATGATTGGTTCGTTCTTTCGCTTGACCTCCTATTCACAATAGATGCTATTACTTTGAAAGGCGGACTTATTACCCGCCAAATCCCATGATCCACAGAATATATAGCACTTTGCCTAGCTTTAAAAATCTTGAGTTCAGGCCGGGGCTTAATGTATTGCTGGCGGAGAAAAGCCAAGGTGCGACTAGTAAACAGACTCGCAACCGTGCGGGAAAGACTAGTCTTATCGAGATTATTCATTTCCTCATGGGATCAGAAGCTGAACCGGGTAACTTGCTGCGGACTAAGGCTTTAATAGATTTCACCTTTTGCATGGACTTCGACCTTGGAGGCTCAATAGTAAGCGTAGAACGATGTGGTGCGAGTAAGTCAAAACTATTGATAAGTGAAACTAGATTTGTTAATAGAGTCTATTGGAAACTTGATCGGTTGCCACACCACTATATGATAAAGAAATGGTTTCCAATAAAGTTGAGTGAGAAAAAACAGATAACAAACTTAGATTGGAGATACTTACTTGGTCAGAAGATGTTTGATCTTGAATCAAACGCTGATGAAAATGGTAGAAGCCCTACTTTTCGCGCTAACTTTTCGTACTTTGTCCGTCGCCAATTGAACGGGGCATTTACCACTCCCGAAAAAAACACGACGCAGCAGCAAATCGGTTATGTTCAAATAGCTTTGATGTTTCTATTAGGGCTGGATTGGAAAATTGCCAGTGACTGGCAGCAGGTAAGAGATCAAGAGAAGACTCTAAAGGAACTTAAGAAAGCTGCTGGTTTTGGTGCATTCGGTAACATAATAGGCAAAGCGGCAGATTTACTAACTCAATTGACTTTGGCTGAATCCCGCTTTAAAAAGGCCCAAGATCAAGTCAGTCAATTTCGTGTATTGCCTGAATATCATTCACTGGAAATTGAGGCATCCAAGCTTACGCGCGAGTTGAATGATTTAGCCAATGCCAATACTCTCGATATAGCGACTATCAATGACCTTGAAACTGCTCTAGCATCTGAGGAACCTCCGTCTTTGGTAGATTTAGAGAATGTTTATCAAGAAGTAGGCATCGCGCTTCCAGGGATTGTAAGAAAACGATATGAAGATGTATCTAGTTTTCATGAATCAGTCATTCGTAACCGCAGGGATTATCTTAGTGGTGAGTTGGATGCTGCAAAAACTCGTATTGCAAGCCGTAACCAGTACAAAGTGTCCTTGGACACTAGACGTGCCGAAGTTATGGCTATATTGAAAAGTCATGGCGCTTTAGATCAATTCTCTAAATTACAGGGTGAGATAGGGCGCATGGAGGCTGAAGTTGAAACATTGCGACAAAGGTATGAGGCAGCCGAAAAACTAGAAGGTACAAAAAATGAATTAGAAATAGAGCGTAATCGCCTTCAACTTCGACTTCGCCGTGATTTTTTTGAACAAAATGAGCGGCTTAACGAAGCAATCGTTGCATTTGAAGAAATATCTCAACAACTCTATGAATCACAAGGGAGTATGGTTATCGAAAACACGTCAAACGGTCCTTCATTCAATTTTCAGATGCAAGGAGATCGGAGCAAAGGTATCAAGAATATGCAAATCTTTTGTTTCGATATGATGTTAATGCGACTTTGCACTGAACGTGGAATAGGCCCCGGATTTTTAGTCCATGATAGTCATTTATTTGACGGGGTTGATGGACGACAAGTTATTAGTGCCTTAAAAGTTGGTTCAGAGATTGCTGAAAAAGTGGGATTCCAATACATAGTGACTATGAACGAAGATGATGCTTTTAAGGAGAAAGAAGAAGGTTTTGATTTAAATAACTATGTACTCCCTATCCGTTTGACTGATGCGACGGAAGAGGGAGGATTGTTTGGGATTCGGTTTGATTAACGATAAAGTTATTTGTTTGGTATCCTCTAGGTTAAAAACTATCTTAGATCAACCCCCATTCTCAATCTCGACTACCACAACGATAACTCAGTCGTAAAATCCGTCGTATTTAATGCTTTGCATCCTTCCTGTTGATTCGAGCATGACGGGTCATGTTCGGCAACAATCATTCCATCGCCGTCCACTTTGAAAATAAGCGGGATGGTGTCGGCTGAGATGTTTTCATAGACTAGGCGAACCTGAAAGCGGATGGAGTCAAATAGGGTTTGATCGGCGTAAAACACCATGTCGCGGGACACCGATTCGCCAGGGTTTAAAACAGAGGCGGCGGATGGTGTGTTGGTCGCGCCTTCAAACAGGTTGCCGACCCGCAGGATGACTTCGCGCTTGTCGGGCTTGCCATAATATCGGGGTTCGCGGACAGTGCTTGCGGTCGGAGCAATCGTGTTGAAGCCCGGATTGATGTCGGCGCCAGTTGCAAAATGTTCCTTGATGCCAATGACGTTATAGGTAATTCCCAATAGCCTAACCCTCCCCTGACCGACATTGGTTCGGGTGACGGTCGAACGGATGGCAATCATATTGCCCTTTTGACCCGCCTTTTCGAGTGTACTGGTGACCGAGAGCGTGGGTGGAGCAAGATCGGGGGCAATTTGGGCTTGATAAATGAATGTGTAGACCCCCCAAATTCCGGCAGCCAGTATGGCGAGGGTTTGGACAATCGAGTTCAATAGCTCGTGGTTGAACGGCTTGCTCTCCGTCCGTCCGGGTTTCTTGGGCTGGGTCATGTCATACCTCGCTATGTTATTAATGCTGAAAGGATGGTTGCGTGATAACTATAATCTTGACTTTTCATCAAATTGTTACATTTCAACATGAAAATTAAAAACAAACGATAGGCGAAATGAATGCGTAGCTCCCGCAGTTACCATTGGTTTGTGAATAAGTGCCTTCTTCGACAGTCATTTATAATTTAGCAAAAACATTTATAGTCCATTTTAAGAAACATGAGGTGTGACGATGAACGATCAGCAAACTCAGTTGTATCGACAAATACAGGCATTCTCTTTGGACAATACTGAAGCGGCATGGCCGTTTGGTAAAAGATTGGCTAGGGAGAACCGTTGGTCTGAAGCATTTAGCCTTCGAGTCATTGAAGAATATAAAAAATTTGCTTTTCTGGCTGTTGCGGCCGGTCACCCAGTCACGCCGTCCGATCAAGTCGATCAGGCTTGGCATCTGCATTTAACTTATACCCGTTCCTATTGGGAGGAGTTTTGCCCTAAAGTGTTGGGCAAGCCCTTGCATCATGAGCCTACACTCGGTGGGCAGGACGAAAAAGGGAAATTCAACGACTGGTATGGCAACACCTTAGCCAGTTACGAAAGGCTGTTTGGTCACAAACCCCCAGAGGATATTTGGCCTGATTCATCAGTACGCTTCGGCCAAGATTTACATCATGTCCGCGTCAATGACCTTCAATATTGGTTGGTGCCCAAGCTTAAGTCTTGGCGGTCGGTCGGATGGCGAGGGGTGACCCTGCTTGGAGTGCTTGCCATGCCCTTGTTCATTGTCAGTTGTGCGGGTGTCGTACCCGATAGCATCAACCCGATGAAGTTGGATGCAGCGGGTTTCCTATGGTTTTATGGATTATCCGTGCTAGTCTTGGCGATTTTTTCCCTTTATTTCCGCTCGGTCATGAGTAAACCGGAAGGTATCGGCAAGCCTCTGGAGGTTACGCTCACTCCAGAGGAGTTGGCCTATCTCGCGGGTGGATCACAACAAGCGGTGGATGTTGCCTTAGTGAGCCTCCTACAACGTGGAAGCGTGGAATTGGATAAAGGCAGTTCAAGCTTTTTGAAGCAAAAGAAGCCGAGCTTGAAGGTGATTGAGCCTGACCAAGCTCAAACACCACTGGAGGCAGCGGTTCTCATGCATGCTGCCCAACCGAATGCCACGCTTGAAAAAATTCGCCATGGGGCATTATCCACGGCAAAGACACTTAGCCCGCGTTTTGAAGCGCTGGGTCTTTATGTGTCAACCAATCAATCTAACAAAACCCAAGTCATAAACGGCCTATTATTTGTAGTTTTACTCGTTATTGGTTTTGTTCGCGTACAGCATGGGCTGGAAATTGGAAAACCCGTTGGATATCTGTCTATGATGATGTTTGCTCTCTTCTTTTTTGGAGTGTATCTTAGTTTCAAACGTTTGCGCAACAGCCACTATGGCGATGCGGTGCTGAACTATGAAATGCGTAAAAATCTGAACATAGACAGAACTACGCCTGATGGTTTGCTTCACATCGTTGCGACGGTCGGTTTGACTGCATTGGCAGGCACTGCCTTGGCCGATGCTCAATCAGCTTTGATAGACTCAAAAATCTCCATAAGCGGGGGGGATGGTTCCAGCGGGGGAGATGGTGGCGGTTGTGGTGGCGGTTGCGGCGGGTGTGGAAGCTGATAGAAAACACAACGATCATAAGAATTTCAGCGTGGTTGGCTTGATGAATAGCGGCGAGGTTTCCGTTCAAGAAACTATCTGAATGTGTTATAGGAATATTCACCTATGCGAATAATTATTTTGACATGGATTGGTGTTATGGTTTTTACAGGTTGTGTTAGTTCGCCGCCATTGCCCAAGATTGAATCGATGCGGGGAGACCGGATTGGAGTCTTCGTTCAGATCTATAGTGGACCCCACTTTTCGGACAATCATTTAAGGTGGTAGCCTTCTGGAAAACGGGGGTTGTTGTGAGTGAGAAGAAACGCAAGGTTTTAAGCTGCGAGTTCAAGGCGAAGGTCGCGCTTGAGGCGATCAGGAACATCAAGACGGTCATCGATATTGCCCAAGAGTTCGGTGTTCACCCGACGCTAGTTCAGAGATACTGTTGTCTTGGATTTTATGTATATCCCAT
>CAIOOA010000057.1 GCA_903859815.1 uncultured Methylococcaceae bacterium | reverse complement strand
GTTTTTAGCTTTATAGATACGTCACTGCACATAGGTAAATAACGAGGATAGGTGGCGGAATCATTCACCAAGTCATACATTTGTTTGCAGGTGTAAGGTACACAGGCACTGGTATTTATTTGAGTCATGTTTCAGACTTCTCCAAATGGTTGTAATTTAGCAAACGTATTATTAGCTTGATGTTTTAACTGTCATTTCTTCTAAACAGTCGCTCAGCTTTTTGATTTCTTCTTCTGCTTTTACCTGTGCGGTTACGTCATATTGAACGCCAAGGTAATACATAAGTTTACCTTCATTGTCAAATAGCGGTGTGAGGGCCAAATGGTTGTAAAATAGTTCACCATTTTTTCGATGATTGCGAATAGTCACTTCGATTGGCTGACAATTGTCGATGGCTTCCCTGAGTTTGAATCGGGCTTCTTGGTCTCGCTCATCCCCCTGTAAAAATCTGCAATTATGTCCAATAATCTCATCTTGACCATATCCAGTCATGGTTTCAAATGATTTATTGGCGTACACGATAGGCATATCTTCCTGATCGGGATCAGCCAAGGTGATTCCATTCACCGAGGAATCCAAAATCTTAGAAAGTATTTGCGGGATCAAGCCCGGATCTTTTTCAACAACAAATGTCATTTTGATTCTCTCGCTAGGGTGACAGAGGGTAGCTTGACTACCGTTTCGCTATCTATTGGACTCAATTAGGCGCTTTATATTTCTCACAGTTCGGTCTGCACCATCCTGCACAACAACTCGAATCAATTTCTCGAATGGGCGCATGAACATTTGAATTTCCAATAACTCAAAGGTAAAAGTTAGCCGGGTCGTTTTTCCCGAGTTCAATTCAGCCACTTCATAAGTGCATCGGTAAGGGTCGACAACACCGCTGAAACAAAGCTTTTTATCCAACTCGTAAATCTTGACTTCGAATTTGGAATCTGAGCGATGTCCTTGGTCAACCCGCACCTGCCTTGCCCTCGTACCCAATTTCACAGGTCCTTCGGTCAGGGACTCCAATTGAACCACTTCCGGTGACCATTTAGGATAGTTTTGGAAGAAATCTGCACCTATGAATCGAAAAACCTCATCTATTGGCCTTTCAATCGTGATGCTTGCCGTTCCAACTACCGGATTTTTCGAACTTAGACCGAACATAATTTAATCTCCATGCTTATTCGACAGACCCGATTCTTGTCCTAAGCTTGTTTATTGACCGTCAAAAACTCCCGAACCTGTTTCACTACACCCATGGAAAGGACAGTTTTATATAAAGTTTCCAAATATCTTTCATCAACCCCGTTCAAACCAATGGCGGTTGGCTCCTGTGTATTTAGCGTGCCGAAAAACCTATCCCAGAATGAAAACACAGCACCGTAATTGCTATCATGTTCAATCCGCAGTACGGAATGATGAACCCTGTGCAGTTGTGGCACAATGAAAATCTTTGCCAGATATTTTTCACCTGGAAAAGTGACATTGGTGTGGTGGAAAAGGACAAATAGAGTAATTAAAGTTTGGCTGACCAGAATCACGTCTGGGGCAACTCCCCAAATCCCAATAAATGCCACTCGAACCAAGACTTCCATAAACAGCTCCCCTATATGGAAGCGCAACCCAGTGGTTACGTTCAGAGTCTTGTCGCTGTGATGGACTTTGTGAAAAACCCAAAGCGCATCAATGTGATGGGTTGTGTAGTGCCATACGTACATGGTCAAATCAAGCATCAGAAAAGTGATCAGATACTTCAGTGGCCCGTCCTCAAGCGAACTTAGTAAGCCATAACCTGAAAATTGTTGGGCGATAAAATACAAGGAAGGTATGGACAATAACGATAGTGTTATGTCATTGAAGAGATATGTGAAAATATTGCTCGCGTAGGACTTTTTGAGCATTTTCAGACCGGGCCTTAAAAATGGGCGGCGAAATTCAAGTCGGACGCAAGCAATTAGGAAAAGCACGAAAATCAAAGCAAGCAAATCGTCTGTTTCAACTGCTGAAAAATAAGATGCCATTGTCGTTTTCCTCTAAGGTGGGGGTTCCATTGAAAGCTTACTCCAAAAAAAAATATTGTCAAGCATTTGTTTAGTTCATATCATAGACAACCTGAACATAACTCATCCTTCAATCTATTGACAGCTTAAACCTATGACAGTTTCCCAAAATGTAGAACCGACCTATGGAATAGCGGCTGTCTCCCGACTCACCGGTATTCCAGTGGATACACTGAGGGTTTGGGAGCGGCGCTACCAGATTGTGACACCAGAAAGAACCGAGAATAAACGGGTGTACACGCACGCGGATGTCGGTCGGCTGACATTGATTAAACAACTTGTAGACCATGGACACGCCATCAGTTCAGTGGCCCACAAGTCGGAAACCGAACTGTTGGAACTCAATCGGATTCATCTCGAATCGCAAGCACCCACCCCCCCTACCCACCAGCCTTTGCGAATCCTCGCTTTTGGGGACTCGCTTCCATTTTTGTTATCTCAATGGAAAGATAGCCTTAGCTTCATAGACTTAATAGGATGTCATCAATCGTTTTTGGCTTTTGAGGATGCGGTAAAAGCAGAAAAGCCAGACTTGCTGATTTTGGAAATGCCCGCCCTCCACCATGAAAACTTGGTCGAAATACGCAATTTGGTCTCCCTTTACCGTCCGCAAAAAATCGTGGTAATTTATACCTTCGGCATGAAGGTTCTTTTAAATGAACTAGACAAGATGGGCATTGTCACAATGAGGTCACCTGTCACGGTGAATCAATTGCGACAAATATGCATGGTTGATGCAGGAAACCAATCGCCTAACCCGATTGTCATACAGACATCTGGATTGCCAAAGGAAACCATACCCGTCCGGCGCTTTGACAGTAAAATGTTAGCCGCTGCTGCGACGGTCAAGACCAAGATACAATGCGAATGCCCACAGCACTTGGCGGATTTGCTGTTCCGCCTGAATGCATTCGAGGCTTATAGTGCTGATTGCGAAAATCGAAATGACCAAGATGCCGCCTTGCACCAATATCTACACCAAGAAACGGCAAGGGCACGCGCAATTTTGGAGGATGCACTGGATTATTTGATTCAGTGCGAAAATATCGAACTCGTCTAAACGGGCATAACAATGAAAAATTTATCAACAAAAACAATTGGTCACATTAAAAATGCCCTGTTCATTGCTTGTCTAATACCACTGACGAAGTTGCTTTTCGCGTTTTTCACCGATACTTTTGGCCCGGACCCAGTGGCGGACATCACCCACGTGACGGGTATTTGGACGCTCAATCTATTGATCGCAACCTTGACGATCACTCCATTGCGCAAATGGACACATTGGAATTGGTTAATGCGATTGCGCAGGACACTCGCCATGTTCGCTTTTTTCTATGCCAGTTTGCATCTTTTGAGTTACTTGATATTCGATCAATTATTCGATTGGGCAGAAATAGGCAGGGATTTGTCCAAAAGACCCTATATGATAGCCGGTATGACCAGCTTCATCCTGATGATTCCATTGGCAATCACCTCGACAACGGCAATGATGAAAAGGATGGGGGGGCGAAATTGGCAATTATTGCATCGGCTTGCCTATCCTGTTGCCGCTGCCGGGGTTTTGCATTATCTGTGGTTAGTCAAGCAAGATATTACCCAGCCTTCTCTCTACGCCATTGCCCTATTATTACTTTTCTGCTTACGATTGACAAAATCGAAACCGCCCACAGGAGTTCATGTAAAGCTTAAGCCCTTGGGAGGAATCCAAGTAAGCTTGAATGATAGCAATCCCCCCGCGTAAACAAGAGAATTGAATACGCGATGCTTTGATGTTCTGTCAACAACTTACCGTTCGCTCAATTTTACCCCCAGTTCATTAAATTGTGGCTAAATGTGTCCATTTGCCATGGAAACACCAATCAACATAACGAGAACCGAACGGGTAGACGACATTCCGCTGCTCTTGGCGCAGATGGAGAAGAT
>CAIOOA010000056.1 GCA_903859815.1 uncultured Methylococcaceae bacterium | reverse complement strand
CGATAAGCATTGCTGACGCCATATCCCTTTACCATGGAACAGGCAAATTGAGGAACCAAACCCCAGCGTTGTTGAGCCCATGCTTTAAGTTGATTGGCAATATCCAAACCGGCAACATTGGATACCATGACTTGCAACGGTTGGGGTATCTCTCCCCAGATGCTGGATAGGATTTTATCACTGGAAATAGTTTGCGTGGGGAAAGGCTCGCCTATTTTAATATGGCGGAAATCGAATGCACTTAAATTAGAATCCGTTTGAACCAATACTGGTTCAGACTGTTGGCCTGATAGTCGATCAGAAACCCCAGCTATTGCAGACTGAGCCGAGCCAAAGTCGGGGGCATTACTGGTTATTCCCCATTTGACCCGACTGTTGCCAATATCGACCAACAGAATGGTAGAATCCGCATCATTCATCGGACCTAAGCCTTAAATCACCCGAGGCGAATTGTTTAAGCCCTCCTTCTTCGCAATCCATCAATAATAAACCTTCGTCACTGACCCCGACTATCACGCCATGCATGAGTTTATCCCCCCATTGCAAGCTTGCCCGGTGTCCAGCTTGGCAATGCCATTGCCGCCATTCGTCGATATAAGCCATCAAACCCCGTTTGTGGTAATCCGATAGTAACTGGAATAGTTCGTTGAGCAGCAAAGCAATTAGTTGATTGCGGGAGGGAGGCGAGCCGTTGGTGATTTGATTCAGATCGACCCAAGCCTGATCTATCGCCTTCGCCTTTGCAGGCGACAAATGCCAATTTAAGCCTATCCCGATTACGACGGCATAGCGACCATGGGCCTCGCCTGAAACCTCCAGCAAGATACCCCCCAACTTGCGACCCTGCCACAGTATATCGTTAGGCCATTTCAAGCCAACTTCCTTTATTCCTGCGGTATGCAATGCGCGGACGATGGCGACCCCTACCGCCAAACTAAGGCCGGAAAAAGCGGTTTGGTCTTCAAACCACCACAGTAAGGAAAGACAAATGTTGCCGCCGAATGGAGATTGCCAGAACCTTCCTACCCTGCCACGTCCTGCCTTCTGGTACTCAGCCAGACATACCAAACCGGAAGGCGGTGAAGATGAAGCCACTCTACTCATTAGTTGGGTATTGGTTGAATCCAGTTCGTCATGGATTTCCGATGCAGTCAGCAAGTTTTTCGCGGTAGGGTTCAATTGGCTGCTGATAGCCTTTTCATCCAGCCATTCCAATGGACGAATCAAGCAATAACCTTTACCCGTGATCGCATTGAACTCCAGTCCGAGTTCCTTCAGTTCGCACATCATGTTCCAAATGGCCGTTCTGCTAAGGTTCAGGGTTTTTGCCAATTCCGCCCCGGAATGGAAATTCCCATCGGCCAATAATGTCAATAAGGTCTTACGAGCTGCGGAAAATTGCACGGTTGGAGCATCAATGAGAGTTTAATGCGTGTCCCGGTTTTCCGGTTGATGCATCTGGCGACTGCTTACCCGACCCGACAACAATTCACGGTCATAATCATGCAAGCGAATGAACCCTACGCCTATGCGGTGGGATAATGGCTTGTCGTCATCGTAATGTATGCAATAAATCACCCTGCCATAAGCGACAATACTGGTCAAAGTGGGCGAGAAAACCATTTTCAACTCTAGTAAAGTACCCAAGGCATACTCCCTCTCGGTCAAGAAAGCCAAGCCAGAGGCACTTAAATTGACATGGCGGGTCGTGTGGCAATGAGTTAAATGGTCTTTGATTATAATCGAGCTTGCCAAAGCATCAATTTTTCGATCCATGAGCCTCAAATATTCTGCCATCAAAGGATTGGCCCGCCCTATTTTTCTTAACAACGGATCCATTTCCAAGCTTAACAATTTAATTTGTGAAGACAAAGAGAAGTCGCTCGTTTGGGTAGGATGGGCGGAAATATCATCAGGAATCTCGTCTGATTTTATTTCCCGCCAAAACATCACCATCTCGTCATCAATACGATCATGGCGACGCCTTTCCTTATTTTGGATGACCACTTCATTGCTTATTGCCATGAAAACACCTCGGACATAAATTGATTTCGTTAAATTAAAAATTAAAACTAGGTTATTCGACTGGAATTGTCCAGTTGGTTTAACCTTTCCAGTTTTTCTGCAATTTTGATTTCCAAACCTCGTGGAACGGGATGGTAATATCGCCTTTGTCCCATTTGATCGGGAAAATAATTCTCACCTGCCGCATAGGCATCGGGTTCGTCATGAGCATACCGGTAAGCCTTACCATAATCCAAGCTTTTCATCAGTTTGGTGGGCGCATTGCGCAAATGCACCGGAACCTCCAAACTTCCGGTGTCGGCGGCTTCCTTGCGAGCAGCATTGTAAGCGACATAGACTGCATTGCTTTTCGGCGCACAAGACAAATAAACCACCGCCTGTGCCAACGCCAATTCACCTTCAGGACTGCCCAAGCGTTCCTGCACATCCCATGCGTTCAAGGCTAATTGTAGGGCGCGAGGGTCGGCATTGCCAATGTCTTCGGAAGCAATGCGGACGATACGCCTTGCCAAATACAGGGGGTCGCAGCCTCCGTCCAACATCCGGCAGAACCAGTATAAGGCAGCATCCGGTGCGCTGCCACGGACCGATTTGTGCAGCGCGGAAATCTGATTATAAAAATCCTCCCCTTGCTTGTCGAATCGCCTGACACTGCCACCAGCCAAAACTTGCTTTGCCAAGCTTTCGCTGATGATGCGATCCCCTCCCTCCATCAGATCAGCCGTGATCTCCAATAGATTCAATAAGCGTCTGGCATCGCCATCCGCTGCCGCCACATACCAACGACGCAGATCCAATGGAAAATCGATCAAGGGAAGGCCCAAACCGCGATTTTCATCCGTTAACGCCCGTTCGATCGCATTCAGCAAGTCTTCTTCGTTCAGGCTTTTCAACACATAAACTCGCGCCCGTGACAACAAGGCGTTGTTCAATTCAAAAGACGGGTTTTCCGTGGTCGCCCCGATGAAATAAAAGGTGCCATCTTCCACATGTGGCAAAAACGCATCTTGTTGGGATTTGTTGAAACGATGCACTTCGTCCACAAACAAAATGGTGCGTTTATTTTCTTCAGTCATTATCCGTTTTGCCGTAGCCACCGCCTCACGAATTTCCTTGACGCCCGACAATACCGCAGAAAGCGTCAAAAAATGGGCATGGGCATGATTGGCAATCAGCCTTGCCAAGGTAGTCTTGCCGGTTCCCGGCGGACCCCAGAAAATCATCGAATGCAGCCGACCTGCCTTGATAGCCTCAAACAGGGGTTTGCTGGGTCCAATCAAATGCGTCTGCCCGATGAACTCGTCGAGTTTCTCGGGACGCATTCTTTCTGCTAGGGGTTTGTGCGTTTGTGTGTACACGGGCAAGAAAAGCTATTTATCCTCGAACACATCCACGCCCTCGGGCGGTTTGAAATCAAATTTCGCAGGG
>CAIOOA010000055.1 GCA_903859815.1 uncultured Methylococcaceae bacterium | reverse complement strand
TGGTAGTCTTACCCACCCCACCCTTCTGATTGGCGACTGCGATAATTTTGCCCATACTAACTGCGGACCTCAATTGCTATTAAATGCCTTTCGGCCCCAATGCCCGGTATTTCCATCGGAAAGACCTCAATGATATTATTATTAAGTTGACTAATTTCTTTTTCGGGCAATTTCCCCTTTTGGGCTAAGATGACACCCTCTGGGTTTAACAGCCTAGTGGTTTTCGAAACAATTTCGCTTAAACTAGCAAATGCGCGTGTCAAAATAGTATCGAAACCCAATTTTGATTCAAATCGTTCGATGCGACTATGTTCAACATTGACATTAGATAGACCCAGTTCTATGGTCACTTGCTTAACGAATCGGACTTTTTTTGAATTGCTATCCAATAGGGTAAATTCTTTGTCAGTGCAAAGAATGGCCAATGGCAAACCCGGCAAGCCTGCTCCTGTGCCAACATCCAAGACGCGAACACCTTTCAAGTAAGGCAGTATGGAAATGCTATCGAGAAGGTGCAAAGTAACCATCTCAGAAGGTTTCTCTATCGATGTGAGATTATAAGTGCGATTCCATTTTTGGAGTAATTGAAGAAAATCCAACAATTGCCCTATTTGCTTTTGAGTTGAAGATACGTTCATCGCCAACATTCCGTCGGCGAGCTTTTTGACTAATGGGTCCACTTATGCGCTTTTCTTTTTCAAATGTACAAGTAGAAGGGAAATAGCAGCAGGGGTCACACCTTGTATCCGAGCAGCTTGCCCAAGGGTTTCCGGCATATTTCTAGAGAGTTTTTCGCGCACTTCGTTGGACAAACCAATCACGTTACCATAATCAAAAGCATCAGGCATTAACCAATCATCGTAACGTCTGGCACGGTCAATCTCAAGCTTCTGACGTTCAATATAACCAGAATATTTAGCTTGTATATCAACTTGATCTAAAACTTGGTCATCATCAATGCCCGCAACCAATTGTGAAATCGTAGAAAATGCCCTAATATTCAGTTCAGGACGACGAAGCAATTCCGCAAGACTCGTTTCATGCTGCAACGGACTCGATAAAATAGTCTCTAGCTTCGAAGCTTCCATGGAATTAGGCTTTACCCAGGTGGAATTCATTTCTGCTTGGAGCTTTGTTATCCCCTCCAGCTTTCTTTCGCAAACTTGCCAACGATGGTCATCTACAATCCCTATGCCATGACCAATTACTGTCAAACGAAGATCGGCATTATCCTCTCGCAATAATAATCGGTACTCTGCCCGACTAGTGAACATTCGGTAAGGTTCAGAAGTGCCTTGCGTGATGAGGTCGTCTATCATTACCCCCATATAAGCTTGGTCACGCTTCGGCGACCAAGTATCCCTATCCCCTGCCTTGCATGCTGCATTGAGTCCGGCAATTAGACCTTGAGCGGCAGCTTCTTCGTACCCGGTGGTTCCGTTAATTTGCCCCGCAAAAAAGAGATTCCCCATATGTTTAGTTTCAAGTGTCGACTTTAGATCGCGGGGATCAAAATAATCGTATTCAATGGCATACCCTGGACGGGTTATATGAGCATGTTCCATACCCCGTATAGATCGTACAAGTTCCAATTGCACGTCAAAAGGCAAGCTAGTGGAAATGCCATTTGGATAGAGTTCGAGACTGTTCAAACCCTCGGGTTCAATAAATATCTGATGGGAATCCTTTTCCGCAAAACGGACTACTTTGTCTTCGATGGATGGGCAATAACGCGGACCAACCCCTTCGATCACCCCTGCAAACAAGGGCGAACGATCAAGTCCTGAACGTATAATGTCGTGAGTTCTAGCATTAGTTCGGGTGATATGGCAACAAACCTGTCGTGGATGATCCTCCACTCTTCCCAAAAAGGAAAAAGTGGGGGTGGGGGTATCGCCTTGTTGCACCTCCATGACTGAAAAATCCACCGTCCGACTATCGATACGAGGCGGAGTTCCAGTCTTCAAACGGCTTACCCTGAACGGAAGCTCACGCAATCGGGCAGACAAACGGTTGGAAGGCGGGTCGCCGGCTCGCCCTCCCTCATAATTATTCATACCTATGTGAATTCGCCCGGCAAGGAAAGTTCCAACAGTCAGCACTACGCAACTAGAGGGAAAACTCAAGCCCATCTGAGTGACCACACCTGCCACAACTCCATTTGTTATGATCAAATCGGCTACCGGTTGCTGAAAAAGCCACAAATTGGGCTGCGTTTCAAGAGCATGGCGTACCGTTTGCTTGTAAAGTTGACGATCCGCTTGTGCTCTAGTTGCACGTACCGCTGGGCCTTTGCTTGCATTCAAGATACGGAAATGGATACCCGCCAAGTCAATGGCTCTTGCCATTAAACCGCCAAGTGCGTCTATTTCCTTGACTAAATGCCCTTTGCCAATTCCACCTATGGCCGGATTACAACTCATTTGCCCTATTGTCTCGATATTTTGAGTCAACAAAAGTGTTTTCACTCCCATGCGGGAAGCGGCTAAAGCGGCTTCTGTTCCGGCGTGACCACCGCCAACCACTATCACATCAAATTGGGTGGGAAATTGCATAAATACCTATCATAAATAATTATAATTCTTTATAAAATAGAAACTTTATCTTACACCATTTAATGGTTTTGGCGAGTAAAATAGAAATTTCCAAATGCGATGACAATAATCACGAAAATTATTTAACATTTTTAACTTTTATCATGATAAATTCCGGTTGACCTTCACTAGCATTGATTTCAAATGTTCCATCGTAGGATCGAACCTCCCCTTTCTCTAATAACTCGCGGGTCGGTGCAGTTTCTTCCTTTTGATAACCAACTTGAGTTGATCCTATTTGATTACCCATGCTATTAAAAAATAAAACATCTATGTTTGGTAAGACATTATCTTGTGTATTATTTTGTAGAACAAGCTTAAACTCAAGATATTTCTTATCTTTTTTGCCTGCCAACATGAAGATGCCGTTTTTTACATATTCCTTATTAATTTCTAACACTTTATCAAATTTAAGTTGCAACAAATTAGGTAGGCAAGTTTTGGCCTGTTCGGTTTTTAATTTATTGAATTCCCATTTTTGAGCTTCAAGCTCTGTTTTTTCATCTTTAACGAGTTGAGCTAGTTCTTTTTGTTTGGAAAAGTGTTCTTGGTTTTCTTGCTGAAGTTTAGTTCCCCAAATCAATACTCCTGCTAAAGCTATTGTTTCAATAAAAACTATAACCAATAAAATGTATATCCAACGCTTTCTTGAGGAATGTCTATGACCATGTTTACGTTGTCTACCCTCATATGAAGTATAGTCATTGTTAGTTTGTTTACTGTTTATATTATCATTATCCATAGCCTTAAAACCTAAAATAAATTATTAATTTGATATTTATTTGAGATGTTCAATACAACTCTTTTTCATAAACTTTACACAATTCGGATAGAACCTTTATTCTCGCAAAATATTTGTCATTTGCTTCGACTAAATGCCATGGAGCATATTCTGTACTAGTTCGTGTAATCATCTCATTAACCGCAGATTCGTAGAGTTCCCACTTTTCCCGATTTCTAAAGTCATCTGTTGTAATTTTATATCGTTTATAAGCTGTGTCCTCACGGAGTTTGAATCGTCTCCACTGTTCATCTTTGTCGATGTGCATCCAAAATTTTAGCAAAATAATTCCGTGTTCTGTTAATTCCTCTTCAAAGTCATTTATTTCCGAATAAGCTCTCATCCACTCAGCCGTAGTTGCAAAACCTTCCACACGCTCGACTAGCACACGACCATACCAGCTACGGTCATAAATGGTAGCTTTACCATCACGAGGCAAATGCCGCCAGAAACGCCATAGATAGTGATGAGTCTTCTCCTCATCGCTAGGAGCAGCGATAGGAATCACCCTATAGTTGCGTGCATCCATTGCATGAGTAATACGCCTAATGACACCACCCTTACCGGCTGCGTCCCACCCTTCGAAAAGCAACAAGGTGGATTTCTTAAGTTGCCTCGCCCTGTGACTCAGTTGACTTATTCTTCCTTGATAAAAAGCCAGCTTCTCTTGATACTCGGACCTTTCCAATTTCTTTTTTAGATTGAGAGAACTTAACAAACTCACTCCTGATTTAACATGAGCGATACTTTCACCTAAATTGACTGAACTTGAACTTTGATGAGATTCCAAGCGTAGTGAAACCTGTTCAATAATATGCCTGGCAGTTGTCAATCGTCGATAATATGGGTCAAGCCCATTGAGTATCAGCCAAGGGGCTTCAGGTGTGCTGGTGTGTCTGATGACTTGTTCACAAATATTTACAAATTTTTCATAAAGTTTGAGATGCCTTTTTTCAGTCTCAGTGACACGCCAACTGGTTTCTGGATTTTTTTCCAGCTTAGATACCAATTTTTTTTGTTGATCCTTGCTCAAGTGCAGCCAAAATTTGAGAATAAGAGCGCCATCATCAGTGAGTTCCTTTTCTAGCTTGTTTAGATGAGATAATTCTTTTTCTAATTGTCCTTTACCGATACGATTATTGAGCCGGTCGGAAAGCACTTGACCATACCACCCCATGGCGTAAATCGCAATGCGGCCTCTAGGGGGTAGGCTCATCCAATATCGCCAGTGATTTGGCCTTTCCTTCTCTTCATCAGAAGGATAACCGAAAGCATGGGTACTCATGAAGCGAGGATCGAACCATTCATTCAGTTTTGCAATCAGATCGCCCTTACCTGAACTATCGACACCAGCAATGACAATCAATACAGGCATCGCAGCAGTCTCCAACTTCAGTTGCACATTCAGCAATTGCTCCCTAATCAAGGATAATTCTGCTTCGTAATCAGACTTGGAAACTTTATTTTTTAATTCGGCTACTTCAAACATGATGAATTCTAAATAATTTCAAACAAGGTTTTTTCATTTTAAAATCGAGTAGCCAACAATATTGAATCAAAATGTTCAAATGTATATCTATTGGGGATGCCAATTGATTTATGCTAAGCTTGCAGTCAATGTGAATTTCCTGTGGAAAAATCCATAATGTTTTAGGATAAGTTCGTCGGAAAAAGTTATCCACAGTTTTCCATGATTTGAACAACAGCTTCACACACAAGATTAGCAACACATATCATATTGATTTAAAACTATTTTTATGGTTATGAACAGAAATTTAGTCGCCTAATTGTAATAATTTATCTTTCTTTCTTAAACCTATTCTTATTAAACAGCATCGTTCAAGTCTTGCCGTTGACGTTGCTTAACAAATCATCTGTTTATTAAAGGGGATTCCTTATGGGTACATTCGTATTATTTTTATTGGGCCTGTCCATCGTTTTGGTGGTTCTAAGCGTGAAAACCGTACCACAAGGTATGGAATACACCGTATTACGGTTCGGCAAGTTCACCAATACATTGACACCTGGCCTTAACATCATTGTACCTGTCATTGACTTGATTGGCACAAAGATGAACATGATGGAACAGGTGATTGATGTCCCATCACAGGAAATCATCACCAGGGACAATGCAATGGTACGTGTTGATGGAGTCATATTTTACCAAGTCATTGATGCAGCCAAAGCGGCTTATGAAGTCAGCAATCTCAATCTGGCAATTATCCAATTGGCAATGACCAATATTCGAACTGTGATGGGGTCCATGGATTTGGACGAACTGCTTTCCAAGCGTGACGACATCAATACACGTCTGTTGACTGTGGTGGATGATGCCACCACGCCCTGGGGAGTAAAAGTCACTCGCATCGAAATCAAGGACATTTGTCCGCCCAAAGATTTGGTTGATTCCATGGGTAGGCAAATGAAGGCTGAACGGGAAAAACGTGCGGTGATCTTGGAGGCTGAAGGACTACGTCAGGCTGAAATTCTGAAGGCGGAAGGGCAGAAGCAGGCTAGGGTATTAGAAGCAGAAGGTCGGAAGGAAGCTTCTTACCGAGACGCGGATGCCCGTGAACGTCTCGCTCAAGCCGAAGCAAGGGCAACTCTGATGGTGTCCGAAGCCATAGGAAAGGGGGATATTCAAGCGATCAATTATTTTGTTGCTCAAAAATACATTGAGGCCCTACAGCACATCGCTTCGGCTCCGAACAGCAAAATAGTTCTGATTCCATTGGAGGCATCCACTGTTATTGGCGCATTAGGAGGCATAGGTGAAATTAGCAAGGAAATCTTTCAGAAAAAAAAGACGGGGATTGAATAGATGATGCTAGGGGAATTCGTTTATTGGCACTGGTTGGCTCTTGCAGTGTTCCTGTTGACAATAGAACTGCTCGAACCAGGCATGTTCTTTTTGTGGATGGCCCAAGCTTCGTTGATTACAGGGGGATTGCTTTTCTTATTCCCTACAATGGATTGGGAAATACAACTATTGCTCTTTTCAGTTTTTTCCCTTGTTGGAATTGCTGTTGTGCGGCAATTTTTCAAAAATAATCTTACAAAAAGCGACCAACCCATGTTGAATAAGCGCACAGCCCAATACATAGGCCGCGTTTTCACGTTGGAGCAAGCTATTATCAATGGACAAGGAAAAATCAGGATTGATGATTCAATTTGGAAAGTAAAAGGAATCGATTGTCCTGTTGGTACACGGGTTAAAGTGATTGGAGCAGAAAGTATAGTCCTTCTTGTAGAAAGGGTTTATTAAGCACTTTCAGGAAGTAATGCGTGAATTTAATATTAAAAAATGTTTAAAAAAAGATCTATTTTATTACTATTAGCACTTCCAAATTTTTGTATAACAATTTTTTTATCTATAAAACAGAGACATAAAAAATTATTGCTTGTGGGTAAAGTAAAGGATGGAAAAGGATGTTTCTGTGGATAATTTAGGTGTCCAATTCTGTCAAAACCTTCTCTACAGATTGTCCACAGTGTTGACCCCATCTTTATCCACAATGTGACAATTAAGCTTTAATTTTATTTTTTTGTCTATGAATCAAATGATTATGCTTAACACTCGGTTTAGGCATGTTCCAAACAAGTCTACGGAGTGTTTTTAAATCGGCTTGGTTATGAAATTCTTCATAACGAATTTTCACATAAAGTTTAATGATCAGTCTTGCTGATCTTCCTATTTCAGGAAAGGTTTTTTCTATGCGGTCAGCGAAACTCATTGGCCCTTCGCCTAATCGTTGGGCAAGACCCATTGAAGCAAGATTGCGCTGGAATTTTTGATAGATTCTTTTGGTGGGATCAGGTTGCATTCCCCGTTGAGGTAAAATTAACCATGCAATTGGTATTAGGGTAACCATTATGCCTAGGACAAGCCATTTGATTGCAGATTGCCAATCCAGCAGACCCAACCGACTGAAAAATCGATTCTGGTTATCGGTGTCGTAGGCAAGTACAAAGCTGTCCCACGCATGATCGATGCTGGATGCAAACATTCTTGCTTTCTTCCAAGCCACTCCAAAGGCCGAACCGTTGCCAGAAGACAAGCCACCGCCCAAATTGAACCGTATTTCTCCAAAAGCAATTTGAGTCTCTGTATCAATGCCACGCTCGATCCGTTCAGGTGCGACCGCTGCTGTTGGGTCTATCCGTGTCCATCCGGATTCTGGTAGCCAAACTTCAGCCCAAGCATGGGCATCGGCCTGCTTTATTTCAAGGAATCGGCCAATGCTGTTCCATTGACCGCCTTGATAGCCAGTGACCACACGGGCAGGAACGCCGCCGATGCGCATCAGCATAACGAAGGCCGTGGCATAGTGTTCGCAAAATCCTCGGCGGGTTTCAAATAAGAAACTTTCTACTGGATTTCCAGATAATAAAGGAGGATTCAGGGTATAGTAAAATTGCTCTTGGCGAAAAAATTGCAGTGCTTTATCCACCAGTTGTTGTGAAGTCGTATTTTCCTTTTGCCAGTTCATGACAAGTTCTTGCAGCCGATTTCCGACATTGGCAGGCAATTGAAGCCCCCTTTTTATTTCGCTTTTGCTCAATGTGCCTGTTGAATAAACAGTGCCAGAAGTGATTCGATATTGTTTCCGTTCAGTGACATCGGCTTTACTTAGTAATTGATAATCGGCAGTTTGTCCAAATTCATCAGGAAAGATATAAGGCAAGTCCAGTGCGAAAATCCATCGTTGGGCATGTGGTTCTAAAGTGACAACATAGCTATGGAAGCCTCCTTTGAAGTTTGGTTTATGCCCCAAAGAAATTGGGACAGTCTGGGTAAGGGACCAGCTTTGACCATCGGTGTACCAAAAAACCGGACCGCGCCAATAGCGATCTTTGGGAGACGGTGGCTCTCCGATAAAATCAACCCTAAATGCAGTTTCATGGGAGAGGGCCAAATGACTGAATGAGCCTGGTGAGAGGGTGTCGCTAAGTCCTGACTTTGCAGTATGGCTATCATCGGGTAGTATCCAGAGTGGGCCTTGGATGCGTGGAAAAAAAACAAAAAGTAGCATCATCAGAGGCAAAGCTTGAGCAACCATGACAGTTGCCATCCGTAATCTTGATTTGAGGGAAAATGATTTGCCACTATTCAGCCCAATCATTGCTGCAACCAATAATATGACCGCTATCAGGGTGAAGCCGGCCATCGGGATGCTTTGCGAAAATAAATATTGGGTAAGGATCACAAAAAAAGAAAGGAACACCACAAGGTAGGCATCTCTTTGCGTTTTTATTTCAAATAATTTTAATCCCAAGCCAATGACGAACAAACTTGAACCGGCCTCCAGGCCCCAAATTCGGTGATATTGGAGTAGGACGAGACTAGCACCAGCCAAGGTAAGCAGGAAGAGTAAAGGCTTATTGGGAAGGCTGGTGCCCCAATACAGTGTGAAAAAGAACCAAGCGGACAATAATGAAAAGAAAACCATGACCAAAGCGGTCAAGTTAAACACATGAGGGGCGGCAGCGAGAACAACCGCCCCAAGCAGCCAACCCAAATTTTGCCTATCATCAATGAGCGAGAGTTTTGTGTTTATCATGATTTGAATGAAGGTAAGTTATCCGAAAGTGCATTTTGGCTGTAAAATGGTAGAAAAACAAAAGCTTCAGAGGTGCATATGAATTATAGGCAATGTTTTGGCATTTTTATGCTTGTTACAGTGTTGTTGAATTGTGTAAGTTGCTCAATCAATACGGCGTTTGAACTCGGCAAATCTCCTCAAAGCCCAGTCATAAAGGGAAAGGGGAAGGGGAATATTTCTAACCCACCCGATAATGTCCGTAAACCCGAATGGCTATAGCCTATTTTAAGGTAATAAATGCAAGGGGTTGGATTCATTAATCGCATTTCGAGAAATGCCCGCTCAATGGGCAATCTTTGCAATCTGATGTTTATTCATTGAAAAAGTAAAGAAATGCCAATGGCTCTGCGCTATGCTCGAAACTAAGATCGAAAGGTTGGAATCATGACACACATCGCTACACCCAAAATTTCAGGCGCTTGGCAACTGAAAAAATTGCGCAACGCGCTTGCCATTGCCCGTGCGAGGAAGTTGTTATCAACACTCCAACAAGAAGCGGAATCTACGATTTCTCACGACCAAGCCAAGCGAGTCACCTATTTGACCGAATTATTTTCACGCATCCATAGGGAAATTTTCCATGACTGGAAGGAGCAAGCCACTGTAAGTCATCGGCCAGGCACCATGCCAGATGCAGATAAACGAAAAGAATTTCGTATGATCATAGAGGGTTTGGTGTTAAACGGGGGAGGTGGGCAAGGCACGGAATTGTTTGATAGCAATGGATTTGTCATCAAGACGCGAAATATTGCCGAAAGATTGGCAAAATTTTACAAACGCATGCGCATGGTGCGACCCTATGATTATGGCAATAGGCTAACCTTGGATGTTTTCATCACCGCGCTTGCAAACCTGCCGGCATTCAAGGGTGTTTATGAGCAAGGAATCGATTTTAGGAGACTCGAAGCTTATGATGCGATGACCCTGCATAATCTGAATAGCAGTATTGAAGATATAACCCTTGCATTCCAACATGCTCTCGACCCAACCCGAACCCGTTGTTTGCACAATGCCCCCAATGGATATGGAAAATGGCCTGAAAATAAACGTTTTATTGCCAGCATTCCATTTTTATCGCATACCACTGAGGATGGGATTGATTGCTTGGTGACGGTCAACGGTGGCTTGGTCCCCTTGGCCAGTATCAACACTGATTTATTTATTTCAGGCTTGCAAGTTGCCGATTTGCCACTTAGTTTGACGGAAAACCTGATTGGCTACTTACCCGGTACAGAAAATCTTCGTGACCCAGACAAAACAGACATTGATGGGATTAATATAGGAAAGAATGGTGAAGCCCCATTATTTTGCTTAGATGTCAATATGTTGACTGGTTTGCGACATGCAAGCCATACTGAATTGAAAGAGTTGATCAAGCAGTGTGAGGGTGAAAATGCTACGATCTTTCTGTTGGCAAATAACCCTGAACTAAAAAATAAATTGCTAGTGGCTGCAAATGAGGACGAACGTTTGGTGCGCACGGTCGAAATCGGTTATGAAAGGCTTAGCAAAATTACTAGAAAACTGGATTCGTTGCAAGATGCGATTTTCTTTGGGAAAACTTCTGATCATAGACCTAAATTATTTATGTCAATGGGGGGTGCGGGATCTGGAAAAACAGCCGTAGAAGAGATAGCGCGGGCGCAATGTGGTGATAATTTCGTGATTGCGTCATTGGATGAGTTTCGTAAATGCAGCGATCTCTATAATGTAATGACTGCTGCGAATCATCATAGCGACGATTATATATTCATAGAACCATTTGCCAATAGGCTTCGAGATTGGGTAGCTCACCATGCAAAGGAAGCCCATATCAATATTCTTTATGATGGAACGGGAATTCCATACAAGCCCCGGTATTTTAATGTCATTAATACATTTGAGGAGGCAGGTTTTCATACTCAAATAGCGGCCATAGATGCGTTCATAGTCAAGCCAGAAGGCCGTGAAAATGAACTGTCCCGGTCTGCTGTGATTTGCAGCGTCAAAGATCGGTTTGAGAGAACAGGCCGTGCCTTGCCATGGGTCGTCACGGTTGATAAGCATATTCGCTCGCCTTGGTCATTCCTAGACGCTTTAGAGCATGAATCCTTGGATAAGATATCGCTATTTGCCAATGACGGTGAACGCGATAAACATTACCTCGTGGCTGAGAGTTTTGGGCTATCTGACAACGAAGTGCGCTTGTTGCAAGATAATCAAAGAATGGGGACTCTGGTAGATTTTCTAGCTTCACTCATTCAAAATCGTGAAGACTCAATCTTAAAGATATTGGCAGATGGGGAACAGGGAAAGCTTTTGGAGTTGATTGATAGAAACCCCGCCTTCAACGAAGATAATGTGGCTTATCAAATTTATCCGGGAAAATATGGTAACCGGGTTTTAGTTATCTACAATACAAGACGCATGGTTGATTTTGTCGTCAAACGGCAATTAAATCCTAATGCATCGGGTGAAGAAGGCTTATTGCACAAGCATGCTTCTTTGGCTTTCCATGTGGACCCAGGGGCCAAAGAGCCTTGGATGATAAGGCTTCAAGATGCACGAGGTTAGCCAATTTGAGGGTTTTCATCTTTTGGGTTCAATGCCCATATTTTGTTGAAATCTAAAAGGAAACCTATGACGAAGATTAGGTTGGTTGATTCTCTGGAAGAAATCAACCCTAAGCAATGGAATGGCTTGGTGGGAGGTTATCCGTTTCTTCGTCATGAGTTTCTAATGGCTTTGCAAGAAACGGGTTGTGTTTCTGCCGACACTGGCTGGGAACCTTTATACTTGACTTTATGGGAGGGAGAAATTTTTGTTGGGGCAATGCCTTTATATTTGAAAAGCCATTCACGAGGAGAATTTGTATTTGACCAAGGATGGGCGGATGGTTTTGAAAGAAATGGACTTTCCTATTACCCTAAACTGTTAAGCGCTGCTCCTTTTTCCCCTGTCACTGGTCCAAGACTTCTAGCAAAAAACCACCAAAATAGGCGAATATTGGCCGAAAGTGCCATTGACTTGGCTGTTCAACTAAAGGTTTCATCCTTGCATATTTTATTCCCAAATAAAACAGATTTAGCAGTCCTTAATGAGTTGGGATTCATGTTACGTGAGGGTATACAGTTCCATTGGCACAATAAAGCTTATGAAAGTTTTGATGGGTTTTTGTTTGCACTAAATCATGATAAGAGAAAAAAAATTCGACAAGAACGACGGCGAGCTCATGACGCAGGAGTAACTTTTCATTGGTTAAATGGCGATCAAATGGATGACGATTTGTTAGAGTTTTTCTATCAATGTTACGTCAACACCTACCACGAACATTGGTCTTCGCCCTATTTGAATCTTGATTTTTTTAAGCAAATCAAGAAGTCCATGCCCGATAAATTGCTATGGATTTTAGCGTACAGAGATAATGATCCCATTGCTTGCGCGATGAATATGCTGGGTGAAGATTCATTATTCGGGCGTTATTGGGGTAGCAATCAATTTATTAGTGGGCTTCACTTTGAAACTTGCTATTCGCAAGCAGTGGAATATTGCATTCAACATCGAATAGCTCGTTTTGAAGGAGGGGCGCAAGGTATTCATAAAATGGCTCGTGGATTATTGCCAACTCCGACATGGTCGGCTCATTGGATTGCCGATCCAAGGTTTTCTGATGCCATTAAACGGTTTCTCGACGAAGAGAGATCAAGCATTGAGCATTTTAGGGAAGAGCTAGTCAATCATACTCCATTTAAGAATGCTTCAACGCTGAAATCCCCTTAACGTCATAATTATTCTAAAGTTTATAAATTTAAGAAATATGCTATGCTGCCTTTTCAAACAAGATAAAGTAGGCCATATGCCCATAAACCGGGAGACTAAGTAGGATGAACTGGGTAAAATCAAGCCTTCTCCCATCGAATTTCCAGCTTAACGAGTTTCCCCTATGATAGTGAAAATCACCGGCGCGACAGCGCTTTCCGCCTTCAGAGAGCAAAAACTGATGTCTGATGTTCAAGCCGTGGTTCCGGGCATCACCGGTTTCTCGGCCTATTATGTGTTTTTTGTCGAGTTGGAGCGTCCGCTGACCGAAGAGGAAAACTCAGGGCTTGAAAGAATTTTAAGTCATGGGGCTTTGGCAAATGAGGAGTTATCCGCAAAAGGTTTATATTTTCTGATTGTTCCTCGATTGGGCACACTGTCGCCTTGGTCAAGCAAGGCGACTGATATTGCCAAACGTTGCGGTTTTAATGCGGTTCAGCGCATCGAAAGGGGTATTGAATACAGATTGCTTGGGGTTGATGAGGTGTTACCAGAGCAAATTGAGAATCTCAAAAAGTTGTTGCATGACCGCATGACCCAAGTTGTATTGGGGAAAGGCGAATTTGAGCGGATTTTCAGTCATCACGAACCCGCTCCGCTAGAATCCATCCCCCTGCTTGAAGAAGGACGATCCTCGCTGGTCGTGGCTAACACTCAGCTTGGTTTGGCCTTGTCCGAAGATGAATTGGATTATCTGGCGGAAAGCTTTACTCGCTTGGGTCGCAATCCCAATGATGTGGAACTGATGATGTTTGCCCAAGCCAATTCCGAGCATTGCCGGCATAAGATTTTCAATGCGTCTTGGCGCATTGACGGTGAAGAACAGCCGGAGACTTTGTTTGGTATGATCCGAAATACCAGCCTTATCAATCCAAGCGGGATCATATCTGCTTATAAAGACAATGCTGCCATCATGGAAGGGCCGGAGGCGAGTGTGTTCATGCGCGATCCAAGCACAATGGAATATATCTATAAGGATGAGAATGCGCATATTCTGATGAAGGTTGAGACCCATAATCATCCCACCGCCATTTCCCCCCATCCTGGGGCGGCTACAGGTTCAGGTGGCGAAATTCGCGACGAGGCGGCAACAGGGCGAGGATCGCAAACGAAGGCAGGACTCACTGGTTTTACGGTGTCCCACCTGAAAATCCCCGACTTTCCACAACCATGGGAAGTCGATTTTGGCAAGCCAAACCGCATCGCTTCCGCATTGGAAATCATGCTGGAAGGACCCATCGGCGGCGCCGCATTCAATAATGAGTTTGGGCGACCCAATATCGTCGGCTATTTTCGCAGCTTTGAGCAATCTGCTCCCTCGGGTAAGGGTCTGCTCGGTTATCACAAACCTATCATGATTGCCGGCGGAATGGGCAATATCCGACCGCAACTGGTTGCCAAAGAGACCATTCCGCACGGCGCCGCAGTCATTGTATTGGGTGGCCCTGCCATGCTCATTGGTTTGGGGGGTGGCGCGGCCTCTTCACAGGCATCCGGGGAAAGTGCTGAAGATTTGGATTTTGCCTCGGTTCAACGAGAAAACCCGGAAATGCAGAGGCGTTGTCAGGAAGTCATCAACCGTTGCAATGCAATGGGAGAAGATTCTCCCATCTTATCTATCCATGATGTGGGGGCTGGCGGCATCTCCAACGCACTTCCCGAAATCATTCACGACAGTGGACGAGGGGCACGGTTTGAATTGCGAAAAGTGCCTAATGACGAGCCTGGCCTGTCTCCACTGCAAATCTGGTGCAACGAAGCACAAGAACGTTATGTCCTTGCCATTAACCAAGAATCTCTGTCGCTTTTCGATGAATTCTGCAAGCGCGAGCGTTGCCCCTATGCGGTCGTTGGTCATGCCACAGAGCAAGAAGAGCTAGTTCTCAGCGATGAATTATTTGGCAATCGCCCCATCGAAATTCCAATGTCGCTGTTGTTTGGCAAGCCACCTAAAATGCGACGAGACGTGTCAAGGCTTGGCCCCGAACTGATGGAACTCGACTTGTCGGGGGTCTCAGTCGGTGAAGCGGCGCGGCGTGTGCTGGCATTTCCCGCCGTGGCTGATAAAAGTTTTCTCATTCATATCGGTGACCGGTCGGTAGGAGGTTTGGTTGCGCGAGATCAAATGGTCGGGCCTTGGCAAGTGCCTGTTGCCGACGTGGGAGTAACCGCCAGCGGTTTTCACTCATACACTGGCGAAGCCATGGCTATGGGAGAGCGAACTCCTTTGGCGGTCATAGACTCGCCTGTATCCGGTCGTATGGCTATCGGCGAGGCACTCACCAATCTTGCAGCCGCCAGAATAGAGTCATTAACGCAAGTCAAACTGTCCGCCAATTGGATGGCTGCGGCGGGAGCGCCCGGAGAGGATGTCCGCTTATTCGATACAGTGAAAGCTGTGGGTATGGAGTTATGTCCCGCGCTAGGCATCGCCATTCCAGTGGGAAAGGATTCCTTGTCAATGAAAACTGTCTGGCGAGACGGGGATGATGAAAAGTTCATGGCCTCGCCTTTGTCACTCATTGTCACGGCTTTTGCGCCAGTAATTGATATTCGCAAGACCTTGACCCCGCAATTGAGGCTGGATTCAGGCTCAACTTGTTTAATTTTGATTGATTTGGGTCGGGGTAAAAATCGGCTGGGTGGTTCGGTTCTGGCTCAAGTTTATCGGCAGATGGGCAACCATGCTCCTGATTTGGATGATATTGAATTATTTAGATCATTTTTCTCTGCAATCCAGTCTTTGAATCAACATGGTCTGTTGCTGGCCTACCATGACCGGTCTGACGGAGGGTTATTTGCCACTCTTTGCGAAATGGCTTTTTCGGCCCGTACTGGCGTTGAAATCGATGTGGACGGTTTGGGGGAAGATCCTTTAACTGCCTTGTTTAATGAGGAATTGGGTGCGGTTGTTCAAGTTCATGATGACAATCTCAAGGATGTTTTGGACTGTTTGCAAGCAGTGGGCCTAGGAAAGTTTGCGCATGTCATTGGCAAGCCACGAGCGGACAGCCGCATCATAGTGAACCAATCGGGACGCGAATGCTTTGCAGCTAATCGTGCCGAGTTGCAGCAAATCTGGGCAGAAACCAGCTATCGCATGCAAGCCCTGCGTGACAATCCCCAGTGTGCTGAGGAGCAATTCAATGTTTTGCTGGATGACCATGACCCCGGCCTTGCGAGCAAGCTCGTATTTGACCCACGCCAAGAGATAGCAGCCCCATTTGTACATCGCACCCGCCCCCGGGTTGCCATCCTTCGCGAGCAAGGCGTCAATGGTCACGTCGAAATGGCAGCCGCATTTGACCGGGCAGGTTTCACTAGCGTGGATGTGCATATGAGCGACATTATGGAAGGCCGTATAAGCTTGAAAGAATTCAAAGGGCTTGCTGCTTGCGGCGGTTTTTCCTATGGCGATGTTCTTGGGGCGGGGGGTGGCTGGGCCAAGTCCATACTTTTCAATGCTAGGGCTAGGGATGAGTTCACCCATTTTTTCAATAGAGAAGACAGTTTTGGTCTAGGCGTGTGCAACGGTTGCCAGATGATGGCCCATTTGCACGACCTGATTCTTGGTGCAACCCTCTGGCCGCAATTCAAACGGAACTTATCCGAACAATTTGAGGCCCGAGTGGTGATGGTGGAAATTCTAAATTCGCCCTCCTTGTTTTTAAACGGTATGGCGGGTTCACAAATGCCTGTGGTGGTTGCGCATGGCGAGGGTCGTGCGGAATTTCCAACCGACCCGAACCTTGTGATGAACGCAAGTTTGGCGGCATTACGCTACATAGACCATTACGGCAGGCCTACCGAATCCTTCCCCTTCAATCCGAACGGTTCGCCTTTGGGGATCACTGGGCTGACTAATGAAGACGGTCGATTCACCATCATGATGCCTCACCCGGAACGCTGTTTCCGTTCTGTGCAAAATTCTTGGCATCCAGATGAATGGGGCGAATATGGGCCTTGGATGCGCATGTTCCGCAATGCCAGGGTTTGGGTGGGATAGACCTTGGCAATCAGCAGAGAAATAAATGTGGTCAACGACGTATAGCAGACTTAATTGTGTACAGGTTCAATCGTTTCCAAATAAGAACGGATGAATTAATCAAAATAGATTTTTTTTTGCCTATTACAGGAGTATTATTTGCGCACCCTGATAGTAATAAGGGATAGGTGATGCTTATACCTCCACGCATCGCCTACGTTGAGCCCTTGTGCCAAGCAAGGGAAAGGCGCGGTCTATTCACCTTTTTCTGACCGCGCCTTCTTTACCATCCAATCATAGTTGATGGCTTATCCGATCAGCCCCTTCATTCCCCCTTCATACGTGAAAACCATTGGCAGAATCATAATTCTCATTGTGTCTCTGGTCTGTACCGCCTGTTCGCCCATGGTAAATCGCCCCGGTGAAGAGGTTCAGTCTCCATTTCTGGGCCGGTCTCACTTCACGACCGAAGATGGTATGGTTTTGCCGGTACGCTCGTGGCTACCTACGACTGACTCAGTAAAGGCAGTGATTATAGCCTTGCATGGATTCAACGATTACAGCCGATTTTTCAACGCAGCGGGGGAGTATCTAAGCCAGCGGGGCTATGCTAGTTATGCCTATGACCAACGTGGTTTCGGAAATGCTCCGGGGCGGGGCCTATGGGCAGGTGTGGAGGCTTATGCGGATGACCTTAAGGCATTTTCCACACAACTGCGGCATCGCCATCCTGGTGTACCCCTTTATATCCTAGGTGAGAGCATGGGCGGGGCAGTGGCAATAGTCGCGATGACATCCAAGCATCCCCCATCCTCTGATGGATTGATTTTGTCGTCTCCTGCGGTATGGGGTAGGTCGACTATGCCATGGTATCAGAGCAGCTTGCTGGACATCATGGCCCACACCGCACCATGGTTAAGCTTGACTGGAGAAGGTTTGAAAATCATGGCATCGGATAATATTGACATGTTGCGCCAATTGGGCCGTGATCCTTTGGTCATCAAGTCAACTAGGATTGATGCGATGTATGGATTGGCCGATTTAATGGATGCTGCGTTGGACAAGGCCAGTCAGATCAAGACCCCAACCTTGGTGCTATATGGTGAACGGGACCAAGTGGTGCCCCGCGAGCCGGTCGCTCGGATGTTGGAAAAAATGCCAAGGCCCCCACAGACCCAAGTGGCATTTTATGAAAACGGCTACCATTTGTTGCTGCGAGATTTGCAGGCCGAAAAACCATGGAACGACATCATCGCTTGGATGGAAAACCGTAATGCGCCCCTGCCGTCTGGGGCAGATCGGCGGGTCGCGTTGAATGGCTTGACAAACCATTAAAGAAACAATTTCCTTCCCCAAACCCCGATTTCAAAAATGACGCATGAATGGCATGGGTCGAAAATATGGAAAGTCTATCGACTTAAGCGGTAAAATGTTAGATTTAACATTTATTGACTTAACGCATCCTTTCCTATGGGATGATGCGCTATTCTCGATAATACAGAAACCGCCGCAATGACTAACGATTATAAAACAGACGATTTGCGCATTCGCCAAATCAATGAAGTCCTCCCTCCGAGCCAAGTACACGAGGAATGCCCGATTACCCAAGCTGCCGCGCTTGTTACTTTGCAAGCCCGTAGCGACATCCACCATATTTTGACAGGCGAGGATGACCGCCTATTAGTTGTTGTAGGTCCTTGTTCCATCCATGACCCAATAGCTGCGATTGACTATGCCGGTAAACTGTTGGCACTGAAGCGTGAGCTTGATCGGGACTTGGTCATCGTCATGCGAGTCTATTTTGAAAAGCCGCGCACCACTGTGGGTTGGAAGGGACTCATCAATGACCCGGACTTGGATCAAAGTTTCAATATCAACAAAGGATTGCGCTTGGCAAGAAAGCTTCTGTTCGATCTTAATGAAAAGGGGATGCCGGCTGCCACGGAATATCTTGATTTAATCACCCCGCAATACGTCTCCGACTTGATCGCGTGGGGTGCCATCGGGGCTCGAACCACAGAAAGCCAAGTGCATCGGGAGCTAGCTTCTGGCCTGTCCTGTCCAGTTGGCTTCAAAAATGCCACCGATGGCTCGATCAAGGTTGCCATTGATGCCATTGGAGCAGCAAGAAGGCCGCATCACTTCCTCTCAGTGACCAAAAACGGAAATTCAGCCATATTCTCGACCACAGGTAATGAAGACAGCCATATCATACTGAGGGGGGGCAAGACTACCAATTATGACGCAGCGAGTGTGTCTGCTGCGGCCCTCGACTTGGAAAAGGCTGGTTTGCCGGCCAACATTATGATCGATTTTAGCCATGCTAACTGTTCCAAGGTGTTCAAGCGGCAAATGGTGGTGGGTCAAGATGTTGCCATACAAGTTGCATCAGGGGACAGGCGCATTTTCGGCGTGATGATCGAAAGTCACCTGATCGAGGGTCAGCAAAAACTCGAACAGGGCAAAACCCCGGTCTACGGGCAGAGCATCACCGACCCCTGCATTGGTTGGGAAGACAGCGAACAGTTATTACGCGAATTGGGAAAGGCTGTGGCACAGCGGCGGCATTATTCGACTAAAGCACTTTAAGGTTACATTCATGCAAATTAAAATTAATGGCGAACCTCGTTCGTTCGCCGAACCTCTGGACTTGGCAACACTGATAGAACAACTGGGTTTGACAGGTAAGCGCATCGCGGTGGAGTTGAATCAAGAAATCGTGCCACATGGACAGTACGGGCAGCGTGTCTTAAACGATAAGGATCAGGTGGAAATTGTTCATGCCATAGGCGGTGGTCAAGGCGACGAACTGGTCATCGCCGGCAAGTCTTATCGTTCCAGGCTGTTGGTCGGCACTGGTAAGTATAAGGATTTGGAGGAAACCCGCCTTGCCACCGAGGCCAGCGGGGCTGAAATAGTCACGGTTGCCATTCGCCGTAGCAACATTGGTCAAGACCCCAATCAACCCAATTTGCTGGATGTACTCCCGCCAGACCGTTATACAATCTTGCCTAATACGGCGGGTTGCTACACCGTCGAAGATTCAGTACGCACTTGCCGATTGGCGCGAGAGTTGTTAAACGGCCATAAACTGGTCAAGCTGGAAGTGCTAGGCGATCAAAAAACCTTATTCCCTGATGTGACTGCGACCTTGGAAGCAGCAAAAATATTAGTGCAGGATGGTTTTGATGTGATGGTCTACACCAATGATGACCCTATTATCGCCAAACGCCTAGAGGATATTGGTTGCGTAGCGGTAATGCCATTGGCAGCCCCTATTGGTTCCGGCCTAGGAATAAGAAATCCGTATAACATATTGACCATCATTGAGAATGCCAATGTGCCTATTTTGGTGGATGCCGGCGTTGGTACGGCTTCAGATGCCGCCATTGCCATGGAGTTAGGTTGTGACGGGGTTTTAATGAACACCGCCATTGCCGAAGCCAAGAACCCGGTGTTGATGGCGTCGGCAATGAAAAAGGCCATTGAGGCGGGGCGCGAAGCGTTTCATGCAGGACGTATGCCGCGAAAAAGATTTGCTTCTGCTTCTTCACCTATAGATGGAACATTTTTTTAAATCTGTCGCCACAGTGAGAGGGTTAAATGGAGAAGTCTCCAAATTGATGGATTAATGCTTGAAAGTGTGTGTTTCGCTAGATTAAACTGTGCGTTTTGACACGGATGTCATAGTTTAAGTTGTTTGGGCCGAATGATTTGTCATGATTCCTTCATGATTTGACATCATAATGAATGGATGAATTCTTCTACACCTGTCGAACTTAGCAAGCTGGCAACAATCTTGGCAATGTTTTTGTTTTCCAGTTTTCTGGCAAGTCTATGGAATGAATTTTTGGCCTGATAAATGCCTAGAATAATAAAAGCGATTATATGACCCGTCCCAAGGAGGTAATCATGCATACACATGCAGCACCGTTTGTCCCGTTGTTCGACACACTGTTTCCATTGAAGGAGTTTGATAATCTAGAAAATCCATCAATTTTCCAACGAAAGTCGCTACCGCAAATAAATTTGCGTCGTAACGGGGAACACTTGCTGTCTGTGGCTGAAGCCCATGAAAGGCTAAGTCTGTTGGTGCATTTGGAACTGCCATGCACCATTTTGATTACTGACCCTTACCAAGTCTTTCGTCCCCGAGCCATTGAGTCGGTTGATCGTTTCGATGGCGATGGATTGTCTATCAATGGACAGGATTTCAAATTGCATCTTTCCAGCCAGAACTTTCATACCATTCGACTGGTCAATCATAGACGTGAGGGGGACGGTAACACCAGTTTGGATATATATGATTTACAGGGGATGCTCTATGCCAGCATTGAACCCATTCCTGACGGAGCGGGTGCGGCCGTGTGGCGGGATGTGATGGAAAACCCATCGCTTTCACTTCCTTGAATCCTGTCTATTCCAGACTCATTCGGTGTACAATTCCAATCTCTTATTTTAATGGCATCGGGTTATTCCGATGCTACCGCCTGAGGCTGCCTCGCAGCTAAGGCGAAAACTTTTTTGATTTCGGACAACTTACAGGAGAGCTCAATGAGTGTTTTAGTTGGTAAACAGGCCCCAGATTTCACCGCACCCGCAGTCCTCGGCGATGGAACCATCGTTGACAATTACGAGTTTTCCAAAGAGACCAAGGGTAAATACGTTGCGATAGTATTCTATCCCTTGGATTTCACCTTTGTCTGCCCAACCGAACTGGTTGCGTTGGATCACCGTGTTGACGAGCTGAAGAAACGTGGCGTGGAAGTGCTTTCGGTCTCCATTGATTCACAATTCACCCACAGTGCATGGCGCAACACCCCTATTGAAAAAGGCGGTATTGGCCCGGTCAAATACACCATGATTGCAGACATTAGCCATGGCATAGCCAAAGACTATGATGTGGAAAAAGAAGGTTTCCCAGTGGCCTATCGTGGCACCTTCCTGATTGACACCCAAGGTGTCGTCCGCCATCAGGTGGTCAATGATCTGCCGTTGGGACGCGATATGGATGAACTGATCCGTATGGTTGACGCTTTGCAGTTCTTTGAAGAACATGGCGAAGTCTGTCCGGCTGGTTGGAGCAAGGGCAAACCGGGCATGTCTGCCAGTGCAGATGGTGTGGCTTCCTATCTGAGCCAGAACGCCGATAAGCTGTAA
Source organism: uncultured Methylococcaceae bacterium (assembly GCA_903859815.1). Classification (GTDB taxonomy): domain Bacteria; phylum Pseudomonadota; class Gammaproteobacteria; order Methylococcales; family Methylococcaceae; genus Methylumidiphilus. Next base: position 9,703 of record CAIOOA010000055.1, on the reverse strand, counting down.
ACTCAGCCCGTCAGCGAAAAGAAATTACATCGGAACAAGCGCCTGTTGGCAGTTGCCACTGGCGCTTGTTCTCTTTCTAACTAACTAAATGCTCAAACAAATGCTAGTCGGGTGATTTCAATCTTTTCAAGACGAAAGTCAACACCAAAAATGCGCAAGCGGCCCCGAATAGAATGCTGATCGAAGGGGAAAATGGGATTTTCTTGGGACCCATCACCTTGACCCAAACCCACCAAGGCACAAAATAACTGATGAAACCCGCGATAGCCCATTGAATTGCAGGGGCTTTTTTCTTTTCTGCGGTTAGGTAAAACCAAACGGCAAATGCAATAGAAACAATTCCGCCAATGGCTCCCATTGTGTCCTCCTCTTATTGTTAAGTTTGAATTGTTATGATGACACACTATTGTAGCTAAATCCTATAGCATCATGCACTCGCAGCCTACGACCCAAGCTGTAATGGTCAATCCGGCTTACCTAGTTTCAAATCAAGGCTAGTTTTCGAATAACGAAAACCAGCGCAAAGTCACTCTGCGGCTGGCTTCAACTTGTTGAGTAACTGCGACCAAATTAACCAAGCCACCAAAGCACCGAGCAATACGCCAGAGCTTGATATCATACCCGCTTTGCCCCCCGCGCCTTGTGCTATGAGTTTTAAGGCTATGGGTTTAGTGACCCAGAAGGTCCAAATTAAGTTTGTCAAAAAATAGGACATAAAGCCAACCACCGCCCATTGTATGGCAGGCGCGCCCTTTGCGGCAGCAGTCCGGTAAAACCAAACTGAACAAAGCATGGAAATGATTGTGCCGAGTAAACCGAGCAATACCATAGATTTCTCCCCGTTGCAGACATTGTTGATTTCATTGATCGGTTTAGTGACCGATGTTAATTTGATGCTAAGTCACTGCGATTAGTTCATCTTACCCATTGTGATTGGCTGAGAAAATCCGTAAAATCTCACTAAGCAATGCGGGTGTAGCTCAGTGGTAGAGTTCTTGCTTCCCAAGCAAGCTGTCGTGGGTTCGAATCCCATCACCCGCTCCACGCTTTTTGTCAAAATGACGACTCCAGACTTCATCAAAATTGAGTTCGTGGAGGAGTTCACCATCGTCTTAATCAATATCGAAGTGAATGGATGCGTTTGTAGGCGTCTAATTTTGTCATATCGATTACTCAGCATGGAGCGTAAAACTTGCTTTGACAGGCGTAGCAAGCTATTTCCTTTTCACTTGTCAAAGCAAGCTTTGACGCTCCCGATAAGCTAGAAATTAGTAAACTTGCATCCCTGCGAAACATCAGTGAATAAAACAAAAAACCCCGCATTAGCGGGGTTCAATGGGATGGTCGGATGCTCAGGCAACTTTAGCCCGGTTATGTTCCACTGAGCTTTCGATGATCGGGTCAAACCGTTCTTTTTGTTTGTAGCCAAATTCGACAAGATCAACCCCTACCTGAACTACGGTGTTTAAAATTTCACTCATGCTGGAAACTTTAAACCCGACGTAACCTAAGACGGCTACGCCGATTATCACAGAGATCGCTGTTGGTAAAAAAGGCAGTAACAAAGTGGCTATTTTTACCGAATACCAGAAAACGGCAAGCGGCAGCATAAGCAATACGCCAATGTAAAACATCACCGCGCTGATAAAAACCAGCGAAACAACGAACTGGAGGATTCTGGCTACAATTAAGTTTGATTTCATGATTTATCTTACCTTACTTTTGCTGTAAAAATGATAGGTGGATATACAGGCCGACATTCAGTCGGATCTTGCAGGTTGGGGGCGAGATGCCCTCACTATGCTTAGGTTGATCCTGCCAAGCAGATTTTCACGATATTTTAGCATATCGACCCGCATCGGTAATTTTTCGATTTCAATGTTAGCAATTCATAGCCATCTTTTCACTTGACGCTTAAATTCAGTAAAGCGAGTGTCAAAAAGCTGTTCCAGTTTTGCCTCCTCATCGGGTATGAAAAGACGGTCAACGATGAGGAAAAGGGCTACAGGGCTAAGCAAATAAACGGGCGAACCGGAAAAAAAACCTACGCTTGCCAATATCATCAACAAACCTAGATACATAGGGTTGCGTGTGTAGCGATAGGGTCCGCCAGTCACCAGCGCACTAGGTTCTCCGTTTGGGATTGGAGTCGTCTTATTCAAGAAAAAGTGAATCCAAGCCCAAAAAATGAAGATTAACCCTGGCAAAGCAATAACAGCGCCAAAGGTGGGTAAAAATATGTCCACCGTTCTGGGTAAGAGCATGTCCAAGCCCTTGCAAATGAGTAGAATGAGCAAGGCATGGGCCGGGGGTGGAATTATTTTCATTATCTTCATACAGTTGCTCGCTTTAATTTAAACGTTAAAGGGTTCAACAAGCTTTTTTATGAAAATGCACGGAGAAAATCGACAATCTCGCCGATGGCTATGTGCTGATTTTCCCCATCCTTCCGTCCCTTGTATTCCAAGGTTCCCGCGTCCAAGCCTTTGTCACTGACAACGATGCGGTGGGGAATGCCGATCAATTCCATGTCCGCGAACATCACACCGGGGCGGGCTTTGCGGTCATCGAACAGCACGTCAAAACCGGCTGCTTTAAGCTCGGCATAGAGTTGTTCGGCTTTTTCCATGACCTTAGAGGAGGAGTGCATGTTCATGGGTAATAACGCGATATCAAACGGGGCCAAGGCTTGAGGCCAAATGATGCCCTTGGCATCATTGTTTTGCTCGATGGCAGCGGCAACGACACGAGTAATGCCGATGCCATAACAGCCCATGATCATCACCTGTGCCCTGCCTTCCTCATTCAGCACAGTGGCATTCATTGCCTCGCTATACTTGATGCCCAACTGGAAGATATGGCCCACTTCGATGCCACGCGCTATGCTCAAACTGCCAAGCCCATCCGGGCTGAGGTCACCATCGACGACATTGCGAATATCGGCAACCGTTTCAGGATGCGGCAGGTCACGACCCCAGTTGACACCCGTATAATGCTTGCCGTCTTGGTTGGCTCCACAAACAAAATTCACCAATTTAGCCGCACTTCGGTCAGCAAACATGGGTATTTTCAGTCCGATTGGCCCTAAAGAACCCGGCGAGCAGCCGGCGGCGGCTCGAACTTCCGCCTCAGTGGCGAAGCGCAATGGGGATGCAACCCCGGCCAATTTAGCCGCTTTGACTGCATTCAGTTCGTGGTCGCCTCTCAGTAATAAGGCAATGACAGGTTGTTCCTCGCCAGCCACAAATAACGTCTTCAAAATTCGATTGGGTGCTATTTTTAGAAATGCTCCAACCGCCTCAATGCTGTGTTGTCCGGGGGTGTCAACCAAAGTCAACTCAGCAGGGGCTTCGGCGGGTAGTTCCAATGCCAGCGCTTCGGCTTGCTCCACATTGGCGGCATATTGGCTTTCGCTGGAAAAGGCGATGGCATCCTCGCCAGAATCCGCCAGCACATGGAATTCATGCGAGTGACTGCCGCCAATGGCACCCGTGTCGGCCAGCACCGGGCGAAACTTCAGGCCCAGTCGCGTGAAGATATTGCTGTAGGCCAAGTACATGGCATCATAGGTGTGTTGTAAGGATTCTTGGTTCAAATGAAAAGAATAAGCATCTTTCATTAAAAATTCGCGAGCGCGCATGACTCCGAAACGCGGGCGGATTTCATCGCGAAACTTGGTTTGTATCTGGTAATAATTGATCGGCAACTGCTTGTAGCTTTTAATTTCGCTCCTAGCCAGATCGGTGATGATTTCCTCGTGGGTCGGCCCTAGGCAAAATTCGCGTTCATGCCGGTCTTTTAACCGGGCTAGTTCCGGGCCATATTTTTCCCAACGCCCGGATTCTTGCCAAAGCTCGGCGGGTTGGACGACCGGCATCGACACTTCTAAAGCACCGGCTTTATCCATTTCCTCGCGCACGACCCGCTCCACCTTGCGCAGCACTTTTAAACCCAGCGGTAGCCAGGTGTAAAGCCCAGCGGCGAGTTTACGGATCAATCCCGCCCGCAGCATTAGTTGATGGCTGATAATTTCAGCATCGGCGGGGGTTTCCTTTACAGTGTTCAAGGGAAATTGGCTAGTGCGCATAGGTTTGGTGTTTCCATCAGTTGAAATATCTGCCTATTCTAACGGTTAGCCATCTTCACGTCAGCATTGGCTGTGAACCCTAAGGCAAAAGAATGCATTTCACCCTTCTTTTCAATAATTGCGATTGTCTTGAGCAAGGGAATAGAAAAGATTGCAGTGAATGAATAACGAGCCAAAGCGGTAGGTTGTGCTAACGCATGATCCAATTTTATTAGATCATGTTTTCCAAGTGGGAAATTGAATAGGTGTGATTAAGCTGCCAGTTCACAATACTCGACGATGGTCGAAGGACTGGGAATAGGCAAACCGTCTTCGCGTAACCCATCCAGATGAAATGCAATGGCTTCTTGTATATTAGACTTTATCGGAAACCCCCTGAGTGGTCACGTCGTTAAGTATTGAGCAGAAGGTTTCCGATAAAGTCTATTAAGTAAGCGCAGAATTTATGAGACTTTCATGGTTTAGTTTTCAGAACTTAAACGTTCAACTTCCATTTTATTTAGAAAAATTCGTCCGGCATGTGTTTACTTAAAACGATTTATGAAAAATTCTGAACCATTACTTAATAATCAGAATATGCAAAACTCAAATAAGCATGCTTCTTATATTATATATTTTATAAACCAAGTTGGTCTAAAATATTTCGTTAATTTATAGAAAAGACTTAAGATAGTCGGGATATTTTTTAAGTCTCTCAGCCTCTAGTTTATTGATAAAAACGCGACCAGTATCAGTCAATACATACACTGGATCATCTGATATGCCGTTAACGTTTCTAATAATTTGTAACATAATTAATTCCTTTATTTCTGGTTCAGACATCATCAATTCTAGTCTTCTTATAGATAAGTTATCTTTATAAATCTCTCTTAATTGTAGCGTTTTTTCAAGTAATTCATTTTTAATTAATAAAGCTTCAATTTCAGAGTAAGTTAAATAATTGTTAATTATGGTTGTTTTGTTCGATAGATTGTTGCGTAAATCTGCGTTTTCGCTACTCAGTCGGGCAATTTCATCCGCAAGGGCTGGCATATTCGCTTCTTGGCTGGCGCGAACCCAACCCAACAAATCATCACGTCTAGCGTGAGTTGATAGCGTTTCTCCCACAGCAATTTTAATATCTTTAAAATCATCCCAAAATCTTACCATCTTACTCAATACTAAATCTCGAAATACTTTAAGCTCTCGTGAGTAGGTTGTTTCCATTGCAGATGAGCCAACGCTTCTGACTCGATTATCCAACGCACTATCTGTGATGACGCAAGCAAATAACGGTTTGCCTAAACTGACAGCATATTCATATTCAAGCTGGGTGTAGCTTTTATTTGATGTAGGTTCCACACTACCATATCGTCCACCAAGGATCAGCAGAAAAACATCGGATTCTTGAATCCATTGTTTGATAACCTCCATTTGGGATTCATCGCCGGAAGTGAATAATTCCATGCCAGCAGGAATGTGACCAGCCGTCAATATGGCTTCCACCGCCGCCTGACGTTCGTGGATAAGATCAGTGTATGTAGAAGAAACGAATACTTGAAGCCGTTTTCTAATAAAATCAACCACGCCACACCTTATGTAATGAATATCTTACGAGAAACCTTTCATTCAACAAAACCTCCTCACATGGCTTTAAACTTCTAAACTTCATTGACAGCTTAGCCTTCTAATGCATGATTAAACTGCATCCGATTCAATTCCGCATAGAACGACTCGCGGCCCATTAACTCGTCATGAGTACCGGATTCCAAAATACACCCTGCCCTTAACACATAAATCTTATCGGCGTTTTGAATGGTGGAAAGCCGGTGGGCGACGATTAACGTGGTGCGGTTGCGCATCAATACTTCAAGTGCATCTTGGACGTAGCGCTCCGATTCTGCATCCAAGGCCGAAGTGGCCTCGTCTAGTATCAGTATCGGGGCGTTTTTCAGCAAGGCGCGGGCGATGGCGATGCGTTGCCGTTGTCCGCCGGATAGCACTATGCCCTGTTGCCCAACCTGAGTGTCAAAACCCTGCGGCAAATCCTCAATAAAATCCAAGGCATAGGCTGCTCGGGCGGCTTCTTTGATTTCTTGCAAAGACAGTTGGTCGCGGCAACCATAGGCGATATTGTTGGCGACGGTGTCGTTGAATAAAGTGACTTCTTGCCCGACATAAGCGACATGCTTGCGTAAATTTTCCAGCGTAAAGTCGCGTATGTCGTGACCGTCGATCAATATCTGACCTTCTGTCGCTTCGTATAACCTAGGCAATAAGCGAATGAGGGAGGTTTTGCCGCTGCCAGATTGCCCAACAAGCGCGATGGTTTTGCCGGAGGGGACATTGAGCGACAAGTCGTCTATCGCCTTTTCTTGGCGATCCCGATATTCTAGGCTGACGTGACGGTATTCGATTCGACCCTCAACTTTGTCCAACTCCAAATGGCCTGTGTCCTTTTCGCGTTCCATATCCACCATCTCAAAAATGCTTTCGCTGGCGGCAACCCCTTTTTGCACGACGCCTATGGCTTGGGTGAAGCGCTTGATGGGGCTTTGCATCATGGCCATTGCGGCAATAAACGCGATCAAACTGCCGGGTGTGATGGTTTGGCGGACAGCCTCAATGGAAACCACATAAAGGATGGCTGCAAAACCGCTGACGTAAATCAATTGGATCACCGAGCCGCTCATTGCGTTGGTGGTGATTAATTTCATTTGTTGCTTTTGGTTATGCTCGTTCTCCTTGGCGAATTTGATGGTTTCATAAGCCTTACCGTTGAATACTTTGACGATGCGCTGAGCCTCAATGACTTCTTGAGTGACATGTCCGACGCTGCCCATGGAGTCTTGGATGCGCGAAGAGATTTTGCGGAAGCGCAAGGTGATTTTGCGCACACTCACGCCCAAAATAGGCCCGACAATCAGGAAGATCATCGACAATTGGACGTTTTCGTAAACCATTAAGGCGGTCAAGCCAACCATGCTCAAACCATCCTTGATTAAGTTGACTGCACCTTCGGTCATCGCTTGGGCGACTTGCTCGGTGTTGTAGAGTAGTTTGGAGAGTAATTCGCCAGAGGATGCCCGGTCGTAATATTCGCAGGGCAAGTTTAAGAATTGGTCGAAAAGCTGGCGGCGCATGTCGGCGATAATGCGACGGCCTACCAAGCCAGAGCAATAATCCCCCAAAAAGCCAGTAATGCCACGAATTAACGAAAGGCCAAGCAGGATGGCGGGTGCTTTGCGAAGGAATGTCGGGTCGTTTTGGATAAAGCTGCCGTCAATCAAAGGCTGGATCAACTTGGCAAAAGCCGGCCCGAGCATGGCATAGATCGACATGGAAACGACGGACACGGCGAATATTTTCCAATAGGGCATTCCATACCCGATGAGTCGACGATAAATGGCAATGCTGCTTTTGCGATGCTTGGACGATGGTTTTTTCATGCGTTCAGGGCCATTAAAAGTTTCTTCCGCATGTGCGGCTGGATATTCGGTAACAGGCTGGGCAGCTAGTTGGGCTTGTTCAACCCAGAGGTTTTCAATATGCACAGCGTAGGTCAGTCCTGCCCATATAACACAGTAATTACGCCAAGCAAATTTGAACAATTGGAAATCAAATAACACCATGATTGCCAAAAATACCCAGCCGGCATAGATGAAACAGGCGTAATCCCATGGAACTCTGCCATTGATTTGTGCCTTTCGTACATTCGCAATCAGTAATACCGGCAAGGCGAGAAATATCAAAGTACCCAATGCGCCGAAGCGCACCAACAGTTCCAAATACAGATTATGCAAGTGGGATATATGCAGAGTCACCTTGGTGCCATCCTTAAGCGTCAAGGATTGAGACAGCACTGGGTTATTTGCTTGGTTTATCAATGATTCAGTGCTGCCCGGACCCCATCCTAAAAAAGGCCTTTCCAGCCATTTATGAAAACCAATGGCCCATATAATTCTTCGATAACCCACACTGGTTGTCATCAGAACTGGTTGACCTTCCATTGTTTTTAGCACAACTTCAGGTTTAGACTGAATCTGTTCGGAATTAATGCGCTTAACAATGGTTTCATGATTTTGATACAGAAACAAACCACCACAGGCGAAGAGAAAGATGAGCGCGATTATGCTTTTACCAGTGAAAAACTGACGGCTGATTAAGTATTTTTTGTATCGTATTAATAAGGCGATAGGAAATACCAAGGCCGCAGCAAGCCATACCCCTCTCGTTTGCGAGAGCACTAAGGATTCGAGTATTATTAAAAAGCCAATCATTCCAACGAAAAATTTCAAATTGCTTAGCCATTTTGCAGTATCGACTTGATGGTCAATCATGCGAGGGGAAAGCATTAAAAAGCCTAATGCGATGCTGCCGGCAATAGGGGCGAACACAGTTTCAGCCATGCCAAAACCTGTTCTTTCTGCGCTTAATCCATTGCTAATATCTGCCCAGTTCAAGTTGACGAGTATCCGAATCAACAAACCGATGGCTAATATTGATAATAAAATATTTATGTACTTCCTTTGCCAAAAAATCTGCCATCCAACGGGGATAAATAACAACCAATGGAATAAAATGATTAAAGCCGTCCTTTGGTCTTGCGCTGTTTCAGGAAGTGCAAACTCAGCCCAGAGGCAATAGCCAAGAATATAGAAAATAATCAACAAGTAACCCAATGCCGCCGGGTCTTGTTTGAGTAGAGGTTTCCATAAATTGGCTTGGTAAGCGAATACGACAAGCGTCAATAATAAGCCGATATAGGAAACGGTTGCATTCAGTTGAAAGAAAAGAAAAAACAGGGAAAGACCGAGGCCGCCGATAATGTCGGGCCTAGTTAAGCCGGCATGACCGCCAATGGTGTTGTGATTTTGTAACGAAACGCCTTCTGTCATCATGCCAAACCCAATACTTCCAAGTAGCGTTGTGTGCTGTGTTCCAACGAAAAGGGCGCGACCGCTTCTTGCAATTGATCCAACGAGAGTGGATTAGACAAGGTTTCTAGGATGGCCTTTGCCATGGCTTCCGGGTCGCCAACCGGAACCAATTGACCGTATTTGCCATTAGCCAAGGTTTCACTTGGACCAAATGGACAGTCGGTTGACACGGCGGGAACACCCATCGCCATGGCTTCAATCAGCACGTTTCCAGAGCCTTCCCAAGCCGAGGACAAAACAAATAGCTTGGCTTTTTTCATCCAAGCATAAGGGTTTTTGGCGTATCCCGGCAAAGAAACCTGATCTTTCAGGTCGAGCTCGGCAATCAATTGCTCCAAGTCTTGGCGCAATGGCCCTTCACCAATAATGATGAGTTTGCAATCTTGCTGCTGCCGGACTAATTTGAAGGCTTTGATCAGAGTGGCAAAGTCTTTTTCTTTTGCCAATCGGCCAGCCCCCATGATGACACGGACATTTGGGTCATTCAGCCATGGGTGGTCCACCGGTTCATCGCCTTTCCGATATACCTCAGGCGTGACAATTGGGCTGGAAATGGCAACCAGCTTTTCCCGAGGATAGTTGGCAACCTTGATGGTGTCCTCAATGACCCCTTCCGAAACCGTGATGATTAGGTCAACAGAGGGAAACAGCCAGCGCATGGGTGCGCATCGCAACCAACGCTGGAACGGTGTTTTGG
>CAIOOA010000054.1 GCA_903859815.1 uncultured Methylococcaceae bacterium | reverse complement strand
TCATTGGTTTTACCGGGCAGTGGTGAGTATGGATTCTTGACAAACAAGACATTGGTGACAGGCATCTTGCAATTCAATCGTCAATGGCGTTGCCCTGTTGTCTTCCGTGACAGGTTATCCGCCATTGTTTACCGCAGCTATAATGACTGGTAAGTTTAGCTCCACTTCGATCATTCAAATAACAACAAAGGCCACCACTATGAACAAAGCCGAACTGATAAACTCCATCTCTGAGAAAACGGGCCATACCCAGGTCGATACCATCAATACCATTGATGCTTTGCTGGAAACCATCGAGGCTACGGTTGCGGGAGGTGACAAGGTGCAACTGGTTGGATTTGGAAACTTCGAGCCTCATCACCGGGCCGCAAGGGCAGGGCGCAACCCCCAGACCGGCGAACCCATTGAGATTGCCGAGGCGACCCTTCCGACATTCACTCCCGGCAAATTGTTTAAGGATCGTGTGGTGGAGGCGCACAAACCCAAGCCAAAGCCCAAAGCGACCACGACAGCAAAAACCAAGGCCAAGACTGAGGAAACTACGGCTGCCAAACCCAAAGCCAAAACTGAGGAAGCTACGGCAGCAAAAGCCAAGGCAACGGCAAAACCCAAGCCCAAAAAGGTTTAGAATCTGCCAATACGCCGAAAGCGGATGGCAGGTGTTATAAAGTCAGGGCGATAGTACAAACGGTCTCGGTCATCAAAACGGGATGGCGAGTGCAATAAGTTGACGGACTAGGGGGGATTGGATTATGGCGGATACACTGAATCAGAAAGTGGTTAAGTGGGCTGTTGGCAAAATTGGCCAATCGGTCGGGGCTGGGGAATGTTGGGATTTGGCGAACAGCGCCCTGCTTCAGGCGGGAGCCGGAAGCTCGGCTGATTTTGGCCCGATGGGTGACGATGCCGATTATGTCTGGGGTACGCCCATCCCCGATTTGAAGGATGTCATTCCCGGCGGTATTTTGCAATACCGCGATTATGATCGGAAATGGCGACGGTCGTTGTCACCGTCGATGTGTCCGTCACCGGTACGCTCAAGGCGTACAGGCCGAAAGTAAAATGAAGACGATCTTGGCCTGCGATCCAATCCCCGCAAGCTGAAATCATGCCTCGCATCTTCGACAACATTGAAAAATCACTACTGCCCGCACTCAGTGAAACCATCAATGTTGCCTACAGGGCCGATTTTTGCGTTGGCTACTTCAACCTCCGGGGGTGGCGGCCTCTTGCCCATTATGTTGACCGTTGGCCCGGTGGCGATGGCAAAGCTTGCCGCCTACTCGTCGGAATGCATGTCACGCCTACCGACGAATTGCGTCAAATCCTCCGGTTGGGCGAACTTGAGGAGACTATCGACAATCAAGCAGCCATCCGTGAAAAAAAGCGCATTGCCGAAGACTTCCGTCGGCAACTGACTTTCGGTGTCCCGACCAACGACGACGAACAAACCCTACAGCAATTGTCCGGCCAACTCCGCGCCAAGAAATTGCTTGTCAAGGTTTACCTGCGCCATCCCTTACACGCCAAGCTGTATTTGCTGTATCGGACAGATCCCATCAATCCTATCGTCGGTTATTTGGGCAGTAGCAATCTGACCTTGGCGGGACTCTCCAAGCAAGGCGAATTGAATGTTGATGTGCTGGACGGGGATGCCAGTGAGAAACTGGCCGCATGGTTTGAAGACCGCTGGAAAGACCGCTGGTGCATCGACATATCCAAGGAGTTGGCTGACATCATCGACCAAAGTTGGGCAGGGGAGAGGCTAGTTCCGCCTTACCATGTCTATCTCAAGATGGCTTACCACTTGGCGCAAGAGGCTAGGGTCGGTTTGTCTGAATTCCGTATTCCCGCCATATTTGGCGACAAATTATTCGATTTTCAGTCCGCAGCCGTCAAGATCGCCGCCCATCACCT
>CAIOOA010000053.1 GCA_903859815.1 uncultured Methylococcaceae bacterium | reverse complement strand
GGTCTATGCAGCATTGCATGGGGGTCTATGCAGCATTGCAGTGGGGTCGATGCAGCAGTGCATTGGGGTCTATGCAGCATTGCATTGGGGTCTATGCAGCATTGCATTGGGGTCTATGCAGCATTGCATCGAGGTCTATGCAGCATTGCATTGAGGTCTATGCAGGGTTGCATTGTGTTCGTGGGGCGCGGGCAATTGAGAGAAATTTGCTTCAAATACCTATTCGTTTTTGTTGATCAATCCTTTAACATGCATGGTATTCAGCAACAAAATCATCTACACATTCCAAAGGAGTTATAAGCCTCATGATACCTATGGTTGATTTAAAAACCCAATATGCATTAATCAAAGACGAAATTGATGCGGGTCTCCATGCCGCGTTGGAAAACACGGCTTTTGTGATGGGTCCGAATGTCCAAGCTTTTGAGAAGGAGTCGGCAGAATACTTGGGGGTAAAACATGCCATCGCCGTCGCCAACGGCACCGAGGCGCTGCACCTGTGCTTGCTGGCGGCGGGAATAGGGGAGGGGGACGAAGTCATCACCTCCGCGTTTACCTTCATCGCCACGGCGGAAGCGATTTGCTATGTCCGCGCCAAGCCGGTGTTTGTGGATATTGATCCGCGCACCTTCAACATCACCCCCGAAGCCATCGAAGCCGCGATCACACCAAAGACTAAAGCCGTCATGCCGGTGCATTTGTTCGGCCAACCCTGCGACATGGCAGGCATCCAAGCCGTTTGTGACAAGCATGGTTTGAAAATCATCGAAGACTGCGCCCAATCGTTTGGCGCATCAGTGGATGGCAAGCAAACCGGCAGCATGGGTCTGGCTTCCGGCACAAGCTTTTTCCCCAGTAAGAACCTAGGCGCTTATGGTGACGGTGGCATGGTCATGACAAATTCCGACGAACTTGCCCAGCAAATCAAAGTGCTGCGCAATCATGGCTCAGAAGTGCGCTATTACCATGATGTCATCGGCTACAACTGCCGTTTGGACGAGTTGCAAGCGGTCATCTTGCGGGTAAAGTTGAAACATATCGAGGAATTCAATGCTGGTCGCCGCCGTGCCGCCCATTTGTATTCGCAATTGATGGCTGACCTACCGCTGGAAACCCCTTACGAAGACGGCAAAGGCATACATGTCTATCATCAATATACCCTACTCAGCGACCAACGCGACGACATCATGGCAGCTTTGCAAAAGGCCAATATCGCTTGTGCCATCTATTACCCCGTGCCATTGCATCAGCAAAAGGTATTCGCGGAGTATTGTGAGGGGGTTAGTTTGCCCAATACCGAAGCCGTGGTGAAGCGGTGTTTGTCGCTGCCGATGTTTCCAGAGTTGACGGAGGAGCAGGTGAAGGAGGTGGTGGGGGTGATAAAGGGGGTGGTTGGTGGCTAAAACTATAGTTAGATACTAAAAAGGAGGAGCTATGCTAAGTATCAACATGCTCGCCAATGCTGTTAGCACTGAGCTGATTCGCCTCGTTACCGGAAAGCTCTTTACCGAGGAACAGATTCGATCTGTCTCGTCTCATGCGATAGGAAAATACCTCGCTGATTGGTTACCTGAATTAGGAAACGAGAAGGCAGCACGAGAAAGGGTGGAAGAAGCTCGCAGTCATATCGCTACTGCTAGTACCATTATCATAGACATGCAAGCCGAGCTTAATGATGAAGCAGAAAAGCTAGACAAGCTGCTTTTTGATATTGAAGAAAAGAAGAAACTAGCTGAACATTATGCATTGTTAGCCACAACAAATCAAGAGCAATTCTCTGCGTTCCGCAGGGAAATCGAGGAGGTTCTCCGTCAAGAACTAGTGGTACAGTCTGAAAAGGGCAAGCGGAGTCGCCAAGTCGCTTCAGCCTTTATTTGGCTTGTAACATTATTTTTGGGCGCCGCACTAGGCACATACTTCAAGGAAGCACTAGCGTGGCTAAAATTCATTCTAGCCTAAGTGGTTTTGATGTTTATTTCAATTTTTAATGCCTTAGCAAATTTGATCGTTCCCACGGTCTCCGACACGTCCATTAAGTTTTACTCGTTCCCAAGATGGGGAGACTGTGAAAGAATTGCCCAATACGGCAATTTATCGACTCTAACCCATTGATTTTTTGTTGTCAAAATGGGCAAAAACCGAATACTTTCACAGTCTGTGGGACTTGGGAACTAGCGAACTTTGAGAGCCAAACCAATGAAACTGGTTTTACAGATTGCAGCAGGAGTGGCTATAGCATTCATCCTTCTTGCTCTGGCCCAATGCACTATTGTGATTGGGGCATATGGAGCGTTCACTAAATGGACAGAATCAAAAATCGAAGCAGCCCGAATTAAAGAATCCATCAAGGAACACGAAGCCCAAGAAGAACTTGCCATCAAAGCCCAAAAATCAATTGAGCTTGAGAAAATTAAGCAAATCCAGCAAGGTGAACAGGAAAGACTACAAGCCGAAAATTTGACAATAGCTCAGGAAAAAAGCAAAGCCCTAGCCAGAAAACAGGCCGAATTTAAGAAATGGTACAAGCCGCCACCCGAATGTGAAAAAACATGGCAAAATTGGCAAACGCTAATGTCATGCACCAATGACAAAATGAAGAAGGAAAAGGAATTTTTCAACGAAGATATTCAAACAGAACGAATTATTCAGAATATGCATCCGCCAACCATGAGCAATGGGCATTGAAAAATTGATTGGTAATTACAATAGTTGTACAGGTTAAATGCTGAGTGGCGGCATTATCAAAGATTAATGCTTAGGAGTTAATCGACCATGACTGAAAATGTTGAAGGTTCTGTCCTCGAACATCCGCGCTATTCGTGGTGTGCAAAATGAACACAGCGAAAGATTAAATCGTATAGAACTGCGTTTATCTGTCATGGAACAAACTTTGGGTAGCCTTTATGCGCTGTCAGGTAGCGACCGCGAGCCCATGAACTCTGTGATCCGCCGAGTTGAAAAAATCGAACAGCGTCTTGAATTGTCAAATCATTCTGCATTACATCATCAACAAAAATATAGGTTCAGCCATGATAACCACCGTCACTTCAAGCCATACGATTCCAATACCCGAAGACATTAGCCGTCAATTTGGCATTCAGCCGGGTTGGCGGTTGGATTGGTCGCCGATTGAAGGCAGGGATGAAATCTTAGTTCGTGTCATTCCAGTGCGCGGGGAATTAGCCCGGCGGCTACTCGGGGCCGGGCTACGGTTCTCGCCAGAACGGGATAGCATCGCTGAATTGATCGCGGAACGCGAAGCCGAGAATTAGGCCAGATGCTCTTTTTGTTCGATACTTCCGCGTTACTCGCTCATTACCGCCGCGAAGCGGGTTGGCAACAAGTGCAAGCGATTTTCGATGATGGGGCGGCAGATATTTTGCTGGCGAGTGTGACGCTCACCGAGTTTGCCAGACGCTTGCGGGAACTTGGGGCAAGTGATGGCGAAGCTCGCCAAACTGCCGAGGCTTACAGGTTGCTTGTAAATGATGTGGTGGCAATCGATGAACGGCTGGCTTTCGCCGCTTTCGATTTGGCGCGTGCCACACCCAAACGCTTGCCGTTGGCCGATTCTCTGATTGCCGCCGCTGCCAGTGAGCGCGGCGCTTGTTTGGTTCATCGCGTTGACCATATGAGCCATATTCCTGAAAATTTGCTAAGGCAACTGATGCTTTCGTCTGAATCCTAATAGTAAAAGGCTTAGACCCGCGACGCGCACGGCGAGATCGACCAGCAGTGCGCCGAATGTTAATCCAAGCCCTACGCGGTCTAACGCCTTACGTTTCACCCCCATTGTTATCGACACCATAAAAACTGCAATGTATGACAAATTGAAACCCATACTTTCAGACGAACAATTCCAGCAAATGCAAGCGACGTTCAGAGGATTGAAAAACCAAATCCTGATGCAACGCTCGTTACGACTACGGGAGAATGAGGACATTGTCAACGATACATTCCGGGACATCCTCAACGATCTCGACGGTTGCCGCGCCGAGGACGAAGACGGCTGGATTCAACAGGCCGAAGAGTCCCTCGCGGATATGGCCCGGCACTTGCCGGGTTTGGCCGGTTTTGACGCGGAGGCGCGGCAGATGCTTTACGAGGAGGACGAGGAGAACGAGGGCTTCATGCGCTCGACCCTGCATTTCATGGAGAAGCATCCCGAATGTACGTTCGATGAATTTGACCCCGCCGAGTGGTTGGAGGCGACGAAACTTTATGCGGTAGTCCGCGCCGTGGCTGAGCCGGGTGAAAAGGCCGACGAGGGCTTGATGCAACTCATGTTGCGGCTGGAATTCAAAGCCATGTAAGGCCGTAATGCGGAAACTAAGGATGGGTTCTGCCGAATGATGGCGGATCACATTAAAACTAGAGTATAAATCAGTAGGAGAGTAGTATGAGGTACGACAATTTTTTGTCCAATGATATATTTCAAAGGCCCTTTAATAATACTGTTTTTTCTGACGAAGATTACGCGAGTCTGATCTACCATACTCAAGCCATGGAAGAGTATATGGTCAAGGTCAACACCGATCAGGAAACACCGGATAATGGCCGACGCGAGATTTTCAACCAACACTTCGCCGAAGTTAGGCGATTGACAATAAGGATCAATTTGCCGATGCCGATCCTACATGCGATGGGATCAGTCTACCAAACGCATCCTGCCTTTGCCGAGGCGCGGCTGCTTCCGCCGCCGCCGCCGCCCGCGCCTCTTCCACCTATAGATATGGATGTGGATGTCGATCTAACCAGTTTCAAGACCGCCGATGAGTTATATGGATATATGGCGGCATTGGGCAACTTGACGGTGGCCCGTGGAGATCAAATTCAGCCAGTGAGTGAAGAGGACCAGAAAGAAATCGTCCAAATCATCGAAATTCTGGAAAACGAGCCAGACCGATTGCCTCCCGAACTTAGCATTGATGAAGTGAAAAGCTATTATCAGGCTCTTTTCAGGATGCTGGAATCGCATGAATACATGAAGCGGGTCACCGTGCAATTGGCTTTGAACCATCAAAAGCGTTGGAAGAAGAATAAATTGAATTAAGCCAGCCGGGTAGAAGGTTTTTTGTCTGACCGAGAACATCGCCGGAATGTTCTGCGTAACGCAAAGAGCCATGCAGACAATGTGTCGGCTGTCCGTCGGGCATGTGAAAAGGCTTAGGGTGTTCTTTCCAAGTCAACTGTAGGACAAGTTTGTCGGTTGATTGTTTTGAAGTTATGCAACTAGGTCTTGGATTGGATACAATAATTGAGGAAATTCCCATCAATTGAGAAACAACGGCCAATGAAACCGATCATTTCTCATGAATCCCTTCCTTTGAACTTAAACAAATTAACAAAATGGAGAAGCCAATGGCTCACTGGTCAGAATACTATACACAATTTACAACTGAAATTTTTGGTAGGCCAGTCCCTACCGATCTCACGCAAACAATGCTGCAATCGGTTTATCCAGAGGATAGTGTGTGGTTTCAGAAGTGTATGGATGCACTTAGTAAAGTCGAGCATGAATATGCGGAAGAACTGATCAATGAGATGAAGTGTAAAAACATGCCAGGCTCCTTTGTCGAATTTGGCATATTCCAAGGTCACTGGATTCAAGAACTTTTCGAAATGACCGAGCGAGCTGGTTTGAGTGATCGCGAGATATGGGGTTTTGACAGTTTCAAAGGGTTGCCAGCACCGAATTCTGATTTCGATAGTAGTTTTTGGAAAGAAGGGATGTATTCCGCCTCTCGGGCAGAGGTCGAAAATAATATCAATGCAGCAGATCGTCCAAGGATAAAGCTAGTGGAAGGTTATTTCTCTGACAGCTTGAAGCAGCCTGAAGCAGCCGCATTGGGTCCAGTGGCTTATGCCAGAATTGATTGCGATCTTTATGAGGCGACCAAAGATTGCTTGGAGTTTCTGACACCACGCTTAGTGGATGGGGCTATTTTAGTATTGGACGACTGGAGCCACAATATAGTACACAGCCAAGGTCGAGCTTTTGCCGAATGGGTTCGCACAGTGCCACAATTCAGGTTTGAATTCCTTTGCGTCGGGGTCTGGTGTCATTTTTACATGCGTGTTTGGCATAAGTGATCAGACTTTTTGGAAAATGATCGAAGCGCATTTTAAATGTCCCATACATGAATGCGCCTCGGTTGGTATGTCCAGGTTTGGATAGCCAAAACCCTCAAGCCAGATAAATCCGCTCCAAACTGCTGCGTGAGGTATTGCCACAATGATCCTCGGCTTCAATGAAGTAGCGCACATCACCCGCACCGACAGGCAGTTCGACGGTGAAATAATCAGCAGTGACGGTGGCTCCGGTTTTACAGGGATAAGCACCATTATTATGCATATCCAACCAAGTTTCCCCGCACTGGGTGCGCAGTATCAGTCTAACCGATTTGATGCCGGCTATATCATAAACAAAGGTATGCACCGTGCCTTCGCGGGGTGCGTTGACCAGACTGCCTTGCCCCCATTTATGCCCACCCGGATTTTCCGGGGTGACCCAAGGTGCAAAAATGGTCGGGCCAGTCCGGTCATGTCCCGCATTGACCAGCCCATCAATAGTGGGTGCCAGTTCGGCATAAGCCCTATTGGCGGCTTGGGTGACTTGCGCATCCCAAACCTCTTGCCCCGTCCAATACCAGTAGCAACTGGTTTCGGCTGTCAACAATAGACGAATGCATTCGTTCAATTGGGGATGACCGGGTGCTGCGTCTTCCATACTGTGTACGACATTTTGGAAGGCCGTCAACACTGCCCAAGAGTTTAAATCGGGCGAGTAGGCTTGGTCGTAGCGACTGAACCATTTCATGAACTGCGGGTCGCCATTGTCGGCCCCGGCCCAAGAACCCGGTTCAATATGGACGGCATTGGCAGGGTCAGGCGGGAATTGCTGCAAATAGTCTTCGACAGTGGTTAATTCAAAGCGGGGGTCGTCTTTAAGCCATTCCACCAAACGCCCGGTGTTGTTTTTGTAATAACTGTCGGCCCCTCCGCCGTGGTTGTCACCGTCGGAATGGAGCAGGAAAAATGGCGGATGCCTAGGATCGTAACTGCCGGTTTCCACCACTTGGTTATACACTTGGCCCAATACGGCAGGATATTGCAACGCCCCAAAACCCCCACGGGCGTCTTCGTTGCCAATATAGCGCTCAGCCGGTATGGCGATGATCTGATGGCGTTGCCCGTCCGGGCCTTCATAGTAAACGTATTCCGGGCGCAATTGCGACGGGGAAATTTTTGACCCCGCCCATATATTGTGCAATTTGAGCCAGTCGTCTGCGGGTGGATTGACCTGATCCGCCGGGTTGGGCGGCAACATCCCTTCGCCCATGCCTGCATAGGGGTAATATTGGCAGGCACGGAAACGATGGATGGAATCATAGATGACCGCATGCATACCGGCTTCGACCAATGCAGGAATCATTCTTACATGAAAGGCCGTTTCAGGCGGGAATAAAACCCTTGAGGCTTCAACCCCAAACGCATCGTGAATGATACCCCGATGCCAGTTGATTTGCTTGACAATGTCCCTTGCCGGTATCAGTGGCATCAAAGGATGAAAAAAGCCGAAGGCGGAAAAGGATAGCCGATGGTTGTCAAGGCTAGTCTTGGCTTGGGCAATGTCGCGTAGTTCGTGATTCCAGCCGGCAAAACTATCACCGCACAAGCCCTCGGACGCACAGCGGTTCAATTGTTCAATCAATGAACCACTCCAACTGGTCGACAGTCCAGCATGAGGCAGATTGCCTCCGATGTATTGGCGGACGGCGGAGGGTATGAAAGACGTATAGCATCCCGACCGCGACCCGAAAATAGAGTCTTTCTCGCCATCCCAATAATAGCGATCAATGCTATTGTAATAAGGTTGATGCATGTGCTTGTGGATGCCGAAGTAAATCTTCACATCGCCCGTCATGTGAAAGTGCGTCTTGGCGTGGTGGTTTTGTCCAGACAGTTGCACCCGATGATAGGCTTTGATCCAGTCCGCACCGCTGGCCTGGCTCAAGTCTGCTTTCCTGCACCCTTCCACTTGTATGCTGATGACACCCGGCCCAAGCAAGCCAGCCGGAACCGAGGCGACATAAGCCCATTCACCAGCCACTTCCCCTTTCAAGCGAATGGCACTGCCATTAATGAGCTTTTGCATCCCTTGCCCATGAATGATGACCTGGGGAAACGGGATTTCGCCATCGGCGCAGAAAATCACTTGAAATGCCGGGTTTGTTCCCGAGGCATCGCAATCGAGTTCGGTGGGACACTCGATATACAACAAAGTGGCAAACACATTCATCCAATCAACCTCATTCTGTAATCAACGGAACGCCAAGTTCATAGCGTCTCATTTTACCAGTGTTTGGCGTTGCCTGATGTGACGAAAGCGAAATTGCTGCTTGGAAAATTGCAAACTTATAGTTTCAAAGCATTTCCCAAGCTGTTGGCCTTGCCATCCCGATCTCCTAGAGGCTTGAGCCCGAAGCGGTCTTCAATCAGCTTTAGGATGGAGGTGGTGTCATAGACCGTGTGATCGACATGGTTCCGATGGGCGAAAGGCGACACGATAATCGCAGGAACCCGGCTGCCCGGACCCCAGCGATCCACTTTGGGCGGAGGGACATGATCCCAAAACCCCCCGAACTCGTCATAAGTGACAATCACCACGCTGTCTTTCCAAATTTTGCTATGCTCCAATTTGCCCAATAGCTCAACAATATGTTTTTCACTGTGTAGCACATCGGCATAGCCAGGATGCTCATTCAGCGAACCAATGGGCTTGTAAAACACTACCGGTGGCAATTCGCCCTTGTCGATGCCTTCCAGTAAGTCAGTCAGATCTTTCAAATGCTTGGCCCGTTCAGTGGAGTTTGCCGCATAGCGTTTGAAATACGTATAGGGTTGATGGTGAAATTGAAACAACGGGTCGGGATGGCCGGAAACCGCGTCGTTCCAACCGCCGGCGTACCAAGCCCAATCCACGCCTTGATCGGATAAGCGGTCACCCAAGGTTGCTTGTTCAAGTGGCGGCAAAACTCGGTCGCCTGGGTTTTTCGGCAGCGGACCTTCGGACGGGAACATGGCATTGACGACATACCCGTCCGGTGTGAGTATAGGGTCTTTGAAAGGTTTGCCGGTACTAGGGTCAATACTTTGTTTCAATGAATCTGGCGCATTTTCATAGCGCGGTGTGCAGGCACAGGCCAACCATTGATGATTGAGAAAGGAACCACCGAAAGCGGCTTGGAAGAAGTGATCGGCCAAGGTATAGCGTTTGGCATAGTGCCAGAGTGGCAATTTGTTGCCGTCGTAATAGCCCATGACCAAGCCACCCGCATTGGACACTTCCGCGAATCGATTATTGAACCCACCATTGATTTGGGTCTGGTGCTGATTGAATTGATGGACTAGGTCGCCGATTTTTTCGTCATCAGGGACATATTGGTCGATCATGAATGGCTTGTTGGGCAGATCGTCGGGGAAGCGAGTATCAATGACGGGTGGATTTTGCCTGCTGTCCATGATCTTGGGCAGTTTGTCGTACACTTTGCCATTCGCATCCACTTGCAGCGTGTTTTCCGGTTTGGCTTGGGCGATGCCTTCAGCGCCCGGAAACAGTCCGTACAGATTGTCGAAACTATGGTTTTCAAGATAGATGACAATGATATGTCCGATCTTACCCAATTTTGCAGTAGGGGAGGGGGCTGTCTCCGCATGGGCCAAGCCGCTAAACAAGCTTAATGCAAGATAGAGGGTGCAAATATTTTTGAAGCTCATCGTCAAGCGTCCAAATTCAACTCACTCACCTTGCGGGTCAGCGTGTTGCGACCGTAACCCAGCAGTTTTGCCGCTTCCTGCCTGCGCCCGCGGGTGAATTGCAGGGCGGTCGTGATTAAAATGCTTTCCGCTTGGTCAATGGCCTCTTTGGCGATGTTGCGGTCACCCTTTTTCAATTGCGAGTCCACCCATTGCTTGAAAACTTCTTCCCACGCCGCTCCAATAGGAATTACCTCGGGCTTGGCTTGCAGCAGTTCGGGTGGCAGGTCGTCGATATGCACCTCCCGACCGGCAGCCATCACGGTGATCCAGCGGCAAGTGTTTTCCATCTGGCGAACATTGCCGGGCCAATCAAGCTTGCACAGCACTTCTTCCACTTCGGGAAGCAAGCTTTTGGGTTCTACATTCAGTTCGGTGCTGGCCTCTTGCAGAAAATGCTTCAGCAATAGCGGGATGTCTTGGCGGCGTTCACGCAAGGGCGGGATATGGACGCGGATAACGTTCAGCCGGTGGAATAAATCTTCACGAAATCGACCATCCTGAACCAAAGATTCAAGATTTTGATGGGTGGCGGCGATGATGCGGACATCCACCTTGACTGGTGCATGACCGCCGACTGGAAAAAACTCCCCGTCGGCCAGCACTCGCAATAGCCGAGTTTGCAGTTCCTGAGGCATATCACCAATTTCATCGAGAAAGAGTGTGCCACCATCTGCCTGTTCAAAGCGCCCCGCCCGTCTTGCCGCCGCGCCGGTGAAAGCGCCTCGCTCATGACCGAACAACTCAGACTCCAACAAGTCGCGTGGAATCGC
>CAIOOA010000052.1 GCA_903859815.1 uncultured Methylococcaceae bacterium | reverse complement strand
GCTGAAGGACATCGACCGTTTGATCGCCGAGGAGACGGGCTTGCCAGTGTTGATCGCTGAAGACCCGCTCACGTGTGTGGCGAGGGGCGGCGGGAAAGTATTGGAATTGCTTGACGAAAAAGGCTCTGCCCCCTTCTCTCTCGAATAAGCGGTGGTGTGTCAATCCGCCTTGGCGGGTCATTCGGGGAGTGGTTTGTCATGAAACCCATATTCACTAAACGGTCATCTCCAAACACGGGCTTGTTTGTCTGTGTGTTTGCTTCGTTGGCGTTGCTGGCCTGTGAACAGCAATCCCTGCTGACTCCATTTCGCGACCTGCTGACATCGGTTGTCTATCCCTTGCAACAGTTGGTCAGTTCGCCGACGCAGGGCATCAAAAAGCTTGGGGAGGCTTTTTCATCCCATGCGGGACTACTTGCCGAAAACGAAGAATTGCGCAGGGAACATTTGCTGCTGAGTGCCAAATTGTCAAAGTTTGCTGCCTTGGAACAAGAGAACCTCCGCTTGAGGGGCTTGTTGGATACGTCCTTCAAGCTGGGCGAGCAAGTCATGATTGCCGAATTATTGGCGGTCAATTTGGTGCCTTATGAGCATGTCGTCGTCGTCAACAAAGGTAGCCGTTTCGGGGTCTACCCCGGACAGCCAGTCATGGATGCCCATGGTGTAGTCGGTCAAGTGTTGCGGGTGAACCCGCAAAGCTCGGAGATCATTCTGATTACCGACCCCAACCACGCCATCCCCGTGCAAGTGAACCGCAACGGACTGCGGACAATCGCCCAAGGCACTGGGCAAATTGACAAGCTCAGCCTGCCTTTTTTAAGTAGTAACGCCGACATTCAACCGGGTGATGTATTGGTCACTTCTGGGATGGGGGGGGTGTTCCCGCAAGGCTATCCGGTGGCAACAGTGGTTGCGGCCAACGGCGAAGGAAACGCCTTCGCCAAATTTGCAGCGGCTCCCGTGGCAAAGCTAGACCGTAATCGTGAGTTGTTGCTGGTTTGGAACAAACCAGACCCGATACCCCGAGTACCCGATCAGGTCTCCTCCCCCAAGGACAGCACCACTAGCCATGCTGCAAAATAGAACGGCGACTCGATTAGTGGTATTGGCTAGCCTACTCTCGGCCATGATTTTGCGCATCATGCCATTACCAGCGGAGTTGTTTATTTATAATCCCGACTGGATGTTATTGTTTTTGATCTATTGGGCGATTGCCATACCTGAGCGAGTCGGAGTTGGCTATGCATGGGCCATGGGTTTGTTGAGCGATGTATTGACTGGCAGAATGTTGGGACAACATGCTTTAGCCTATTCCGTGGTTATTTTCGCTTGCGTCAAACTACATAATCGTTTGAGGGCTTATCCGCTTTTTCAACAGACAATCTCAGTGTTATTGCTGTTATTAATCAGCCAAATACTCATCAGTTGGACGCAGAACATCAAGTCGACGATTCCTTTCGGTTTTATCTATTGGTTGCCCTCGTTGGTAGGCGCATTGGTTTGGCCTGCCATTTTACCCCTGCTTCGTCTGGTGCGTAGGGCTTATAACATTGCCTGATTATGTGTTGCAACACAACAGGGCTTTCAATCACCCGGCCTACCGTCCACTCTAATCGTGCGGCATGATGAATCTCGACTTTAACGAAAAGGACCGCTTCTTTGAGAACAAGGTGTTTCTCAACCGCATTGTTGCCTGTGTGCTGTTCATCAATATTGCCACCGTAGGCTTGCTGATCCGGCTGATTTACTTGCAAGTGGTCGGCCATTCCCATTATGCCAGCTTGGCGCAGGATAACCGGGTCAAAATCTCGCCTCTGCCGCCCACGCGGGGAATGATCATTGACCGCAATGGCGAGGTATTGGCAAACAATTACCCTACTTATAGCCTTGAGGTTTTCCTGGATCGAGTCCCTGACATAGACACGACTCTGGCTGAGTTAAAAACCCTACTCAACCTAACTGAGGATGAAATAGATCGATTCAATACCTTGCGTAGGCGGCACAAAGGATTTGAGGCGATACCCTTGCGGATTCAACTCAGCGAAGAAGAAATCGCTTTGTTCTCAGTGAGGATGCCACACTTTCCCGGTGTCGAAGTGCAAAGACGCATGTTGCGAACTTACCCTTATGGCGAATTGACCGCCCATGTGGTGGGTTATGTCGGGCGGATCAGCGAAGCTGAGTTGCAAAAGCTTGACCCTTCGATTTACAGCGGAACCTATCACATTGGCAAAAGCGGGGTGGAGAAAGCCTACGAAGACGTTTTGCACGGCAAGGCTGGGTACGAGGAATTGGAAACCAATGTGCAAGGCCGGTCCATCAGTGTGTTGGGACGGACCGAGCCACAATCGGGCGCCGACCTGTATTTGAGTTTAGACATCGGTATGCAAAAAGTCGCCCAAGATGCCTTGCGCGAATATCGGGGGGCAGCGGTCGCCATCGAGCCTTCCACCGGTCACGTCTTGGCAATGGCAAGCAACCCTAGCTTTGACCCCAATCCGTTTGTGCAAGGCATCAGCCGGGATCAATTTGCGGTCCTGCAAAACTCCCCTGACCGTCCCTTGTATAATCGCGTGTTGCGCGGCATTTACCCTCCCGGCTCCACGGTCAAGCCATTCATGGCCTTGGCTGGGCTGGAATTCGGTCAAATTACTCCGGGCAAGCGGGTTGGATGCCCCGGGTTTTTCCGTCTGCCCGGCAGTGATCACCGCTACCGGGATTGGAAGAAATCCGGGCATGGGGGAGTGGATTTGCGGCTTGCCATCACCCAATCCTGTGACGTGTATTTTTACCAACTTGCCTTGCGCTTGGGGATTGATCGCATGAACCAATACATGCGGAAATTTGGATTTGGCGAAAAAACCGGGATCGACATGGATGGGGAAAAAGCCGGCATATACCCTTCCACGGAATGGAAAACGAAGACGCGCAAGTCGGCTTGGTTTCCCGGCGAAAGCCTGATTGCCGGCATCGGTCAAGGGTATGTGCAGACCACGCCGCTCCAAATGGCTAGGGCAACCGCGATCCTAGCCAACAAGGGCCAGGTGATCGTACCGCGTGTAGTCGAGCGTATGAAAGCGCCACCTGACACCGAGAACCCATTCCCTTTGAGGAATGTCGAGAACATCTCGATTCCACCCGCCAATTGGCGAGCCGTGGTGGATGCCATGGTGGATGTTGTCCATAGCGGACGGGGCACAGCCAAAGGCATTGCTGCCGGGTTGACTTACCATATCGCCGGCAAAACCGGGACAGCCCAAGTTTTCTCGGTCGGACAAGGACAAAGTTACAAGAGCATGAGGGTCAAGGCCCAACTTAAAGATCACGCATGGTTTATCGCCTTCGCACCTGCGGAAGCCCCTCGAATTGCGGTTGCGGTCATCGTCGAAAACGGTGGGCATGGCGGGTCGGTTGCAGCACCCATCGCCAAAACCATCATGCAATATTATCTGAAAGGGCAAGCGAACCATGATTAATGATCCCCTCATAGAGGAAATCCCCCTATACGAACCAAAAGCGGGCCGTTCTTGGTCACAACGCTTGCATGTGGATATGCCTTTGTTGATCGGGTTGTTGTTGCTATCTTGTGTGGCATTTGTCGTGCTGTACAGCGCAGGTGGCCAGAAAATAGAAATGGTGTTTCGCCAAGCAGGACGACTAGGCTTGGCTATGGGGATCATGGTTATCATCGCCCAAATTCACCCCCACCATCTACGCCTCTATAGCCCGTTGCTTTACCTGTTCGGCGTGGTATTGCTTGCCGCCGTACTCGTCATCGGCGAGACATCCCTAGGGGCAACCCGCTGGCTTAACCTCGGCGTGGTGCGTTTTCAGCCTTCCGAAATGGTCAAGCTGACCATGCCGATGATGATCGCTTGGTTTTTGGCCTCCCAACCTATGCCCCCCGCTCTCCATCATGTGTTGATGGCAGGCACTTTGATTCTCGTCCCCACCTTGATGATCGCCAAACAACCCGATTTGGGCACCGCCTTGCTGGTGTTTGCCGCCGGCTGGGCGGTACTATTCCTAGCTGGATTAGGCTGGAACTACATCTTAGCGCTCGCTGTGTTGGGAGGCAGTCTTATGCCAGTGCTATGGCATTTCATGCATGGCTATCAGCGCGACCGGGTGCTGATGTTCTTAAATCCCGAATCCGACCCCTTGGGCCGGGGCTATCACATAATCCAATCGAAAATTGCCATTGGCTCTGGCGGCATCTATGGCAAAGGTTGGCTGCATGGGACCCAATCCCACTTGGATTTCCTACCCGAACCCTCCACCGATTTCGTGTTTGCCGTGCTGGCCGAAGAGTTTGGCTTGCTTGGGTGCGCAGGATTGTTGGCGATTTATTTGTTCATCATGGCACGCTGTTTTTACATTGTGGTTCAGGCCCAAGATAAGTTCAATAGGCTGTTAAGCGGGGCATTGACCGTGACTTTTTTTGTGTATGTCTTTGTCAACGTAGGCATGGTCATCGGCATACTGCCCGTGGTCGGAGTGCCGCTGCCGATGATCAGCTATGGAGGCACATCCATGGTGACTTTGCTGGCAGGATTCGGCATATTGATGTCCATCCAGACCCATCGCAAGCTGATTCCGCCTTTGGAATCGCAATAAAACGGGTGGGATTGAGGCTAAACGGTGAATTGCTGGAAGCGCCCACAGCCATTCTCATTATGGCTAAATCGCCGTCACTCCGGCACGGACTGCCGGAATCCAGCGCCACGGATGGTAACTTGTCGGTACATAAGTGTCTGATTAAATATGACTGGCAAATCCTAGTTTCACGTCCCTGTGACTGCATTCCTGCTTCCCGGCAGGAATGACGGGTTATACATCAACGCTTTGTCTCATAATGAGAATTGCTGAAGCGCCCAACGAAACCAAACCTTGCCCTTTGCACCATGATACAATGGACAACATTTTTTGCAATTCATGATGAAGAAAATGTTTAACCTAATGAGGTCTTATCGGATGCGATCCAGTTTGTTCTGCCTGTTTTTCTTGCTGCTCACTTTTGTTAGCCCAGTTTCGGCCATTGATCCGGTACAAATTCCAGCACCACCCGAAGTGAGCGCCAAAGCCTACATTTTGGCTGACCACAATAGTGGGCGTGTTTTAGCTGAAAGTAATGCAGATCAACGCTTGGAACCCGCCAGCTTGACTAAGATCATGACTGCCTACGTGATTTTCCGTGAACTAGCCAAAGGCAGCCTCAAACTGGATACCATGGTCACCGTCAGTGAAAAGGCATGGCGTACCGAAGGCTCGCGCATGTTCGCCCAAGTGGGGGCGCAGATTTCAGTGGAAAATCTGCTAAAAGGGATGATCGTACAATCCGGTAATGATGCCAGTGTGGCCTTGGCCGAGCATGTGGCGGGGGATGAGACCGTTTTCGCTCAAGTGATGAATCAAAACGCCGAGCGTTTGGGCATGAAGAATACCCACTACAAAAACAGCATGGGGCTTCCCGACCCTGAGCATTACACCACTGCAAGAGACTTGTTAACCCTGACCAACGCCTTGATTGAGGAATTTCCAGAATATTACAAATGGCATTCGATCAAAGAATTTTTATTCAATGGAATCAAACAAACCAACCGCAATAGGTTGCTTTGGATAGATTCCACCGTGGACGGGGTCAAGACAGGCCATACCGATGGGGCGGGTTATTGCTTGGTGGCTTCGGCACTTCGTGACGGCATGAGATTGGTTTCGGTGGTGCTGAACACCAAAAGCGATAAAGAACGTGCGCAAGCCAACCAAACCTTGCTGAACTATGGTTTCCACTTCTACGAAACTAAATTGCTATATAAAGCCAATGAAAAACTGACCGAGGCCCGGATATGGAAAGGCGAAGTATCCATGGCAGAAGTCGGCCTGATGAAGGATTTCTATGTCACGTTTCCCCGAGGCCAATATCAAAGCTTAAAGGCATCCATGGAAGTGAATAACTCAACGGTGGCCCCGGTCAATCAAAATGATAAATTGGGGTCCATCAAAGTGGTGTTAAATGACCAAATGATTGCACAAACCGATCTGGTGTCTTTGAAGCCAATCCCGGAAGGTGGACTGTTCCGACGCGCCTTCGACTCGTTGCAACTGATGTTTAAAAAATAGACAACATGATCAGTCAAGACTTGATTGTTTATCTCAACGGCGAATTTTTGCCGTTGCATCAAGCCAAAGTCTCGGTGCTTGACCGGGGATTTCTGTTTGGCGATGGTGTCTATGAAGTAATCCCAGTCTATGGCGGGAAGCCGTTTCGCTTGGCTGAACATTTGGAGCGACTGGATAATAGCCTTGCCGGCATCCGCATGGACCAACCGTTGACCTCAGAGGAATGGGGAGACATGTTCGCCCGGCTCATACAAGGCATGGAAGACCAGCAGATTTATTTGCAAATCACCCGGGGGGTTGGCCCTAAACGGGACCATGCTTTCCCCAAAGGAGTCGCGCCCACGGTCTTTGCGATGTGTACCCCCATCGCACCAATCCCTGCTTCAGGGGTGAAGGCAATCACCGTACCCGACATCCGTTGGCAATGGTGTCATATCAAGGCCGTCACCTTGTTGGCAAACGTATTGCAAAGGCAACAGGCAGTGGAAGGTGGTTGCGCCGAGGCGATATTGATCCGCGATGGGTTCGCCCTTGAAGGGGCGGCCAGCAACTTGTTTGCGGTGCTTGACGGAGTGTTGCTCACCCCGCCCAAGGGTAACGATATTCTGCCGGGCATCACACGGGATTTGGTCGTCGAGATCGCGCAAGACAATCATATACCCTTGGAACAGCGCAAAATATTGGAAGATGAATTACACAATGCCGAAGAGGTTTGGCTGACCAGTTCGACTCGCGAGGTGCTACCCGTTATCGAATTGGATGGTAAAACGGTAGGCAAGGGTCAACCTGGCCCGTTATGGCTGAGAATGAACGCGCTATACCAAGAGCATAAAGAAGTGTTAAGGAAAGGTTAATGAGCGAAGAGCAAGCTACCTTGTTCGAATTCCCTTGTGAATTCCCAGTGAAAGTGTTTGGCTTGAATCAGCCGGGCTTGACCGCCTCGGTATTGGAAATTGCACGGCGTCATGCTCCCGAAATCTCCGATAATGCACTGTCCAGCAAACTCAGCGGTGGGGGAAAATACATGTCGGTGACCGTAACTATTCAGGCACATTCGAAAGCCCAATTGGATGCCATTTACCGGGACTTGACTTCATGCCCCGACATTAAGATGGCCTTATAAACCTTAAGTCATAGACAATGTTCATTTTTTCAAAACGAAAACGGGGGACGCACTAGGCCAAACAGACCATCAGGTCGCCCCATCAGAACTCAAACCGCATAGCATTGACCCCTCTAGGCGCATATCATGGCAGAGCTTAACGCAAACAACACTCCCACTGAAGATTTGCTCAAGCAGCACTTGGAAGAGGTCATCGAACTGCTGACCAAGCAGAAATTGGAGGAAACCATCCTCCAACACCAAGACATGCCCCGCCATGATCTCGTCGAAACCTTGTTGCACAAGCAACATCAGGTTGCGCTGAAACAAAAGCTAGACCAACTCCATTCCGCCGACATCGCTTACATTTTGGAAGCCTTGCCATTGCAGCAACGCTTGGTCATATGGAACATGGTCAAGTCCGAGTTGGATGGCCAAATTCTATTGGACGTTTCCGACGCGGTTCGGCAAACGCTCATCTCCGACATGGACCCCGACGAGTTGCTATCTGCCACCGAGCAACTCGACACTGATGAAATTGCCGACTTGGCCCCCGACCTGCCGGAAGAGGTTTTACAGGAACTGTTGGAATCCCTCAATGACCAGAACCGCGCCCGTTTAGAATCGGTGCTGTCGCATGAGGATGACACGGTAGCCTCCTTGATGGATTTCGGCATGGTCGCCATACGCGATGACATCACCTTGGGCGTGGTGTTGCGTTATCTGAGGCGAAGGGGCAATCTACCTGAACATACTGACAAATTATTTGTGGTGGACAATCAAAATGTCCTCAAAGGTGTTTTATCGCTAAGACGTTTAGTCATCAACAACCCGGACGAACTTGTGTCCGAATTGATGTCAAAAGAGATGGTGCATTTCAAGCTCAATGACGAGGCAGCCGATGCAGCCCGTGCATTTGAACGCTACGACCTGCTGACCGCGCCCGTGGTGGATGAGAACAACCGTTTGCAAGGCCGCATTTGCGTTGATGCCATCGTCGATTATATCCGCGAAGAATCCGATGACGAAATTCTCAACCAAGCGGGCCTGCTGGAAGAGGAGGATTTGTTCTCCGGCATTTGGCAAAGTTTGAAAAACCGCTGGTTTTGGTTGGGCATGAACCTAATCACCGCCTTTGTCAGCACTCGCGTCATCGGATTGTTCGAGAATACCATTGAGCAGATCGTAGCATTGGCCTCGTTAATGCCAATAGTCGCAGGGATAGGCGGCAACACCGGCACACAAACCAGTACCTTGATTATC
>CAIOOA010000051.1 GCA_903859815.1 uncultured Methylococcaceae bacterium | reverse complement strand
TGCTACCGCTTCGTGAACATCCGCTATTCGGAACTGTTTGGACTGTCGCCCGAGGCTTTTTACGGTCAGCATGTACACAAAATAATTGGCGGGCAAGCCTTCGCCCAAGCCCAACCCTATATGCTGCAAGCCTTGGCCGGGCAGACTGTCGAGTTCGAGGCTGAATTGCCGGAGGAAACCCCATGGGGGCGCAAAGTCATGGCCGTGCGTTATGCACCGATGCGCGATGGGTCCGGACAGGTTACCGGTTTTGTGGCAGCCATCACCAACATCACCGAACGCAAACAGGCGGAGGAAGAAATCAAGCAGTTGGCTTTCTACGACCCGCTGACTCAACTACCCAACCGTCGGCTTTTGTTGGATCGGTTGCAACAAGCCTTGGCAACCAGCGTCCGCAGCAGACTGCATGGCGCACTGATGTTCATTGATCTGGACAACTTTAAAACACTGAACGATACCTTGGGTCATGACAAGGGCGACCAGTTACTGCAAGAAGTGGCAAGCCGCATCATCGCCTGTGTGCGCGAGTGTGACACGGTGGCACGCCTAGGGGGGGACGAATTCGTAGTGATGCTGACAGGACTGGATGGTGATCCCGAAGCGGCTACCGTCCATACCCAAAAAGTCGGCGGGAAAATTCTCGACAGGCTCAACCAAGTGTATTGTCTCGCCAGTCACGAGTGCTACTGTAGCGCCAGTATTGGCATCACCTTGTTCTTCGGACAGAACACTACCCCCGACGAATTACTAAAACAGGCGGACATTGCCTTGTACCAAGCCAAGAATGCGGGTCGCAATACCCTATGTTTCTTCGATTTCCAGATGCAGTTGTCCATCAACACACAAGTCGCTCTGATCAATGATTTACGCCATGCCCTAGCGAAAAACCAATTTAAACTCTTTTGTCAGACCGAGGTAGGTCACGACCAAAAAATGATTGGGGTCGAAGTGCTGTTGCGTTGGGATCACCCCAAGCAAGGGTTGATTTCCCCCCATGAATTTATTCCGCTGGCAGAGGAAACCGGGCTTATCCAACCCATCGGGCAGTGGGTGCTGGAGTCCGCTTGCGCTTTACTAAAATCCTGGGAAAGAAACACTGATTGGTTACATTCATACCTTGCCGTCAATATCAGCATACATCAATTTCGTCAGCCCAATTTCGTTAACAGGGTTCTTGAAATAGTCCGGGATACCGGGATTGACCCTAGCAAACTAATGCTTGAACTCACCGAAACTGTGGTTCTTGCCGACCTTAGCGATGCCGCCACCAAAATGAACACACTCAAGGAGGTTGGGATACGCTTTTCATTAGACGATTTCGGCACTGGCTATTCATCGCTGGCTTATCTAACACGCTTGCCCTTCGACCAACTAAAGATCGACCAATCCTTCGTACAAAATCTAGCCCCCTATTCTAATGATCTGGCTCTGTGTGAAGCCATCGTCGTAATGGCGCACAAACTAGGCATAAAAGTCATCGCAGAAGGCATCGAGACTCAAGACCAGTACGATATCCTCAAACAAATCGGGTGCTATTATGGGCAGGGATACCTGTTTTCAAAGCCTTTGCCTGTGGATGAATTCGAGAAGTTGGTCAAAGTTAGTTGATGTATCGAAAAATGCGAATGTCTGTTGAAACGTATTAATGGGTACGTTTAAACAAACGACACTAAAGTCCCATAGAATTTCTTGCAAAGCCACTGCTGGCGTGGCTTTAGGTCAGTTTAGCGTCTCCCAATTCTAGTCGTGTCAAGCCAGCAGTTTTTTTGGAGGTCTCAACCAACAGC
>CAIOOA010000050.1 GCA_903859815.1 uncultured Methylococcaceae bacterium | reverse complement strand
GGGGCCGCCGCTAGAGTCATGCCCGGCCCACCGTCCGGCCCGTGTTCTGGCGGTCATCGTGGATGGAGGGCGCCTGTCACTCATACACTGATGGCCGTCACCTATAAAACAGCTAACGCCAAACAACCCCCCATTGTTTGGAATTGAATGATTATTCGGTTATATCTATCAGCTTTAAACTGATAAATAAGTCTTAACCGACAACCACGACCTTCCAAAAAGCCGGGGTTTCCGACGCATGGCGGCGGAATGTGGCTAAGATTGGACACCGCCCCATAGGGCTTGGTCATCCTGCAAAGCGGTGACCAAGCCTCGATTACTCTGCCGCCCCGACCCGTTTCGCCATCCGGCCATCGGATGCCTCACTCAGTGCACCTGCGCCGTTTGCGTGTGAAGTCGACCATAGATATCTGAATAGCCGACCAAGCCCGTAAAGGCGGTCTGGCATCGCGGGGTTGTCTTGCGGCCTGTCAATATCTATTAAAAAATCTCCACCATTAATTGTTTCATCGCGCCAGAGACTGTTGCGTGGGTGAAGGGAGGAAGATGCGGATGTCTCTGTTTGGGTGAGAAGAGGCAGATGCTCCGTTGACGAAATCCCTATGCCAAGAAAATGGCTTAACTGTAGTACGATTGGCAAAACGGTGCTTCGCTGGAAGATCGGCTTTGTCCAACTGACCATCCCAGTCAATTAATGGGGTAGGGAGCCCCCTTAATGAGCCAGGCAGTCCAGTATTTATTGTTAATGACATGGCCAAATTGCCTGTCTCTGTGCGCTGCTTTTTGGCGATCACTTCTAGATTGGTTATGGCATCCGCCGCTTCTAAAAGGGCATTCGAGTTTTGTGCTTGAATGTTTTCCTTAATGGGTTCGGCGTTAAGCTTAGGCATAGTTTCAGAATGTGGCTTATCCACTGTTTCGGTAAGTGTGTTTAATACGTGGTTGTTGAGATTGTCTCCTTCATTTAAGTTGTTATCACTACCTATGTTGGAAATGACATTGTTGCCACCATTACTAATTAGTGTCTCGGTGATGAGGTCACTGGTGGTGGTAAGGATTAGAGGTTGTTGATCACTTGGATTATATGAATTAGATGAAGCAATAGTGGAAGCGTTAATTTCTACATTGCGTTTATCAGTGTTTTTGTCAACAGCTAGGCCGGGATCTATTAGATACCTAGCATCTGTCTCCAATTGCTGCGGTGTTTCGATTCTTTCAATGTTGGTGGTTATATCTGCCAATTCTGGGGAATTTATGGAAGTTAATGTTTTAATATAAGCTTCGATGGGCGATTCGATAGACTGAGGTATCGACTGAGGGTTTTGGGGTAAACGATCTATAGTTATGGAGACAGCAGGTAAATTCTGTTCGTTGAGAATAACTGGTTGATTTAAATTGTTGCCACTACTTATGCTGGTTTTGACATCAATGCTGTCATCACTGATTAAAGACTCAGCAATGGAGTTTGCGGGGTTTATCGATAGGGTTAGGTATTGAGTTTGTTGCCCATTTATATCGTATAGAGGTGATGATATGGCTGTGGAGGCGTTAGCATCGATCTCTAAAGTGTTAAAAGCAATGTTAAACTCAAGAAGATGACTATCTATTCCAAGATTTTTGGTTTGGATTGTGGTGTCTGGTTTGCCATCGGATTGGTAGTGCGCTAGGGCGAAGTTTTGATTGGCACCATTCCATGATGCTCCAGCCACGACAATCCTACCATCGGATTGTACACCGATGCTGCGACCAGAATCATCGGATGGGCTGGTAGCGGTAACGAGCTTGCCGTCATAGCTAAAGGACGAGTCTAGAGTTGCGTCGGTGTTGATGCGGGCTAAGGCGAAGTCAAAATTGCTGCCATTCCAACTTTTTCCAGATAAGACAATTTTACCATCGGTCTGAAGTGCTACGCCATAAGCAGAATCGTCGGCTGTGCCGATACCAATTGTGAGCTTTCCATCGTTGCTAAAGCTAGTGTCTAGAATTCCGTCAGTGTTGAAACGGGCCAGAGCGAAGTCCCTGTCGTGCCCGTTCCAGCTTTCTCCTGCCATGACGATTTTGCCGTCAGCTTGCACAGCAAGGCTATAGGCAGAATCATCAGCGATGCCGATAGCTGTGGTGAGTTTGCCATTGCCGTTGAAACTAGTGTCTAGAGTACCATCGGCATTAATACGGGCCAACGCGAAATCGAAATTTCTGCCGTTCCAACTTTTCCCTGCTACCAGTATCTTGTCGGCCTGCATAGCGACACCATAGGCAACATCGTCTAATGTGCCGAAGGACATGGTGAGCTTACCATCGCCACTGAAGGACGTGTCCAGTGTTCCATCAGTGCTAAAACGGGCTAGCGCAAAATCCTTATCGTGCCCATTCCAGCTTTCCCCGGCCACGATGATTTTGCCATCCGATTGCACAGCTACGCCGTAAGCTGAATCATTAGCGAAACCAATATTGGCGGTAAGTTTGCCGTTGCTGCCAAAGCTGCTGTCTAGAGTGCCGTTTGCGTTAAAACGGGCCATGGCGAAATCGTAATTGCTGCCATTCCAACTTTCCCCAACGATTATAATCTTATCAGTTTGCAGGACGACTCCATAGGCGGCATCATCCACATTACCAATAGCTGCGGTGGCTTTACCACCTGATCCAAAAGTAGTATCTAGGATGCCAGAGTTGAGGTAGCGGGCTAGCGCAAAATCGAAGTTTTTACCATTCCAGCTTTTGCCTGCCACCACTATCTTGTCGTCAGTTTGTATAGTGAGGCTACGAGCAATGTCGTCGGCTGACGTAAAATCCGTGGTGACGAAGCCTGGCGTTTTGAGGGTAACCGTGGTGGTATGGGTGATACCTAGTGAGCCGCCGTTACCTTGGTTGCCTGTATTGCCGTCATTGAAGTTCCAGTCTATTTGCACAGAAGAGGGCGGAGCTTCATTAAGGTTGGCATACGTAAGTTGGCGAAGCGCTTCGTCTACTTGGTTTGCTGTGGCATTAAACGTTATAGCTAGGCTACCGCCGCTTTGTATGTATGTTCCAATCACCGAGTCGTCCAAGATGGCTTCACCACCTTCAAGCACCAACGTTCCTGTTGCGCTGAAATGATCATCTACATTAGGCCCGCCATGGCGAGACAACGTTATAGTCGAGCCTGTATAGTTGTTGGCGGCATCCAACTCTTCATCATGCACATCGGCTAGATTATCTAGGATTACTGAGGGGCCATACATAGTGTATTCAGTGCCACTATCTTGAACCAACAATGTAGGAGCATCGTTAACACTGTTTACACTAATACTAAAGTCATCAGAAACACTAGCATAAGCCGCATCAGTTGCAGTGACTTGTATATTAAAAATACCCACATCACTGTTGCCCGGTGTGCCGGAAAAGATTCGTGAATCTGGGTTAAAGTTTAACCAAGAGGGGAGTGGTGAACCATTACTCAAAGACGCACTAAAAGTAAGTGTGTCCCCTATATCCTCGTCTATAAAGGAACTTATGGACACTTCAAAATTGAATAGTTGGTCTTCGTTAGCCGATTGGTCAACGATAGGGATTGCGACGGTTGGTGGGGTGTTAGGCTTCTGCCATGCGAAAGACAAAGTGTAATCTGAATTAGAGACTTGTGTAGGTGAATAAACTACGGCAAAATATTCACCCTCCGGAAAACCCATCAAGCTAATTTCCTCATGATTGCCATTTCCGTTGGAAATGACAAGTTGTTTTGTACCTGTATTATCATAGAGTGCCAGATCAAGTTCACCCCAAGCTTGTTGGAAATCGATCATCACTTTATCGCTGCTTTTACCGACATTTCCAATCTTGAAACGGAACCAGTCCTCATCAGAACTTTCTATGGAAAGCTTCGATTCGCTACGATTGGTAGCGAGGAAACCGAGGTTGGTAGCTGACCGCGAAGCATCATTATCTTCGTAACGGTCACGAATTTGAGCAGGTGGCGCCGTAATATCCAATTTGTAATTGGGGTTGATTACGCCAGTCTTACCTTCCACTTTAACCGAATACCAACCCGGCGCAGCACCCGCTAGGCTGATTTCTTCATGGTCTCCGGTAGTTTCAGAGCCAGCCAACTGGCTTATTCCGCTGACATCATAAAGGTAAAGGTTAATATCTCCTTGGGAGTTAATAAAATCAAGCACGATTTTGTCGTTCGTGCGCCCTTGGCTACCCAAATTAAATTTAAACCAGTCTGGATCGTTTGCCTGAATACTCAGTCCGGTTTCCGTTTGCCTTTCATTCAGAGTTCCCAAGTTAGTCGCCGTTTGCACAGTGTCGTCGTCTTCAAATCGATCACCCGTTATTGGTGGCACCGTCTTAGTGATACTCAAGGTATAATTGGGGTTACTGACACCGGAAGCACCATAAACCAATAAGGCATACCTTCCCGGCAGCAGTCCAGCCAAACTGATTTCCTCATGATTTACCAGTCCGGCAGAAAGGCCAAGCGGCGTAGTTCCCGTAGCATCGTAAAGCAATAGATTAAGGTCACCCAAGGAATTCTGAAAGTCGATTTCAAGCCTGTCGCCATCCGCCCCTTTGCTATCCAGAGTGAAGCTATACCAGTCAGAATCTTGAGCCTCTATTGAAAGCTGAGTTTCTTGGCGAGTGTCATGGATTAAACCTAAGTTCGTAGCCATCAAAGCACTGTCGTTGTCTTCAAAACGATCTGGTATTTGAGCAGGGGGAGCGTCTATACGCAAGGTATAGTTCGGATTCGTAGTGCTTGCAGCACCGACTACTTTTAGCAGATATTCCCCAGGAGCAATACCGGAAAGACTGATTTCCTCATGGTCGCCGAAACCTGTTGAATGTGCGATTTCTGTCGAACCATCAACGGAATAAAGGAATAGATTGATATCCCCTTGAGCATTCAGAAAATCAATCGTTACTTTGTCGGTAGCCCTTCCTGATGTGCCCATTTTGAATCTGAACCAATCGGCATCATTGGCTTCAATACTGAGTTGTGATTCTGTATGGCTGCCATCCAATGTACCGAGATTAGTAGCCGTCTGGGCGGTATCGTCGTCTTCCAAGCGGTCCCCAGTTGAAGAGGGTGTAGCACTCAGTGTCAACGTGTAATCTGGGTTGGTGATCCCGTTGGCGGCGTGAACCAATACCAAATAGTCTCCAGACAACCGTCCGGCGAGGCTGATTTCCTCATGGTTGTTAAATCCGGCAGAAGCCTCCAATTGGGTTGTCCCTGTGGCATCGTAAAGAGCCAAATCCAAGTCGCCCAAAGTATGACGGAAATCAATGGCTATCTTGTCGCCGTCCAAACCTTTCTTGCCTAATGTGAAACGGAACCAGTCGGGGTCATTGGCTTCCATGCTGAGTTTATCTTCCGTATGTGTTCCAGTGACTTGCCCGATAACGGTGGCAGTTTGATTCGTGTCATTGTCTTCCAGCCGGTCACGAACCAAAGGAGGGATGACGGTATCATTTGTTACCATCAAAACAAAGTCATCATAGACACTGAAACCACTCTTATCGGTAGCCGATACCCTTATTGATATGGAACCTGTATCTTGGCTAGACGGGATGCCTGATAAGGTACGAGTAACAGAATCAAACCCTAACCATGCCGGTAAAGCCGATGAATCTGCTTGCATGACGGAATAAACCAAACTGTCGCCTGCATCCACATCAACAAATGTATTCACTGGCAGGGTATAACTGAAATTGGTGAGTTTGATTGCCGTCTGGTCTGGAACCTGATTGGCGACGATAGGCGCATCGTTTGTGTTGACGATATTCAGCAAAAACTCCTCTGAAACCGAGGCACCAGAACCATCCTGCGCGGTAACGCTTAAATTAAGCGTGCCCACATCGTCATTGCTTGGAATTCCAAGTAAGGTTCGGGTGGATGGGTCAAATGCCAGCCAAGCTGGCAAAGCTCCACCCCCAACTCTGGATACCGAAAGCGTCAGTGGGTCGCCATCAAAATCAAAGAAAGTATTGGCTGGAATCGTAAATCTGAAAACACCGTCTTCGGTCGCATTCAGATCGGGAATGGGATTGGTCACGGTCGGTGTGTGGTTGCCGGGTTCGGCAATGAGTGTCAAACCATAGGCAGTCTTGTTAATGCCGGCGATGCCTTCCACTTTCAGCAGATAATCGCCGGGTTGCATATCCTTCAGGCTGATTTCCTCATGGTCGCCAGCCCCAGATGAATGCCCTATCTGAGTCGTTCCGTTTGCAGTGTATAGGAACAGGTTCAAATCGCCTTGGGAACTCAGGAAATCAATTGCCGCCTTGTCGCCTGCGCGACCGGGACTAGCCAATGTGAACAGGAACCAGTCTGGATCATTTGTTTCGACACTAAGCTGGGTAATCGTCTGAGTGCCTGTCAAACTTCCCAAATCATTTGCGGATTGCGCTGTATCATCGTCTTCGTAGCGGTCACCAGTTGGGGAGGACGGTGTGGCATTCATGCTCAAGGTATAATCAGGATTGCTAACTCCGCCACTACCATAAACCAGCACCTTGTATTCTCCGGGCAAGAAGCTCGCAAGGCTGATTTCCTCATGGTTGCCATAGCCATTGGAACTACCCAACCTCACTGTCCCCGATGCATCATATAGGTACAGATCAAGATCACCTTGGCTATGCAGGAAATCGATGGCAACTTTATCGCCCGTTTGGCCTTTCGCACCTAAGTTGAATTGATACCAGTCTTGGTCTTGGTTTTCGACAGCTAATTGAGATTCCGTCCGGCTACCCGCAATCAAACCCAATGGGCTGGCCGTGGAAGCATTATCATTGTCCTCGAAGCGATCCCGAATCTGGGTCATCGGGGCATTGATGAGCAGAGAATAATTCGGATTGGAAACATTACCATTTCCTGCCACTTTCAACAGGTAAGTGCCGGGGGTGACACCCACTAGGCTGATTTCTTCATGGTCGCCTATGCCTTCTGCACTGGCGATCAAGCTTGTGCCATCCGCAGCATAAAGGAAAAGGTTAAGATCGCCTTGGGCATTCAGGAAATCAATCGCGGCTTTATTGCCTTCCTTGCCAGTCAAGCCAATGTTGAAGCGGAACCAATCGGGGTCGTTGGTTTCAATGTTTAGCTGGGTTTGCGTATAGCTGCCTTCTATCGTTCCCAAATTGTTGGCAGTTTGCGCCGTGTCATCATCTTCGAAACGATCCCCTGCCGATTGAGAAGCAGCATTCAGGCTCAAGCTGTAATCGGGATTGCTAACACCATAGACACCGGAAACCAATACGAGATAATCACCGGCCAACAACCCGTTTAGGCTGATTTCCTCATGATTGCTAAACCCGTCAGAACTACCCAATTGAGTGCTGCCGGT
Source organism: uncultured Methylococcaceae bacterium (assembly GCA_903859815.1). GTDB lineage: Bacteria > Pseudomonadota > Gammaproteobacteria > Methylococcales > Methylococcaceae > Methylumidiphilus. The sequence goes on along the minus strand of CAIOOA010000050.1, from coordinate 19,099 downwards.
AGCATCGAATAGATATAAATCGAGATCGCCAGACGAATGCAGGAAATCAATGGAAACTTTGTCGTTGGCTTGGCCTTTTGAATTCAGGGTAATGCGATACCAGTCCGGGTCATTGGTTTCTAGGCTGAGTTGAGTTTCAACACGGCTCCCGGTGATAGTGCCAAGATTTCTGGCCGTTTGTTTCGAGTCATTGTCTTCAAAACGGTCGCTGACTGGTATTGCCAAGGTGCTGACATGACTAGTTTGCAAGCCAAGTATATTGCTTGTATTGGCCATAACCGGGGCGACCAACGGGTTAATAGTGTTTGATAAATCTTGATCGCCAATTATTTCCGCCGAAAAATCAGAATAAAATGCGGTATTAACTATGTTTCTACCTACAGCGGTTGGTTCCATCCGATTGCTTGTTGTTGCGAAACTTCCTTGGAATAAATCCAATGTACTTTCTGCCGGTATCGCCAAAGTATTTGAAGAATTAACTCCTTGACTTGATAATGCAATTGGAGTACGTGAAACCTTCAAATAAGTCAGAGAATTCTCGAATAATTCATTTGGAAGCGTTAGCGGCCCTTTTCCATCATGTTCTCCTCCAATCAAAGGTGGATAATAATTCTTCGGAATCAAAAATGCCTGAATTTCTGTTGCCAGCTCGTCTTTGCCGCCTGTGGTGATATCGCATTCCCAACTTCCATCGGGGTTCAAGTTGGTTATAGGATTGCTCCAGTAAGGTTTTGTCCACCATCCACCAATCCAAGTCTTATCGACAACAAAAATATAAACTGCTATTGCATAATTGTCTGGGTTGACATTATAAACTCTACCCTTAAGGTTATTAAAGGTCTCATATTTTGGAACGGATGTGAATTCAAGCTTTGGTTCAATTTCCTTATAAAACACATCTATCTTTGATTGGTCATCTTGAGGTGTTGTACCTTGTTTAGCACCAAAATCTGCTGCTTTCTGAATATGACTGTTGGCATTTATTGAGTTCATTAAAACGGTTATTTTGTCAATTTCTACGCCATAGAAGTCCCCTTCGGCTACAAAGATTTCGAGAGTATGCCGTCCAGCCATGAGATCAATTGGTCCTAATTGTTCGCTCGTAATAAAAGTGTCCCAGTCAAATCCCCAACCACGGTTACCTGTGTCTTTGGCAAAAAACTCACCAATATAACGACCATCAACCGAAACTTGGATTCTCTCTTGTGGCGTATCTGGTGCAGAATCATTGGATGTGGTGAACTGGAATCGAGCTTCGCCGGCATTGGCCACATCAAATGTCCAAGTGCGTTTCTCGCCAGTGTGTAACCACCACGTTTTCTCATTGGAAGCGGGTTGGCGCTTATTCCAACTACCGGGTCCAACTCCAGATTCTGACTCACCCTCAATGATGATTGAATCGGGTAGGGTTGAGGCAAAATTGATTGACGAAAGTGCTGGTTTAGTCGTTTGCCAACCATTGGAAGGCTTATAAATTAATGTGTTGTTGCTGGCATTGGCATTTGGAAGATTTGTATGCACGGCATAAGAACCGCCAATGTCGGTGTAAGTGACTGGTTCGCCGGAATCCAATTGACTATTATTATTCAAATCCAAGAATATCTGGGTACCTTCAACCACGCCTGTTTCGCTAGGTTCCAATTTGCCATTGCCGTTGGTATCCTGCCACACTTTGCCATAAATGGCTTTGCCATCACCGCCGGTATATTCAAAAGTGGTTTCGGCGGAACGTCCATGTCCGTCGTAGGCCGTCACCGTAATTTGGGCAGTACCCGGAAAACCGTCATAGGGTTTTATACTCAGGGTCTTTCCATTGACACTCAGGCCCAAGAGTTTCTCGTCAATGTTGGAATTGGCTTTGATCGTGACTGTATCGGGAGAGTCGATATCGGAAGCAGAAATCAGCACGTCACCCGTCGTGTTAGCGATGGGGAGTATTGTAGGTGCCTGATTGGAAGTGAAGCGTACATCGACATTTCTGGATGTTAACTCGGAGATATAACCACCCTCTGCCATCGTATGGTTGTCCAGAGGGTCGCCCGTCAATCCAAGAACTTTCAACTGAGGCAATATCACCGTGTCTGTGCGTTTCAACATGGCCGCATCCACCGTGACGATCTTGCCATCAGTCGATGTGAAAACCGGAAGGGTCAACGTGTGATCGGAAGTTTTGCTAACGCTTAGAGTGCTTATCTTTTGCCATTGTTGGCCTAGATAATTTACACTTGTCGGCGGCATGGCTTGATTCACTGTTGGGTTTGAATCCGATACAGAAAGAAGCGGTTTGGCAAACAGCGCCTGACCATCATTGAGCGTATTATGAGAAATAACATAGTGAGTATCACCCTGAGAAGCAATAGCCGAGAAAGATTGAGTATTCTCCGGGATCAAGGTGGCATAAATGCGCTTACCATCTAGTGTCAGGAGTGATTGTGGGCCATCCGTGTTCTTGGTTGGGTTATCGACTGTATAGCCAGCTTGCAATAAGCCCGTCAGATAAGCATCCCGTCCCGCGCCGAACTGCACACCGGTCATTGCTATGTCAGTCAAATTGATTAGCAGTAATAGATCGTAACCAGCATAATCAGGCATCAAGCCATCCAGTCCATGGTCTAAACGAACCACTGCCAGGCCATCTACACCTTCTGCATTATTTTTGATGTTACTGATGAAACTATCACTCAGTTTGACATTATCAGGCAACAAACCGTAAGGCGCAGCACCATCTTTCAACCCAATCAAATTGGGGGTCATTAGAGTGGAGTCTGAGGCAATAAAGGGGTTGATACCTTGCGAACCTTTTATCGTTAGCGGATTGGCTCCAATAATATTTTGGTTTATGACGACTCCCGCATTCTTTCCAAGTATCCAACGGCCTTGCCCGCCGGAAGCAGCTCCTAGGCCATTCACGCCACCACTGGCATCAACAGTAAAACCGCTGCCATTGACTACGGAACCCACGACTTTGACCGTGCCGCCGGCACCGCCGCCGCCAGAGCCGCCGGCTCCACCAGAAGCACCGCTACCGCCTACCCCTCCGAATCCGCCAGAACCACCGCTTCCCCCGATATTATGATCGCCTACACCAGCAGAACCTGCCCCCCCTGATCCACCTGAACTACCTGCATTGCCGACACTGCCTAATGTGCCGGATTTTGCATCACCGCCACTCACATCAAATATTGAACCACCGATATTCATAAAACCAAGCGCGATAATTTCGAAAGCACCTCCACCAGCACCTCCCAAACCGCCAACTCCGCCCTGTCCACCTGAGCCACCATTACCGCCGATACCACCGGATCCGCCGCCCCCCCCCAAACCGCCAGGTTTATAATGGTAAGTTTTCCACCAACCGCCTCCTCCACTGCCACCCGCACCGCCAGCGCCGCCACTTCCGCCGCCGCCGCCACCGCCTCCACTTCCCCCTTGTCCACCAGCGCCGCCGCCACCGCCGGAAATTAAATCGCTGGTGACTAGATTTTGTCCGGGGGCTCCCGTTACCCCCGAATAAGAGACACCATTTTGACCCGCATTACCTATATTACCGTTGGAACCCGACTTACCACTGTTACCTGTACTACCCCCTCCTGGCCCACCGGGCCCCGCTGTCAAGGCTCCACCATTTCCCCCCAATCCCGATGTTGTACCTAATAGAGTAATGCCGCCCCCAGATATATAGGGGTATCCGTTTAACCCCGCTTCGCCTAGGCCGCCCGACTTCCCCGTGTTACCCGTAATACCCAATGATCCCGAATCTCCTGCTCCACCAGGATCACCCTCCCCTGATTGACCGGCACCACCATCGCCTCCATGCCCTCCCGCGCCTCCCGCGCCTCCGACACCTCCTATGCCACCCACGCCCCCACTACCACTCGCACCGCCGCCAGGCCCAGGGTTTTGACCAACAGACGAGGCATCAATGATCACATTGGAATTAATCACCAAGTTATTGCCGACCAATAATGACAAAGGTTTTGAACCCGTTATCTTGATCGTGCTGGGAGGAATAGTAAAGTCACCGGGAACATAAATTTGCGCTTTGCCGTCAACCTCACTGCTTGTGAAGGCAAATCCAAAGAACAGGTTGGCATCATTATCTCCATCACCTTTGATGAACAGGGTATTATTTCCAATTTTGTCAGTATCAATCTCCACCGTAAAATTTGAACTACTGGCTATGGGTTCAACCGCCGCTAATGTGACGGGTTCGATGATCGAATCCAAGCCAGACACGACCCGTGAACGGGTATCCACATCCAAGCTGTAAGCAACTTGTGTGGAGCGAGAAGAGGAATCAGAACTCGGCCATGTAACGTAAACATCATAATAGCCGGGAGTTAAATCAGGGAATGACCACTGAGCCAAGCCGCCATTGTTGGTCGAAGTATAGTGGTAATCTCCCTCAAAGGCTTTGTCGGTACTACCCTGATTACGGATGAAACTTGGAGAGAGGTCAAAGTTAGGATTGACCGGCGCGGATTTAGCTGAATCCGAGGTAGTGCCAACTGGCGTGAGTAAAGGAGTTGCAACACCCGTTAAATTTTTAAACTCTACCGAATCTTTTGTCAGCCAACCACTATATGTCTTTGATTCTGAATCAATCAATTTTACACCGTTGCCAATATCCCATTTTCCTATCCAAGTTTGTTGGCCTGAATGAGCATAATGGTAGGCGGCATAGAAATATTTTGAGTCTGCACTGAACCCCCCTGCCTTGACATCATTAGCAGTTGAAAATTGGGCTGTGGTTTTTGCAAGGATTGTTTTACCGGTTGCCGTATCAGTCAGTGTGAAATGGATGTTATCGCCCACGCCCCAACGCCTCGCTTCATACTTACCATCCGGTGATTTAATCAGAAAAGCGGAGACAATTTCTGAAGTGATCGAGGTAAGTGAACCGGGACGCTTTTCTTCTGAAATCAGTGGATATAAATTGTTTCCATCATTAGGATTAAGACTCCACTCGCCGATCCAAGTGTAGTTTTCGGGTTGTTTGCTTACCTCATTTTGTACAACATAGTGGTAAGCAGCGTAAAAATACTTGGAATCAGCACTAAATGCCCCAGCCCTAATCATATCAGTTGTGACTATTCCAGGTGCGGTGTTTATGACGATCTTACCAGATATAACATCGGTGACCTCGTAATAAGCTTGATTTCCGATGCCTTGCAGTTTTGCTTTATACCTCCCATCAGGCGAGGTGAACAAGTATGGAATAATCTGGGTACCATCGTCAATGACTCGCCGACCCACCAAGCTTTCGATGTTATGTATTGGGTTGTTGTCCAAGCGCAATACTTGGAGTTTTGAAAGGTCTGTCAGCAAAGGAAGGCCATTCTGATCATCCCTTATTTTGTTACCCATCAAGCTAAGATATTGCAATTGGTCTTTAAGATGGGCAAGAAAGCTTACATCCGATATTGGCTTAGTGTTTCCCTGCAATGAAGCAATGGAATCCATGCTCAACAAGGTCAAATGTTTAAGTATGGCCTGACCATCTTTATCTACTTTGAAAAATCCTGTTAGATATTCATTCTGCACCCCATCGGTACTAAGGCGTTCCAGCTTTCCTAATCTTTCCAAGGGTTGAGTCGAACTTAGAGAAGTGCTATTTCGGTCAATAGCCAGAGTTTTCAAGCCTACCGGAAGTAGGTTTAGTTGAGTGCTATCATTAAGTGATATTTTATTATTGGATAGGTTAAGGTATTCAAGATTTGACAATAACTCTATGCCTTTAAGACTGGTGAGATTAAGTGAACTGGCATCAAGCCAGCGCACTTCGGCCAAGTCGCTTGCCATCAAGCCTTTGCCATTATGATTACCAACTATATGGACTATAGGTTTGCCTTCCCAAGACTGGGTTACTGGTAAGCCAATCGCTTTCCCGATAGAACCTAGTAAATTATAATTATATATTTTTTCAGCAATCTTGAAATTATCTTTGGTAATAGGAGCATCGTAAATAGGGATTGAGGATTTATCATTACTCAATTCCGTTTCTGTTGGTAGCGTGATATTCGGTATATTTTTGGTCGAAAAATGAAACTCTAACGACTCCCCAGTATAAGCACCTCGTGCACTGTCATCAAACAAGCGGTCAAAGCCATTTCCGCCATTCAAGGTATCTACACCCTCTCCACCATCAATCCAATCATTATCGCGAGTGTAATGGTGTTCCTCTTGCTTTGGTGCTGCGATATCCAATTTGTAGTTGACTTCCGTTGAATTACTTGCCAAACCACGATAGACTCTTAAATAATAAATACCCGCTTCCGTAGTTCGCATATCTAGGATTGACTGGCCTTTCGAGATAATTGTTCCGTTCTCTGCATAAAGGTCAGCCAACAAACCGTTACTACGTGGAGTTATGGTAAGGTAGGCATTACCCTCATGAATAGTTTCTGATAAAGATTTGGTATCTTGCAAGTTCACTAAAACAGTTATGCGGGTAAATCCTTGATTTAACGCTTTTTGAACTGCGTTTGTTAGGTCTTTGCTTTTATTTGAAGTATCTATTGCCCCGATGTCAGTAGCATCGGCACTGTCGTCACCTTCAGCATTAAGCAATTGGATGGATTTAACATCGGCATCATTGATTCCAGTCGAATCAAGGGACAGTATTGCCTCATCAATTGCACTCGGATTGCCCACCGATGCAAGGAAAAGCCCAAGGTCAAATTCCAGAACGGTCGATTTTTGCTTTCGCCCTTCCTCTACATCCACTTCCCCAACAAAAGTGGAGGCAGGTTTAAGCGAAACCTGGGGCTGATATCCATTCGACAAAATTATCCTATTGCCCTTACTTCCATCACCAAGCGTATGGAATTTAAACCATTGTTCGTTAATTCCAGAATGCAATGTCGATATTGTTTCGGAATTACCCGAATCGCTCTGTTGGAGGTAGTTAATGCCGCCAAGGGTCAAATTGGAGATCGTGGTTGAGATCTTGGGGGGGATGAATTTGCTGATCGACAAGCCCTGTTTAATTTTAATAGTGTCGGCTGTCAACATAATGAGATCGTCATGCCCATCACCTGTGGCATCCACAAAGGCCGTGGAAGCCAATCCGGTTAATCCTGTACTATTGATGTTTACCGGTGTTCCAAGGTTTGCAATCCCTAGCCAGTTAGATGCGGTGTAGAAAATTCTGACACCAGCGTTATTTGCAATAGCAAGGTCGGTGGATTCGTCGGCATTAAAATCCCCGCTGCTTATTGAGTAGGTTCCCGCACCTACTATATCCGGTTTGAGTAGCTTAGTAGCACCTAAGCTATGTTTGCTGGCAAGATCGGCAGTACCCAAAAAGATGGAGACTCCGTCAGTATTAGACAAGGCAAAATCGTCGTAACCGTCTTGGTTGATATCACCCAATATCGAGGCTTTACCAGTGAACGAACCTGAAACTGACAAAACGGTTCCATTCGCCCCATAGGTGATGGGATTTGTACCTCCTAGGATGACATAGAATGATTGATTTTCATCTGTTGTTTGAGTCATTATAAGGTCTGTACGACCATCACCATTAAGATCACCAGCGGAAATCGCTTCTAAAGAGCTATCTTTGGCAGTGGATGCAAGCGGTATGGGTGGGAGATTCACTAATTTTGTTACTAAATTATTCTTATCAACACTATATACCCCTCCGCTACCATCCGATTTAGCCATAGCAATTTCAGCGTAACCATCACCATTCCAATCCAGCGTCGTTAAAGAGACTTTATTGATATTATCAATCGATATTAAAGAACTAAGATCAATGCTTCGAATAATTGAAGAATTATCTTTAGACGTTGAGTCTAAATAAGCTGAAGTGATTTCCCTAGGAAATGATTTGGCAGCACTGACATTTTTCAGGCTTATCACTACAAGTTGCGGCTTCTTGTCAACTATTCGTAAGAACACAAGGTCAGACATTTCGTCCTGATCAACATCTCCCATGGCAGACGCAGGTAACCAAATATTATCGGTTGAACTGACGATTTGTTTAATATTGCCCTGAGATGAATTAATCACTTGGGTAGTATCAATGATTAGATCGGCTTGATCATTTAGTAAAATTGATCCGCCATTGATGCCACCCATTTGCACTGGGCCAAACAAGACGTAGGTTTTTGCATTGCCAACAACAACTAGATCATCAACTCCGTCTCCATTTAGATCGGAAACTTGGTTAAGTTTTTGTATCTTGTCGTTGGTCGTTATGGTTACCTCATCAAGATTAAAACTGTAGGTAGGATTTAATGTTAACTCACCATCATACAATTTATAATTGAAATAATTAGCGGGGTTACCCACAAACATATCAGGTTTATTTAATGGGGTATCTTTTCCAGAACCTCCATACAGTTGGTCATTACCGCCGTCACCTAAAATTACATCGCCGCCGCCACCGCCATAAATTGTATCATTGCCCGTGCCCCCATCAATTTTGTCTTCAACTCCGCTACCATAAATTGTGTCATTTCCTTTTCCACCATAAATCTCCAGCCTTGCTAAATTGGCTCCTGATTTCATGTCTGCAACACTCAAACCCCATTCTACACTAGAATTTGGATATTTGAATCCTGAATTAGCATGAACGACATCATCCCCATCCTTAGTATCAATTACGGTATGTTCAATATCATGAGTTTGATAAACGGCATAATTTTGTAGATAAACATAGTCTCCTTTAGCATTTTTTGTCGTGGCAAAGCTTCGCTCTTTAGTATCCCACTGCAAAGCGGTGAATTTATAACGTTGCCTTTGAATATCCCATGCAATTGCTACATTATCATTGACAGGGTTTCTATTATCAACATCACCCCCAAGATACAACACCTGATCGTCGCCTTGGTCACCAAAAAACTGATCTGATGCTGTCGTATCTAAATTATGACCGTTAGGTATAATCTGAAATATATCATCTCCATTCCCGCCAAAAATGAGGTCTGGCATGTCCTGATCTAAACCGCCAGACAGAATATCGTCACCAGCACCACCAAAAATCCAGTCTTCGCCTGCCCCACCCCATAATTTGTCATCACCCTCCCCACCAATCAGTACGTCTTTTGTGTTCGGTGACCCATTGCTGTCAATAGTGATTGTATCATTACCTTTGCCACCGTCAATCCAAACCGTTTTATTTACCGTTGAACTTACGGTAATCGTATCATTCCCCCCAAGTGCATCAACAACAATCACCGAAAAATCGGCTTCAGGCGGTAATAAGCTAGTCCTTGTATTGTCAAGAATTTGATTAGGCCAATAAACGTGATCTACATTAAATCCAAAATAGAAATCAATTGCTGAAGTTCCTTCTTTATCAAGCTGAATATAATGATAACCTTGTAAAGGGCCCACTTCAGTAATATAATTTATTGTTATCTTATCAGCACTATCGCTTGTTGGATAATACCATACCTGATCGTTGGATTTTGCATATTCTTTCCATTTATCATCGTTATTGCCTACGTCTCCATTTGGGGAGGTAAAAATAGTTCCATCAGCACGATAGTATATATCTACTACCGCATTATCTATACTACCTTGTCCATACATAAAGTCTACCTTGGTTCCACCGTATAAATGATCCGCAGTATTCTCCCAACCCAGCATACGATCCATGCCAGTATCTTCCAATGTTGTATTTGTTGCATCCGTATATACACCGAATGGTTTATTAATTGTTGCAGTAGGATCGCTAGACCAAGCATACAACCAATTTTCGGCATTATTCCTACCGCCAATCAGATCGTCGTTTCCTGCCCCACCATATAGCCAATCAGAATCTTTGTCTCCCGTGTTGCTTTGAGTTGCATAATCGCCCCACAGTTCGTCATACCCGGCCATGCCATAAATGTGGTCACTGCCTGAATTGCCGTTAATCCAATCCCTTGAGGATGATCCTGTCAAAATATCGTTTCCAATGCCTCCATCGATGCGAACAAAATATTCTGCAGGAGTTGTTGATATGCCTTCAAAAGAGAGAGCTTCAGTATTGTTTACGATATTCTTATCGGATTGGAATGTTATCGTGTCGTTGCCACTTTCGCCATTGACTTGGAATTGTTCAAGCCGTGGTGTACCCAGAGCATCTTTGACAGAAGCCTGGTCGCGCCACTGTGCTAAAAATTCTCTGCCATTATAGATTACGCTGAGCTTGCCATACTCTGATTTATCTATTGGTTTACCATCATTGGATTTTTGTCCAATGATGATTTTGTCATCAGAATCAGTGCCTTCGATTAAAAGAATGTCTGTGCTAGTATCATTTTGATTATTTGTATCTTTTGTATCATCTCCATAATACCCATAAAATATATCATTACTAGTTTTTGTATATTTCTCATTTGTATCTAAAACCAAAGTATCTATTCCATTACCGCCATACAGCGTATCATTTCCATCCTGCCCTTCTAATCTATCATCACCTGCACCACCCCAAATCGTATCGTCACCGCCACCGCCCCAAATTGTGTCGTCACCATCGCCACCCTTTAAAATATCTCCATCGCCATTTAAAATATCACCAATGCTATCTCCATGGATTCTATCTTTACCGAGTCCACCATAAATATAGTCCATGCCCCCGCCGCCGTTTAATTCATCCATGTCCCCTCCACCAAAGATAAAATCCCTTCCATCCCCGCCTTCAACAACATCTTCACCGTCGCCCAAATTCCCGTCAAGCTTATCTTTGATTTTGATTGGTGTAATATCGAGGGTGGTAGCTTTATTGAATTTGTCTGAATCGTTAAAATTGATTGGATCATCCAGATTGAGTAGGCTGCTATCCGCGAGTTTTTCTCCTCCCCATATAATATCGTCGGCTCCCTCACCATAGAGATGGTCATTGCCATTATTACCAATCAACAAATCGTTGCCGATTCCGCCATATAAATAGTCATTGTTGCCACCACCTGAAATCTCGTCATCACCAGCACCGCCGTAAATATGATCGACGCCTGTCCCACCTTGCAAAATATCTTTCTCGTCGAGTTTTCCAGCATGGATTTCTATTGTCCAACCGTTGGTGAAGCCTCCAGTCACTCTCGCGCCATCACCTATCATCCAGTTGCCTTTACCATCGGCAGTGGATTCACTGTCCGATAATATATCCATGCCCCCGCCACCGAGGAGTAAGTCATCTCCCCTACCGCCCTCAATCGTGTCGTTACTGTCTTGTGTGCTGGATTCTGCCACTACGCTTCCGTCCGAACCGATGGTTCCATAATCACCGATCAATATGTCATTGCCGTCGTTGCCATCAATGTTGTCACTATCGCCTTCCCCATAAATCGTATCATTCCCTACGTTTCCGTAGAGTCGGTCGGAACCAAAACCGCCGTAAATGGTGTCATCGCCGCCATCACCATGAATAATGTCCGCGCCTTCGTCACCCTGTAATACGTCATCGCCAAGCCCGCCACGAATAATGTCGTTGCCCTCACCACCCCAGATGTCATCACTTCCCGAACCTCCAACGAGCGTATCGTTGCCGGTTCCGCCAAATAGATGTTGTTTGCGCTGATTGGCGTTATTCCCGGCGTTCAATTCATCATTGCCCCCTCCACCGTAAATGTAATCAATGCCTGCCCCTCCTGTCATAACATCCTTATCGTCGCGATTTCCGGTTAAGATTGTCACTGCCCAACCGTTGGCGAAACTACCGGTTATTTTCGCGCCATCACCCACCATCCAGTTGCCTTTACCAATGGCAGTGGATTCACTGTCTGATAATGTATCCATGCCCCCGCCACCGAGGAGCAAGTCATCCCCTTTGCCGCCTTCAATTATGTCGTTGCCGTCTTGTGTGCTGGATTCAACAACTACACTGCCATCGGAACCGATGATTCCATCATCGCCAATCAAGATGTCATTGCCATCGCCGCCATTGATTTTGTCTTCCCCCAAGCTACCAAAGATTGTGTCATTGCCTAAGCCACCCGTTAGCTCGTCATTGCCCAAGCCACCTCTTAGGATGGCGTTTCCAGCACCTGCTATGATCCTGTCGTTACCACTTCCGCCGTCGAATTCGATGCTGATATTGGCGTCGGTGGTGATGCCGCTCGCGTCGATCACATCATTGCCGTCACCGCCGAAGGCAATGATTTTGTTGATGCCCGAATAAAGTTGCTCAATTGACTTTCCACTCGCATCAAAGCTGGACACCAAAACACTCCCGGATATCGGATTGCCTTGACCATCCTTTGCTTGCTCTATTTTGAAATTCTCGTCTCCATCCAAGGTATCGCCATTGAGCCGCCGATAGGCATTAGGTCCGATGTTCAGTTCCAACACACCGTTGTCTAGTTGCCTGGCAAGCAGTGGGGGATGCACGAAATTAATTGCAAAATCCACCAATTTGATGGGGGGCATGATGTCATAGTCTTTGCGTATGCGCTTGCCCAGAATTTTGACTTCAAAGAAGGCTTGCAGCTTGGCGAACACATCGCCGCCCACATCAAAGCCGGCCAAGGCCGCGTATTTTGATTTGCCAAATAATTTTTCAGCTTCGATTTCGCCTAAAAATTCGGAGAAAAAGCGGACTTTGCCATCATGGTTGGGGTCGTACAAATCCATGAACAGCGTGGGATACACGCCACCTTCCACGCCACCCCGAATCTTCGTGAAACGAACTTCTGCCGCCGCCCGTAGGCTGCCGGTCAGTTCAGCCTCCCGTGCGTCTTGACCATTGACCACATGATCCATTAAGTAAAATCCATCTTTGATGACATCCTTATTGCTGAATCCGCTGCTTTTGCTCTTAATTAAGCCGTAGGTATCGAAGCCAAAGCCTAAATTCACATTGGCCCCGAAGGTACCGGTGAAGGAAGCGCCCAATGGTCCGATAATCGGCACGAAGATGTTGACCCCCATGTCAAAACCCAGCTTTGGGAGTTGGAAGGAAAAGACATCCACTTGTCGGCCAAGAATGACGTTAAAGATATTTTTTTGGCTTAACAAATCGAAGTGGAATCCATCCTTGAACTGGCCTTTTCCAGTGAAAAAATCCTTATGGAAATCAAAATTCTCGGTTCCTATTGGCTGCAATTTAGACAATTCAGTTTCTAGTCTATTTGGGTCGTATACAACAGGTGGGGTGTATACGCTTGTGGCTATATCAAAAAACTGGCTGATCAGATTATTGGCCCACTTGTCTTCGTCCTCCTTGTTATCAATGGTCCCCGTGCGGGAAAAAACTGTAAAATCGCCAAAATCAAGCTTGGCCCCACTTGAGGTGGGCAAAGCACCAATGAAATTGACGAAGTCTATCACGTCGCTTACCGCGTTGATAAATGGCCTGGGATCGCCATTCATTTCTGCAATACCCGAGGCAATTAAATCCAACATGGTGAGTTTGACCCCTACCGAGGACAAGACGGGCAAGGGGGTAGTCAAAAATTTAATCACTGGCCCAATTTTATCGGTGATCCCTTTAATGTCGTTGATGATGGGCCCGATTGTTGTACTAAGGAATGAACCGATATCAACGCTAACATGCTTGAATTCAACTATTTTCAGGCCGTCAGCCATGGCATCTTTGATAGCGGAGAATGCGATGGGGTTATCTGCTGAGCCTATACTCCAATCCAGATAAAACTCTGTGGAAAGTTTAGGGAATATACCTCCTGCATCAAGGGACAGGTCTAAATCGGCTTTGGCTTCGGCATAAATTTTGGTATCCATGCCTAAAGAAAGGAGTTCATCCAAGCCTAGGTGGAGATCGGTCTTGTTTGTGCGGTTATAGAAATCGAAAGACAAACTGGCTTTTAGATGAGTCGAATCGATAGTTAGATGAGTCGAATCGAGAGGGTGATTCTTTCCCGTAAATTTGAGGAACCCTAGTTTACCTTCAATGTTAATGTCTGGATTGACAGTGAGAGCAAGCGTAAGATCCTTTTCAGGATTCGTAGCATTCATATTGAGTGGATCATGCAAATCCAGATAAAATCCATCTTTGAAGTCGATGCCAAAACCGAAGTTTAATGCCCAATCCAGCTTAACAGGAATCTCTCCTGTTGTTTCCAAACCCAAGCCGGGTAGCCCAATATCAAAATTAATATTCTGGTCTGTTATTTCAATTTGTTGACCAAGGCGCATATTCCATTGCATATAATGAGTTTTTATGTCGCCATCAGTTTTCTGGTTAAGCGTGATATCATCCAAATTCTTATTGCTATCATTGGTGATATCTAGAATAAGGTTCGCACCATCAGGACCCAACTCGTCTAACAATACTTTTCGAATAGCATCCGCAGTAGCCTTTTCACCTTTCGCAACCGCTTTGTGCATGGCTACGCTGAGTTTTGGCTTTAACTTGTCAACAAAAGATGCAAGACCCTTGGTTTTATCGCCAATTAGAGGCAATTTCAGTTTACCTAAAACCGATTTTAGGGAATCGCTTAAGGTATCGATAAAGCTGTCTATCTCGTCAACGCCGAAAGCTAGATTGTTTGCCAAGCCAGAAGTCGGCTCTGTTTTTGCAAAATCTGACAATTCAACAGGAATGATAGGGCTACTCTCTAAAACTATATTACCTGTGGTATCATTTTTATGAAATTCTATGGGTATTTTAACTTTTTTATCATCTATTGATACTTCTTTATTGAATTCAATCGCTCCCTGTGATTTATTGGGTGTTGGGTAATAGACTGGAAGATTCGCAAATACTTCCCCTTTTAAAGAGGACGAAAAATTCGTCAATCCAATTTTGTTAAGCTCTACCTTGTCTTCGTCTTTCTTCATAATCACGGAGAAATCGGATTTTAAGTAAGCCTTCCCATCCTTGATGTAAAACCCGAGTGGAAAATATTTATCAACGGTAGGATTTATGCTTAATAAGGCTGAAAATGACAAATTACTTTTCTCGTTATCACCGATTTTTAGGTCACCGGTTAACCCAGTTGAATAGGGTTGAGCATCTATTAGTTGCGTTTTTCTTGCTTCATAGCCAAAATCTTGTTTATACAGATAAATTGCATTATCGTTTAAATCTATCCCAAAATTAATCTGAGCATTTATATTACCTGTTGCATCCAAATTGGCAGAGCCAGCCAATTTACCAAAAGTTTCCGATTTCAAGTCCAAATTAAGCCCAAGCGAACGATCAAAGCTACCGCGAAGAGTCAGGTCAAAACGCAGTTCTGCCGTACCCGAATCATATCCCAAGTTCAAATCGTCCGGTTTTATCCCGAAAGCGCCTTCGATTTTTTGTTCCAGCATGTCCAAGGTGGCCGCAGGATTGCTTCGAAGTTCGGTAATTGCATCTTTGATTTTATTCGTTATTCCCAGCAGTTGGGCTGGAGTTTTGTCTATCAAGGGCAGGGGTTTGCCTAAAATAGAACCGCTACCCTCCAAATCTGCTAACAAAACTGGAAGCTTATCCAGGCCACCCACGAGATCATCGAATTTTAAATTCTCGAATTTAAGCAGGTCGCCTAGTGTATTTTCACTACTCCATATGGTTTCATCGCCTTTAATAAAGGGATTGCCCAGCTCTTTCAACGTCAGTTTGTAAGTTCCTGGATTGAGTTTGCTCGCAATAAAATTTGGCTTTGCTACCGAAACCGTCAATCCCAAATTTCCGCTTCCGCTTATCTCTGGCAGCTTTAATAAATCTACATTGCCATTTTTCAGGTCTTTAGCCAATTCCGCAAGGGTTAGTGATGCTCTATTTAGTTCGGTCGAAATCTTGGCTGTCAATAACGCATCCCCTTTCGCATCCACACGAAGGATGCCAATCTTGGCGGATGCTTTAATGGCATCGGATTCATTATTTTGTATTGCATTTAAGTCTTTTTTATCCACATCCACGTCACCGGCATATACAGCCACCGATGCATCCAGTTTCAGGGTATCAATGGAAACACGGTCTAGTGCGGTTATCCCAGAGATGGGTAAACCATTGATTACCCCGTCCAGCACATCATCAGTGGTGTCTGAACGCAAAATACCCAACGCCAAAGCAGTCAACGATCCGTTAATTGCTTCGACGCGGAATAGTGAATTACCTGATGTCTTGTCTTCCAACTGGATAGAATCGGATTGAATCCGAGTAATCGTAGCCACAACCTTTCCATTAGTCGTATTATTAATGTTGTCTAACACATCCTTGATTGTTGTACTTGTACCTAATGCCACGATATAGTGGTTTCCATCTCGCGTGAATACTTGCAAATCACCGAGTATGGCCGTTCCATTTTCGGGAAGGCCGAGTTCTTGATAGGCAATATTATTTTTGTCAGCCGTGATCGTGAATGTGTCACTTCCAGTCGATTGAAATATCAGCCGACCTCCTTGCGAACTGGCTGTGATGAAACTATCTAATTCCGCAGTATTTTTCGCAGTTTCTAAGGCTTTATTGACATCAACTTCAATATCGGTAACGCTGGTATTAGATTCAGTGTTTTTCTTCTCAACAGTCACAGTTACCTTCGAACCATCGGATTTAGTCACTATGAATTCTGCATTCGCCGACAACTGCCCAACGGCATAGGGGTTCAAAGCACGATAAGCCTTCAAACGAGCTTTTTCTATAGTTGAATCCTGTTTTCCAATTACAAAACCAAGTTGAGTGACGGCGGGATCATTTTGAGTAGCCGTTATACTAAAACTTGAAATTTCAGGATCTAATGCTTTAATGATGATATGTGGGTTATAAATGTCAGGCAGATAAACTATTTCCGCCTGAAGTTTGTCCTCCAATCCTGCGTCTGAAAGCCCTATATTGAGTCTTTGGGCGAGCGATTGAATTGGATTTGTTTGATACTTGTCATTTGAATCTGGTTGGTCAGATGCTAAGGGAATGGTGTAAGATTTCCCGCCAATATCAACCGCAATTGTTGCCGGAGTCTTCAATACGGCGTCGGTTTGTTGGATTATGCCGGTTGTCAGGGTAGCTTGGCGTGCAGCCTCTTGATTTCCCACAAAGCCCAATTCACCTACGAAAGCATTATCACGACCATCGGCAAGCGTAGCATTTGCTGTGATGGCGAATTTAACGGCATCATTTAGCGCGGTAAACACAATCTGTTCGTTATCCGCAGATGCCTTAAGTTTTGTGCCCAGTCCCACCTTCGATAACGCATTATTTAGATCAGCGACTAGGTCACCCACCGTCGTATTATTCTTGGTGTCATCTTGAGGAAGTGTGATTTTTACCGCAGTCTCGGAATCCATCTGCACCGTGAACTCGGCATCTGCTTGCAATTTTCCGTAGAGGGTGCGGACATCCCTTTCTCCTGTGACGGTCGGACGGGTGGCAATTGTCACAGAATTGCGGAGATCGCTTAGTTTCGTATCGTTATTGAGTGGTTTGCTTGTTGGCTTGTCGTCTAGCGTGTCACCTAGATAGATGCCAAATCCAAAGGTGATTGTTCCTGACGCATTGACATGAATGGTTGTGTCGCTGCTCAGTTCTAATAATGAGCCAACATCCCAGTCAAAGTCGATAGGCGCATCCAATTCCCCTAGGCTGCCTTTGATTTCAATGCTGAAAGTGATTTTATCCCTGTTATCCGTGTTATCCGTGTTATCCGTGCCGGGATGGTATTCCTCATTTACCTCCGTCCCCAATACATCCTTTAGGCGCTGGGTAAACTCTTGTATGTTGGAAAACGTGGGGCGGTTGTATTGATCGAGTAGCTTGGCTTGATCGTTGCCAATCCTTTGGGGGATTAACTTGGCAAGTTCGGCGGAATTTAATATAACTGTGCTTTGCGTATTGCCAATGCTAATTTTCAACTCTACATCTTGAGCGCTATTGATTGAACCGACAGTGAACTGTCGCCAAGCGCGAGCTCCGTCTTCTGTATACGTGTTACCTTTATCGAATGTTAGCCAGTCTGCTGCTGTAGTGATGGAAAAGCTTTCAATGCTGGAATCAACAGCGACGATACGAAGCTTTTCACTATTTAATTCGGCGCGGATTAATGTTTTCATCCCCGCTTCCTCAAAGCGTTTGTTCAACAAACCGACAAGTGTGGTATCCCCATCAATGCCATCACCGCCATCATCGAACAGTAGTGTGTTTGCAAACCTATCTGAGAATTTCAGGATATCGCCCAAAGTGCTTTTGATTAAAGGAAGCTTCGATTCTGCAATCGTGCTTTTACTTTCCTTGCCAAGTCGTTGGACTTTGACAATTTCACTGGCAACTAATGGCAGCGTTGTAGCCGGTGCTTGATCGATTATTAATTTTAGGTTTAAGTTTTCCCCCTTATAATCTTTTAACGTCGATACATCAGCTTCAATATTCGCTGTTAGGGATATTTCATTACCGTTGCTGGTCGATGTTTGACCGTTCTTGAATCCCATCCATGACGGAGCTTCAACAAGCTCAAAGGTTTTTATGCTTGAATCGAGGCTAATGATCTTTACGAATCCATCTTGCACCGTAGCCTGTAATTTATTGACCAACTCATTGTCGCTGAAACTCTTGTTTAATAACCACAGCAATGTTCCTTCTTGATTGTCAACAATACCCTTCTCGTTCAGCCGCGCCAGTTGGGTACGCAATACGCCCAAACCCGTAACGATATCTCCTACACTGATATTTTTAAAGTTTTGGATATCCTCAAAGTTTTTCTTGATTGGGTTCAAATTGAAACGCCAATTGCCATCATTGTCCCATGTAGGCGTTGTGGCATCGGAATAGTTGAACAGATTCCCATTAAACGTGACCGTTGGATCGGCTTTGAGTGTAAGTCCATTAATGGCGGCATTAAGTTTAATCGGCAGGTTAACCGCAAAATTAGCATTAGCCCCCGCCACGCTTGGCTTAAACACCGTCCCGAGTTGGTTTAAATCAAGATCGGTGAGTGTAACCACCGAATCGAACACTAAGCTGGTAGGAATTTGCAGGATTTGGCCTTCTGCCGCATTGAACACCAACCGGTCGGAAGATGCCCCGCCTTTGGCTGCGCTGACACCACTGACACCAGCACTAAGCAGTGCAGCATTGAGATCGGCTACCAAGTCATCTAGGGTTTTGTTATCGGTTGTGGCTGACTTAGTTAGGGTAATCAATTTTGGCAGTGCGTGGTCTACGGCCAACAAAAACTTCACGTCATCCGCTAGCACAAACGCAACAGGCGCGTTGACCGCAACCAGT
>CAIOOA010000049.1 GCA_903859815.1 uncultured Methylococcaceae bacterium | reverse complement strand
TGGGTAATGGCGACTTCATGCGGAAACACGGCGCTTTGAAAAATCACCATCGTGCCAAAATCCGGCGGGATGGTTTCCAGCACAATGTCACCGATAGGCCCATGTATCAGCAATTCGCCGCAATGTTCCGGCAACCAACGCGGGTTAAGATAAAACACCGTAGACAACAAGCGATTGCTGGTGCCTTGGAATGCATCCAAATGCTTGCGATAACCGCCGCCCGTCTCGTAGACGGCAAAATGGGATTCATAATCTAACAAACCGAGGAACAATCGGCGGTTTAAGCCTAGCCGCAGTTGTTCCATCCATGCCAGATAAGCCGTTTCAGCCAAATGGTCGGTCTGCAACCAGCGTATGCCATCGCTTCGAATTTTGTCATCAATAAAATGCGTTTGCCCCCGCCCCACACCCGCCCGTTTACATTCGCCAGACATGAGGATGACTCGCTCGCTCAAAGCTAGACTCAAAGCAATCGGCAAGCAGTCGGCAATGATGGCGTAACCTACTGCTTCCAAGGCATTGGCGATAAGGTCGAATGAGGCTTCGTTGGTGGGAAGGTTTTCAGTGATGTTTATATCCAACGGCTTGGGAGTTTTCATGTCATCAGGGTGTTTTCAACAGGGCTTTAATCATCGCCAAGATATGGTTCAACTCTTCCGTTGTTGCCCGTCCTTTTAACTCGACTTGTCGGGCTTGCCAGTCCAGGCTTTTGACTTGATCTGCCAGAGCCACGCCGGTTGCGCCAGCTCCGCTTAAAGTCACCTCGAAGGGGTAACTCTTTATTTGGTTTGTCACTGGCACACAAACCATCAAACCTGATTTTGCATTATAAGATTTGGGAGTCAGCACGACCGCTGGTCGCCTACCTGCCTGTTCATGGCCTGCTTGCGGGGCGAAA
Organism: uncultured Methylococcaceae bacterium; assembly: GCA_903859815.1. Classification (GTDB taxonomy): domain Bacteria; phylum Pseudomonadota; class Gammaproteobacteria; order Methylococcales; family Methylococcaceae; genus Methylumidiphilus. The sequence continues at coordinate 6,240 of CAIOOA010000049.1, read as the reverse complement.
TGAATCCATACAATATCACCTAAATCGGGGACATAAGGCTTGACCATCACCATACTTCCTGACCGACAGGCGCTCCGAAGTCGGTTTCCTGATGCCGGTTTTCGGGTGTGATGTTGGCAATCATCGCATCAAGATCGTATCCGCTTGTTACCGCTTCGATGACGATGCGCCCGTCTTCCACATGAAGTTCGACCGCTTGCTCTAGGGAGAGGTTGGCTGCTTCCAATAATGGGGCAGGGATGCGGATGGCGGCACTATTGCCCCATTTTTTGACGACAGTAGGCATGTTGGTCTCCGGGCTGTACACGATTGCCAGTCTACCCCCAGCCTTAGTTTGTGTCAACATTGTTTAAACATCGGTAACTGATGTTACGCAGGGGCCAAGAATTGGAGCGTCAAAGCTTACCCTGAGCGAAGTCGAAGGGCGAAGCAGAATACGGCTTTGCGAGTCATGATACACCCGATTCTTGCTGCCAAAACCCTACGAACCATGACACCGATCTTGTAAGGGTTTGTGAGGCTGACCCCCTCAATACAATGCTGCATAGAGACCCGTCATTCCGGTCAGGGATGCCGGAATCCATCGTCCAGGGAAGGCAACCTATGGTTAACGACAGGTGTTTGTATATCCAAGGACGTGAAACTGTGGGTAGGCAGATCATCTAAATCAAACATTCGTAAAACCGGAACCTTACCCTCCATGGCCCGGATTTCGGCACCTGCCGAAATGTCGGAGTTTTCTGGCGTGGCTGTACTTGTGTATAACTGCGAGCACCGGAGGGTGGGAACCACCACAAGCGAAATACGGGTTTGCGAGTTATGATACACCCGATTCCTGCTGTTTTAACGCACAAACCATGACAAGGCGACCGTCAGGGTTTGTGCCGTGTGTTCATCCAGGATTTCGCCTCAGGGCGGCTGCATCCGGGCAACTCTGGCTGTCTCAAATTATTATTGGCTGGCCGTTACCGTTCGTCGTATCACATCCCTGAATCCGCCAAACGCGATCCATCGGGCCGGAGATTTAGTTTCATGACGAGTGTTGGCAAGGCTTTTATCGTATTTCCTGCTTGTATTTCCGCCGTGCGCAACTCATAAAGCGTTTGTAGGTTCATCCAGAAGTTGGCACTGGTTCCAAAGAAATGCCCCAGACGTAAAGCAATGTCACCGGTGATTGAGCATTGTCCAGCAAGGATTTCTGCCATTTGATAAACCGGGACTTGGATTTGATCAGCCAGTTCGTTGGCTGTCATTCCCAGCAAAGTAGGGTGGGCAACGTTTTTTTGTTGCCCACCTTTCCGCCAAATCCCGTGGCATGGTTCACGTGGGCAGACGATAGAGCCGTCTGCCCACCCTACGGTTTTATTCCATTTCAAGATCGGCGAAATTTAAGGTTCCAGGATTGGCAATCGTCCAGTGTTGCGGATAGATGCCGAGTTTAACGAAGCGATGGAAGCTTGAATAAGGCCAATCGACCGGGCGGTTTACCAAGCCATGTTTCACCGGATTATAATGGATATAGTCGCAGTGGTTGGAAAAATCGCGGTCATCACGGATGCGATGTTCAATATGACGCCTTTGCCATACCGTCGATTCCCGGTGTTTGGTTTTAGAGGCGGTCATCCATTCTGGTTTATGTAGGCGCGGACAGGTATTAGTCACACGGCGTTTAATCAGTTTCCAGCGGGTGGAATGGTCGGCATCGCCGTCTGGAAGCTTCCAAATGCAATGCAAATGGTCGGGTAGTAAAACCCAAGCCTCAATCACAAAGGGATAATTTACGCGGGTCAGTTGAATGGCATCGCGCAGTGCAGCGCGGAGATCGCCATCACACAGGAAACGGCGGCGGCGGTATGTCACCACGGTAAAGAAATAAGTCGCACCGGGGGTGTAATCACGTCGATAGTGGGACATGGCATATAGTGCAGGGTGTCGTAAGGGTGAGGTTGAGGAAACGTAGGGTGGGCAACGTCTTTTTGTTGCCCACCGTTCCGCCAAATCCCGTGGCATGGTTCGCGTGGGCAGACGATAGAGCCGTCTGCCCACCCTACCCGGCTGCGTCATCCCGGATTGCGCCGCAGGGTGGCTGCATCCGGGCTGTCTACCATGCTTGCAGGTTATCTTTCATCCCTTAACAGCCTCAATCGATACTGCGTATTAGCCAAACCATTTGCTTGATACTGGGCATAAGTATAAACAGGGATACTTAGCTTTGATATTAGATTAGATGCTAAATTAGCCCCCAAAGCATTTTCTACTTGCTGCATTGAAATGTCATGAACTTTTGACATATCGTTCATAACAGCCACATTTTTCGCTAGCCAATTAAACAGTTTGCTGTCCTCACCAACGGAAAGCAACTTTTGAGGTAAAGAGTCGCCAACATTACCGCCCGTTGTTACTCCCACACCAATATTCGATGCCGTAGGTTCAGCGGAAATGGCAATATTTGGGTCTTTGTAAACGGCATCATATTTAGCGGGTTCTCCTGTGGATTTGTAATCTCGATATTTTCCAAGCCCATTTTGCTTTGCATAATTTTCGACGTAAGCATCCAGAGCCGTTCTGCCCATAGAAGCTAAAAACGCATACTCGAAGCCTCTTCCAAAATCGCCACCACTAATCCTGGCACCTAAACCGCCACCAAGTCCAGCGGCAAGTGCATCCCTAAAGGCTCTGACCGTAGCATTGGCCTGAGAGAGTATGCCACTCGCGCCAACGGTTATCCCACCGGCTATACCTCCCGCTATACCGCCGTATAGCGCTCCTTTAAATGCGACATCCAGATTACCACCACTTGCCATAAAGCCACCTACAAATCCACTTGCTAAGCCGCTTACCGCACCACCCAATATGCCTCCTGCAAATGCGCTACCAGTCAGGGAAGTAAAATAAGGAGTCGCTGCCCCATACGTCACCACACTAATAGTAATCACCGCAGCAATAGTTATAATCCTTCCAACAGTGCTCTTCATGAATTTACTAAACCATGAATAGCCGCTTGGGTCGGTGAAGACCAGTGGATTATTTAGAACGTAACTATAGCGGTTGTAATTCTGGAGATTTTCCGGGGCTTGAATATGCGGGTCCGCACTGAGAAACCTCCCCAACATCGGGTCATACACCCGCCCGTTCATGTGGATGAGGCCGACTTCCGGCAATTCCTCGTGTCCAGTGAAGCCGTGCCGGGTTGCGCCAAAGTTGCCGTACAGCGAAGTACGAGCACCAAACGGGTCGAACGCATAGCGGGCCAATACAATGGCGTTGTCGTCCGTCACCGCGTCGATGCTGCCTAAATGGTCGGTGTGGAAATACCGGGTTTGCTTGTAACTGCCATTGGTGACAACTTCGGCTATCGCCTTGCCTGCGGCGTAGACCGTATGGCGGGATTCAGTTCCGCTGCCACCGACGTTCTGCTCGAAATGCCCGCCCAAATCCATGCGTGGATTCAGAAAGACGGTCGTGCCATTCGGGCCGATTTGACGGAAACGCGCATGGTTGGCGTCATAGTCGAACGTCAACGTGTTGGTGCCTTGGACAATCTTTGACGGCATGTCATACGAGGTGTAAGTCACCGTGCGGTTGTTAATCCCCGCGGTCTGGTTGCCGTTGGCATCGTATAGCAAAGTGGCGTTGACATTGCCGTTGATGCGCGTCACGGCGTGTGGTTTCGCCCCGTAGAAATAACTGCCGACATCAGTCTTGTAAAGGATATTGCCCAATGCGTCATATTGGTAATTCAATATCTTGCCGTTAGGCCCAAGATCGGCGGTTAGCCGGTCCAGTTCGTCATAGACAAAGCTATCCCCGCGCTGCGTCGCGTAGTCGTCCCGCGTAACCAGATTGCCGTTTTGGTCATGGTTCAGGTGCAAGTTTTGAATGTCCGGGGTCACGCCAAACTTGCCGGTGGCAATGTAGGTGGGCCTGCCCATGCCGTCAAAACTGTGTTGGGTGTAGAGATTATTGCCCAAGCGTTCCAAGATGATCCGCCCCGAAGCATCCACGGTTTGTGCTTGCCAGTAGGGGTTTTGTGTCGTCCCGTCGCGGACTTCCGCCAGATAGCCATAGGCGTTGTAGACATTGACCGTGGAAAGGCCGGTCGGCTGGATGAAGCGGGATACCCGCCCCAAGCTGTCATATTGAGTGGCTTGGTAATACGAACCCGCGCCGCTGATACTGGTTGTGGATTGTGCCAGCCGTCCGAAATTGTCGTAAGCATAAGTCCGGCTGAACCCGTTATTACTGGCTTCCTTGGCCAATTTGCCGATGCCTTTGCTGCCGGTGTCCCAGGTCCAAAAACTGGTCAAATCCGCTTCTTGCCGTTTGACAACGCGGCCTAGCGGGTCGTAGTTGATGTATGTGATCTGGCCTTTGGCATTCTTTTGCCAGAGCATTTCGCCCAATACGTCATAGCCATACGACCAAGACCCCATGTCCGGTTCACTCATAGCGATTTTGCGTCCGCGCAGATCGTAACTCAACAAAACAGTGTTGCCCCTTGGGTCGATGGTTTTAAGCGGATTGCCGAACGGGTCGAAGCCGAACAGCATGGCATTGTTCATCGCATCCACGGTTTTCACCACTTGGCTCAAGCCGTTCTTGACCTGCGTCGTTTTGCGGCCCAGCGGGTTGGTGACACTGACGGTCAGTCCGTTGTAGCTGGATTGCGTCACGCCGCCATCGGCTTCGATGACTTTGACGGTGCGGCCTAGCAAGTCGTATTGGAATTGTGTCCAACTGACCGCTTCACCGGGGAAGTAGGGGCGTGAAGTCGCGGTGACTTGGCCCAAGTTGTTATACGCCTTGTCCACGCTGGCAACCCGCCCGTCAAAGCCCACGGTGGATTTGCGCAGTTCACGGTTCAAGCTGTCGTAATAGACCGTGCTGGTCGGTGCGCCGCTAGAAGTGCTGGTGATGGTGTACACGCCATTGGCGGGGCAGTTGTTGGCGCAGAAGCTAAATGAATTATTGCTCTGCGTACCATCTGCGCGGTTTTCCTGAAGCTTGCGCCCGAAGCCATCATAGGCCCATGTTGTCGTCAAGCCGTTGGGACCGGTCAAGGACACCGGATTGCCGAAGCCGGGTTCAAACACACGGGTTTCTTGTTGGCCCAAGGCATTGGTGCTGCTGACGGCGAAGCGGCCTTGTGAGTCGTAAGTTGTGCTGCTGGTGCGGGTGGCAATATCCGCCCCGCTGACCGTCACCGCCACGCGGTTGCCGAAGGTGTCCAAGGTATAGCCGGTCGTCAGTTTCAGGCTGGCAATGTCCGGCTCGATGATTTCCTGCGTCAACAAGCCCGAACCCGTTTCGTAGGCAAACGCCGAGGTGCGCGTCGCCGTGGCCCCGGTCGGCAAAGTGCTGGTGACGCTGGCGCGGGTCAGGCGGCCTAGGAACCAGTTGGTCGTGTCGTTGCTATAGGTGTTCGTCGTAGTCTTGACGTTGCCGTAGGGCGAAACCGGCCCGGCGCTGGTGTAGCCGTCGTCGGTGGCCACGACCACTTTCGTCGCGTTGCCGTAGCCGTCATAGGTTGTGCTGGTCTGCGTCCTCGGCAGCGCCGCACCGTTCAAATCCCAGCTTTGCTCGACCGTCCCCACCAAATCGCTGCGGTGATAGGCCCCGCCGCTCGCAAGCAAAGTGTTCTGCCAGGTGTTTTGGGCGCTGTTCAGCAAGACGTTGCTGCTTGTCCGTTTTTCAACCGACAGCGGCAAGCCTTGGTAGGGGTAGGTTTGGTTAAACGTCGTCGTCGTGGCGATGCCGGTTTGCGCATCGGTCGCTGTGACTTGGCGGAAGCCTAGGAAACCGCCGCCGGTCAGATGGACTTTGGCCCCGGCGTAGGTGTAATTGGTGATGTAGGTGCCGCCTAGGCCATCAAAACTATATACACTAGCGACAGCATATATCGGAAGTTGAATATCTATATATGGAAAGATAGCGCCGCTATTATTGCTATATATGGTATTATTGGTAATAGGCTTGTAAATAATTTTTGTATCATAGCTTAAACCCGGTGCAATTGAAATAATTTGCATAGCATTAGGCTTGGAATAGGCCGTCAACCAAAACTGCTGACCATTGGGAATCCACATGTAATCCATTTTGCCATCACCATTAAAGTCAGCAAATCGCATATACTGCGCACCACTGTGGTGTGAAAGATAACCATTGACCGAAACGGGAATCGCATGATCGACTATACTAAAACCATTTCCAGTCGAATACGCCACATTCCAAAATTGCTGA
>CAIOOA010000048.1 GCA_903859815.1 uncultured Methylococcaceae bacterium | reverse complement strand
CTCCTGCACGGGTTCGCTTCCCATGCAGGCATCCCCGCTTACTGCGCACAGCCTTCCCGACATCCCATCCCCAAACACACCATGACGCCCTACCCTCGTTTGTTTCGCCATGCTCAACGGGGCCGGTGATTTCCAGGCTTCTCCACAAATCCGCAGTCGCCTAAGTCACACCGCCGAATCGGGTTCGTTAACCTACGGGCTGTCGGTTCGCCTCCGGTTGCTCCCCACCCCGCCTCGCGGCGACGCAGTTACCTTCGGCTTCGGGGTTATGGCTTCCCCCGGCGCGGACTTCCACCGCACTGACTGTGCGCCCTCACGGGCGCACGGGTTCCGGCGATCCATGCCGGAATGACGACTTAATTCAACATCATTCTAGCCCACCGGGTGCGATTAATCGAAAAAGTTGTTGTTTATGCCACCTTGGATTCGTTCTGTGAGTTAAATCCCTTTTGTCTTTCCGCTAGAAGTCTATCAACACAGAGTTGAAGAGAAACTAATTCTTTTTCTGCTTCTAATAGTCTTTCAGCACGTTTCTTATAAAAATCGCGGGATTCAGCAAGCGAGATCACCTCGCTCAGCGGAAACTCAACTGATTTCCAAGGCATCGAAATAAAGCCTAACTCGTCTTTTACAATAAGATCGAAAGCGATTAACGCATCAATGTCATTCTTGAGTTCACCGTAATCTCGCCTCAAACACTGAGCCAATTCCTCAAGGGTCTGCTTACCCACATTCAATAACGCTTGAATTATTTGCATACGCTCCAGCGTCAACTCGTTGAAAAGCTGCTGCATATCTGCGAAATTCATATGGTAATCCGCCTCCTGCATGAACTCTCCCGCATCAATTCGCTCAGCTATGTTCCTTGCCCGTGCAAAGACCCTATCTCGTGACTCCAAACCAATAATGACTTTTCTCATCATCCGCCTCCCGATAATCGTTCGACATCAACCTGAAAATCTAAAATCAACTGCCCCAAGGAAACAAATTTATAGGATGTTTCACCCGAGGTGTAATGTACATGGTCTCCCTTGCCGCTTTCATTATCATAGCGGACTAGGCATTCGCCAGCATATCCACAATACAACCGATATTTGTAATGGTGAGTGCTACCTGTAACGGGTATCTCAAGCTGCCAAACAACCATCTCGATTATTAAATCACCAATTACACTTTTTTCCTTGAGAAGATTGACAGCTTTCCTGATTCAGCACACCAACACCGAACCGCCTTGCTCATCCCCGCAGAGGTATTCAAGTTCCCGATTCCGTGGAGGGGCTTCCGGTTTGGCGGAATACGCATTCAGAATAGGACGGAAGTAGCGTTCGGTTACCGGGGTGGCGTAAACCCAATATTGCAGCCCGTCATCACTCCATAATCCAAACAAGGCCATACCCACCGGACCATTTCTAGACAAATAGGCGGCGCGAAAGGAACCCCGGATAATTTCCACTTCACCTGACTCGAATTCCTGCCGGGTCAACTGAATGCAATGCCAATGCATTGACATTTTATCGGTCGCTTTAGGCATTGCCCTGCCCCCCAAACAAGGCCCAGTAATTTTTCGAACTTTGTTCGGCGACCTGCGCCACTGGAATGCCCCGCAAATCGGCGACAAATTGGGCGACATGGCGGACATGATGGGGATAATTGGGTTTGCCACGATGCGGGATCGGGGCAAGATAGGGCGAGTCGGTTTCAATCAGGTAACGGTCATCAGGCACTTTTTGTGCGGCATCTTGGATTTGCGTGGCATTTTTAAAGGTGACAATGCCGGAGAAGGAAATGTAAAAATTCAAATCCAAAGCTTGCCGGGCAGTCTCCCAGTCCTCCGTGAAGCAATGCAACACGCCACCCACTTCTTCCGCCCCCTCTTCCCTAAGGATTCGCAAAGTGTCTTCCTTGGCATCTCGGGTGTGGATAATCAAGGGTTTGCCTAGCTGCTTGGCTGCACGGATGTGGGTGCGGAAGCGATTGTGCTGCCAAGACAAATCGCCTTCGCTGCGAAAATAGTCCAAGCCGGTCTCGCCGATGGCGACGATTTTTGGATGCGTGGCTCGCTCCATCAATTCCTCCACCGTCGGTTCATGACAATCCTGTTCGTTGGGATGGACGCCCACCGAGGCAGAAATATTACCGAAACCGTCAATTAACTCCATCATAGGTGTCCATTTCTCCATCGTAATGGACACGCAAAGCATGTGATCGATGCCCGTGGCGAGTGTTTCGGTCACGAAGCGGCTGAAATCGCCTCCGTAAGGTTTAAGGTCAAGGCGGTCTAAATGGCAGTGGGAGTCTATTAACATGATTTCACAGAGATTGAATAGGTAATAATGTGGAACCCGCTAAGGCTTGCTTGGCTTGCCATGCTGAATCAGTCAGGTATGAGTTGGCAAGGCAAGCCCCGCTAACCAGCAGATTTCCAGTTTGAGGCTTGAAATCAAAATGACCCGGTATTACATGGTATGGGTCGGACGCTCCGATTCCAATGCACCAGCAAGATAGTTTTCAATGCGGTTGCGAGTGGCGCCATTGTCTTTGTCGCTAAACTGAACCCCTATGCCCGTCGAACGATAGCCTTCAGAATTGCGTGGCGTCACCCAGATGACTTTACCCGCCACCGGTATACGCTCTGGCTCATCCATCAGATTGAGCAAGATGAAGACATCATCCCCCAACAGATAAGACTTATTGGTGGGAATGAACAAACCGCCATTTTGCACAAAAGGCATGTAAGCCGCGTACAAAGCGTTCTTGTCGCGGATTGTTAGAGATAGAATGCCCCCTCGGGCTTCGGTTTGGTCTTCGCTCATTGGGACAACTTAAGTTTTCAGCCTACATTGGCTTCGCAGCCATAAGATCAACATTTCCTCCAGCAGGAGTTGCCTGTTGATTTGGCCAGACAACATTTTCCTTCCGGCATTCAGCCGGTCCAGATAGTCAAACAAACACCTTAAATTTAAGGTCTTCGCTGGGTGCAACAAACGCTCCGCCAAATCAGGATTGTCTAGTGCCCGGTTTTGGGGTGCGGACTTCAAGCGGATTAAATCCATCGTCCATGAAATCATCCATTCAACTAACGTCTCACAGGTAAATTTGGACCACTTCTCCGCCACAGCGGCTGGCTCTCCGCGTTGAGTCAAACCGACCCATGCAGTAAAAAACTCTTCTCGCTTTTCAATCATACCATCATTCGCCAAACTCAACGCCCTGATAGGCGTGCCTCGCGCCAAGGCAAGTAGCACTGGGCCATTCTCTGCAAGCCCTTGCTTGGCAAGCCATGCAAGAGCCAGATCACGCTCTGGCACAGGTATGTCCATGCGCTGGCAACGGCTTAGAATGGTCGCTGGCAGAGACTCGGGGGAATCGGTGAGCAATAACAAGCTTGTATGCTCGTCCGGTTCCTCCAACGTTTTTAACAGGCTGTTGGCAGAGGACACATTCATTTGGTGAGCCGGACTGATCAATACCACACGCCTCCCGCTATATTGCGGCTTTAGCGCCAAATTGGCTTTTAAACCACGGATGGCTTCCACCGGGATGGCTTTTCCCGGCTCTTCCGGTTCGATGCGAAGAAAATCGGGATGCGTCTTTGCTTCGAAAAGCCGGCAACTCACGCACTCGCCGCAGGCAAATTCTTGCGGAGACCTACATAATAAGCGCTTACTGAAGGTTTCCGCCAATGCTGACTTGCCAACACCTTCCCTACCCACCATCAACAAGGCTTGCGGCACTCGTCCTGAATTCACATAAGCACTTAAGCTATGCCATTGCGGAGCCAGCCAATTCATGTCGTCAATTAAGCTCATGACTCGAACAATGAGGTTAAATGGTGGGCAATGCTTGCCTGAACCTCGTCCAGAGGTCGTGAGGCATCGATGATTTTAATGCGCATGGGATTTTGTTCGGCCAACTGTAAATAAGCCATGCGCACCCTTTCGTGAAATTTCAGGTCTTCCGTCTCCATGCGATCAATACCCCCGCGACGTTTTGCCCTTGCCATACCGACCTCAACCGGGGCATCAAACAAAATAGTCAGATCGGGCTTGCGCCCCTTCTGCACCATTTCCTCCAGTCGAAGTATAAATTTGTTATCCACTTGACGGCCACCACCTTGGTACGCATAACTGGCATCCGTGAAGCGGTCGCACAGCACCCAAGCACCCGATGCCAACGCTGGCTCGATTATATCGCGCAAATGTTGGGCACGGGCGGCAAAAACGAGTAATAGTTCGGATTCAGGGGAAACATCCCCCTCCCCTAAAAATATTGCCCGTATTTTTTCACCGACTGGCGTACCCCCCGGCTCACGGGTGACTATAACCCTTTGACCATGACGTTCAAGGCATTCTTTAATGAAAGCTAGGTTGGTCGTCTTGCCCATCCCTTCCCCGCCTTCCAATGTGATGAAACGAGCTTTATTCATGCCTGCTTTTTTTTATGTATTGGTCAACCGCTTTGTTGTGATCCGCCAAGTTTTCGGAAAAAACATGCCCCCCATCGCCACGCGCCACAAAATAAAGGCTGCCATCGGAATCAGGGTGCAGGGCTGCCCTTAAAGCTCCAATTCCAGGCATACAAATGGGCGTGGGCGGCAACCCCAAATGCACATAAGTGTTGAAGGGTGTGTCTCGAAGCAAATCATCCTTGCGGATATTCCCCATGTAGGACTCTCCCATGCCGTAAATCACCGTGGGGTCGGTCTGCAATAACATGCGTTTTGCCAATCGGCGACTGAAAACGCCAGCAATTTTTGTCCGCTCCTCCGCCAATGCACTTTCTTTCTCGACGATTGAGGCCAAGATCAAGGCTTCATAAGGATTGTGCAATTGCAAATCTTCCGCCCGTTCCCGCCATTCGTCAGCTAACACAGTTTGCATTTTTCGGTAGGCCCGTTTCAATACGTCAATGTCGGCAGTGCCTTTGGGGAAAAAATAAGTGTCAGGAAAAAATCGTCCTTCCGCCATTTCGCCAGGAGCATCCAATACCTCCATGATTTCCTTGGCCGTTTTGCCATCAATCTGATGGACAAGCTTAGGTTGTCGTTGCAAGGCATCGACCATTTGCCTAAACGTCCAACCTTCGACAATGGTGACACTGTAATGACGCACTTTGCCCGACGTAAATAGGGTCAACAATTGCCTAGGCGTGGTCGCCACAGGAATTTCGTATTCCCCAAACTTTAACTTGCCCGTGGAATTTTCAGACCAAGCCAAAAGCCTAAACCACATAGGCTTTTCGATTAAACCTTTTGCATACAAACCATCGGCAATGGACTTAAGGCTTTGCCCCTTAGTGATTTCAAAGGTGACAATCTCCTTATTGCTCAACTGGGAATCCACCTGTAAACAATAATCCACCCACGAATAACTTAATGTGGCGAGAAAGCAAATGGCAGCAATCGCCAAGAGCCAAGGTTTCAGCATTGAATTGACTCAGTTGTCATTTCATCAAGAGCCATTTTACGGATGCTCTGCGACAACAATTGGGCAACCCCACCAACAGGTATGGCCTTGCCTTCCAAGCGTGAAACCGGCCATACGCCGATTACGGAATTGGTGATAAATAGTTCATCCGCACAAAAAACCTCGCGGGGAAGGATTCGCGCCTCTTCGACCGCCAACCCCAACTCCTTGGCTGCCTCAAAAACTAAACCGCGCAGCACGCCAGAAACCCCACACCGGTCAAGCAACGGGGTACGCAACAAACCGTCTTGGACCAAAAAAACATTGCTCATGACCCCCTCGACCAAATAACCTTCACAGTCCAACATCAAGCCTTCGCGTATGTGTTCATCATGCCATTCTGCACGGGCTAGGACTTGTTCCAAACGGTTTAAATGCTTGACACCCGCCAAACACGGATTAATGCCAAGGCGGATTTCGCAAAACCGCGCCGTAACTCCCTCCTCGATGGTTGATGAAGGAAATTGCGGTTTGGGGTGTATGCTGAGAATTCGGGTTCCATGGGATTGCTCAGGACACCGATAACCCCGGCCACCGGAACCACGGGTCAACATGATTTTCAAGACGCTAACAGGATGGATCAAACTGAGACGACGCGCTTCTTCCCCCAAGATGGCATCACCGGGATAAGGAATATTCAAACGCAGGGTATCGGAATTTAATCGAGCAAGATGCCTCCCCAAAAAAAGAGGCGCACCTGCCTCTACAGACATAGTTGTGAAAACACCATCGCCATATAGCAACCCTCGGTCGGCAATATCCAACCAACAGGTGTCTTCCCCATTGATGATCGAATTTTGGGAACTTATCGATAGTGCAACCATGGGAATTCAGTTATTGCCAGCCGAAGATGCTTAAGTAAGCAGATAATTCGCACCCTAAACCTTGAAGTCAAGTTTAGTTAGCGAACTTCATAGCATCGCAGAACGTAAGCATCGCTTAACTGCAACAGAACCACCTCAGCTAAACCGCTTAAAAATGAGAGTGCCGTTAGTTCCACCGAAACCAAATGAATTGGACATGACTATGTTCAGCTTGGCTTGCCTCGCCGTGTGCGGCACATAATCCAAATCACATCCATCATCAGGATTATCCAAGTTGATCGTGGGCGGTATGATTTGATCGTGCAATGCCAACGTCGAGAAAACAGCTTCAATCCCGCCCGCAGCCCCCAACATGTGACCGGTCATGGACTTGGTTGAACTAACCGCAACGCTTTTGGCCGAATCACCCAAAACAGCCTTGACAGCTAAGGTTTCAGCAATATCTCCAGCCGGTGTCGAGGTGCCGTGGGCATTGATGTAATCGATTTGATCCGGCCTCAACGAAGCATTATTCAATGCGTTTAACATACACCGTGCAGCACCTTCACCGTCTTCCCTAGGAGAAGTCATGTGATAGGCATCACTGCTCATTCCATAACCAATGACTTCGGCATAAATCCTTGCACCACGCCGTTTGGCATGTTCCAATTCCTCCAAAACCAGCACACCTGCACCGTCACTTAGCACGAATCCATCACGATCCCGGTCCCAAGGACGGCTTGCTTTGGTTGGTTCGTCGTTTCTGCGTGACAGGGCACGCGCCGATGCAAAACCTCCTAAAGAACTGGGAGCCGTCGCCATTTCTGCGCCACCGGCAAACATGACATCAGCATCGCCAAACTCAATTGTACGGTAAGCATCCCCTATGCAGTGGGTTCCGGTGGCACAGGCAGTCACGATTGCATAATTCGGGCCTTTCAGACCATACTTGATGGAAAGATTACCGGAAATCATGTTGATGATATTGCTTGGCACAAAGAATGGGGATATTTTTCGAGGACCGCCCTTGAGGAAGGCATTGTGACCTTGTTCGATGCCGAAAATACCTCCGATGCCCGCGCCTATGACAACACCGATGCGCCCAGCGTTTTCTTCCGTCACTTCAAGCCCCGAATCCTCAAACGCCTGAATCCCAGCCGCCATTCCATAGTGAATGAAAGAGTCCATTTTCTTGGCCTCCTTTTCGGGAATATACCGGGTGACATCAAATCCTTTGATTGCGCCCCCTATCCGAGTCGAAAATTCGGAGACATCAAATCGCTCTATGGGTCCAATCCCGCTCTTGCCATTGATGATGCTGGCCCAAGATTCAGCGACCGAATTACCAACAGGAGAAATCGCCCCTAAGCCAGTGATCACAACACGTCTTTTACTCAATTTATTTCCTCAGGCAGAATTTAAATCTCTGCAAAAAGAATAATGCCCCACGGAACCCAAAATTTGGAATTCCGATGGGGCGTTACGAAAAAAAATTACAAATGCGATTCGATGTAATCGATTGCCTGTTGAACAGTGGTAATTTTTTCGGCGTCTTCATCTGGGATTTCACACTCAAATTCCTCCTCCAACGCCATCACGAGTTCGACGGTATCCAAGGAATCAGCACCTAAATCGTCCACGAATGAAGCCTCGTTGGTAACCTCATCCTTAACCCCTAACTGTTCAGTCACGATTTTCTTTACACGCTCAGCAATGTCACTCATCTTTATATATCCTCAATTGTTTAAGCTTGAATGTATCAGCCGGGAAATTTTAATTGGAATTCCAATAATTACAAGTCTTGATTTTTGCCGGCAAAGTGATAATGACTCAAAAGGTGGCTAGCATTCAGAATCATCAAAACAACCAATCTGGAACTTTCCAAGCCGGTGAACAATAACACGATCCAAGCCGATAGTGAACGGCTTGGTTGATTTTGACACGAAATTCCAAATTTTACCGTCATGCCATGTACATACCACCATTGACATGCAATGTCTCGCCCGTGATGTATGACCCATCTGGCGAACAGAGGAAGGCCACAGCACCCGCTATCTCGTCAGGTTGCCCTAAACGACCCAACGGTATCTGCCCTATCAGCGATTCCTTATGCTCTTGTGGCAAAGAGCGAGTCATGTCAGTGTCAATAAACCCAGGCGCCACTGCATTGACAGTAATGTTCCGCGAACCCAGTTCTTTAGCCAGTGACTTGGTGAAACCAATGATGCCAGCCTTGGCGGCTGCATAATTGGACTGACCGGCATTGCCTGTCGCACCCACTACAGAGGTGATATTCACAATCCGCCCGAAACGAGCCTTGGTCATACCCCTCATGACAGCCTTTGACAATCGATAGACCGAGGTCAGATTGGTCTGGATGATTGCATCCCAATCATCATCCTTCATTCGCATGAGTAGGTTATCACGTGTAATGCCTGCATTGTTGACTAGAATGGTCGGCGCTCCAAATTCTTCCGTCGCTGCCTTGACAAAGCTATCAACAGCATCGGCTTCCGTGACATTCAGAGACCTTCCAACCCCTTTTAGGCCAGCCTCGGCTAAGGCGCTGCCTATGGCCTCGGCCCCCACCTCGGTCGTCGCTGTGCCAATGACAAAATGACCCTCTTTGGCAAGGCGCATGGCGATGGCCCTACCAATGCCTCGACTCGCGCCGGTTACGACTGTGATTTGACTGCTCATTTTAACAACTCCAATGCCTTGTTGAGAGAATCAGGATCGAAAATAGCCTCATTTTTCACGTCCCCCACTATTCGCTTATTCAGTCCGGTCAGCACCTTGCCAGGGCCACATTCAATGAATCGGCGTACCCCTTGGTCGAACAAGAACCGAACAGTCTCCGTCCACCGCACTGGGCTTGACAGTTGCTGTTCCAAAACGGATCGAACGCCCTCAGCGCCCGTGTGGCTTGCCACATCCACATTATGGATGACAGGGATGTTGATAGTGTGAACAGGTATTTTGGCCAGAGTTTTCCGAAACTCCAAGGCGGCCTTGGTCATCAAGGGACAATGTGAAGGGACACTGACCGGCAGCAGCACCGCTTTTCTAGCACCCGCAGCCTTTAGTGCCTCAATCGCACGATTCACTGCGGTGGAGTGACCGGCAATCACAATTTGTCCAGGGGAGTTGAAGTTGGCCGGGGTCACAAGATCGTCATCGGCTGAAACCTCAGCACAAACCTGAACCACTTTGGCATCATCAAGACCGAGAATGGCGGCCATGGCACCCGTTCCAACATCCACAGCGCCCTGCATCAACCTACCACGCTCGGCAACCATGCCCACAGCATCCTCAAAATCAAAAGCCCCTGCACAAACTAAAGCAGAATACTCCCCCAAGCTATGCCCTGCCACCCATTCCGGATGAACTCCAGTAAGCTTGACCCAAACTCGAAATGCTGCAACTCCAGATGTCAGCATGGCGGGTTGGGTGTATTCGGTCTGATTCAACTTCTCAACCGGCCCCTCGCTCACCAGATGCCATAAATCATAGCCTAAAACGTCGGAAGCGGAGCGAAAAGTCTGAGCCACCTCAGGGTGGAGTTCTGCCAATTCTCGCATCATGCCCAAGGACTGCGAGCCTTGTCCAGGGAAAATAAAGGCTAGGCCATTTTCTGTCTTACTCATGCCACAATCTTACCAAGTGAGTCAGTGTGTCAATAGCGGACCAGTGCGGAACCCCAAGCAAAACCGCCGCCGAAGGCTTCCATGAGCACCGTTTGACCGCGCTGGATTCTTCCGTCTCGCACCGCCTGATTGAACGCCAAAGGCACTGAAGCGGAGGAAGTGTTACCCTGAGTTTCGATGGTGCAAACCACTCGATCCATGGGCATTTTTAGTTTTTTCGCAGTCGCTGTAATAATACGTATATTCGCTTGGTGGGGAACAAGCCAATCAATGTCGGATTTTTCCAAATGATTCGCCGCCAAGGTTTCATCGACAATCTTACCTAAAGTATTGACAGCTATTTTGAATACATCGTTACCCTGCATCTTTATGTAGCGCTCACCAACGCCACAGCAGCTTTTTTCTCGGGGCGCGCTGGGCAAATACAATAAATCCCTGTAACGCCCATCTGAGCTAATATGGGTGCTCATCACCCCTGGCTCATCGGAAACTTCAAGCAGCACCGCTCCCGCACCGTCTCCAAAGAGGATGCATGTCGTCCTGTCAGTCCAGTCAACCAAGCGAGAGTTTATTTCGCTACCGACCACCAAGACCCGCTTAGCGTTGCCCGCCCGGATATATTGATCGGCAACACTTAAAGCGAAAATAAAACCAGAACAAGCCGCTTGCACATCGAACGACGCGCAATTTCGAATATTCAACCTCTGTTGCAAAAGGCAGGCTGTGCTTGGGAAAACCCTGTCGGGTGAACTAGTGGCAAGGACAATCAGATCAATGTCTTCGGCATTCCGCCCGGATTCGGCAATGGCCTGCAAAGATGCAATCTCGGCCATGCTCGAAGCCGTCTCATGGGCAGCAGCTATGTGCCTCGAAAATATGCCGGTACGTTCAAGTATCCATTCATTGGTGGTATCCACCATCTTGGCAATGTCATAGTTTGTCCGAACGGTCTCGGGCAAATAGCCTCCGGTTCCGGCAATTCTGGAATATCGGCTCACGCGGACATCCCTTCTGCTATCAACTCAGCCATCCTCGCCCCGATTTTTTCAGGCACGGCATGTTCGATTTCCAAAATCGCGATTTCGATAGCTTTAGCGAAAGCCACACAATCAGCATTGCCGTGGCTTTTGACGACAATTCCTCGCAAGCCGACCAAACTGGCGCCATTATACTGCCTTGGGTCAAAGCGTTTTCTAAACGTGCGAAGCACTGGCAACGCGATCAATCCAGCTAGCTTAGTCAGCAGATTTTCGGAAAAGGCTTGCTTCAAAGCCTCACTGATCATTTTTGCCAAGCCTTCGCTGGTCTTCAATGCTACATTCCCAATAAATCCATCAGTGACCACAATGTCCACGTCCCCAGTGTAAATATCGTTACCCTCCACGGAGCCAATGAAATTGATGTGGGATTCCGCGATCAATTTCATTGCTTGCTTGACTTGTTCGTTGCCTTTGATTTCTTCTTCGCCAATGTTTAGCAAGCCCACCTTAGGATTGGGGTTATGTTCCACTGCTTTGACCAACTCATACGCCATGATCGCGAACTGACGCAAATGCTCCGCGCTACTATCGACATTCGCCCCTAAATCCAAAACATGCGTATGCCCATTTAACGAAGGGACGACACCAATAATCGCAGGACGGTCTATGCCCGGAATGGTTTTTAGGACGAATTTTGAAATAGCCATCAATGCACCCGTGTTCCCTGCGCTTACACAGGCCGCAGCCTTTCCTTCCTTGACCAGATCAATGGCCACCCTCATAGAGGAGTCCTTTTTGTTTCGCAGCGCCTTGGAGGGGGATTCATGCATTTCCACTATTTCGGAGGCATGATGGATAGCCAGTCGATTGCCCAGATAGGGTGAACTGGCCAATGCCTGTGCTAGGACTCCCTCGTCTCCAACCAAAATCAAATCTACCTTTTGATTGTGGTTCAAAATTTCCAAGGCAGCAGGCACGACCACTTGAGGGCCAAAGTCCCCACCCATGGCATCAAGGGCTATCGTGGGATGGTCATTCATTGGGCGCACCGCTCGGTAACCGAACTTAGTTCTGACATTTGACTATTATTATAAAGGCCCGCCTCGCGCTGAGGCGGCAAGGGCTATGCAAATTCAAAACGAACGTCGAAAAACTTATTCGTCTGCTTCAATATTCGCTTTGGATGCTATGACTCTGCGTCCACGGTAGAAGCCGTCTGGACTGACGTGGTGGCGCAAGTGGGTTTCGCCTGTGTTAGGCTCTATGGAGAGTGCCTTTGCCGTCAATGCGTCATGGGCACGGCGCATGCCACGCTTTGAACGGGTTTTACGATTCTGTTGTACAGCCATGGGATAATTCCTCGTGATTCATTATTTTTTCAATTTAGCCAAAACGGCAAATGGATTGGGACGCTTCGGGGCTTCCTGCACGGGTTCGCTTGGCTTAGCCATGGATACCCCGCACTTTTCGTGCTGCGGTATGGAGGGGACAGCCAATAACAACTCCTCTTGGACTATGTCAGACAGGGGAATGCTTTGCTCTTCCAGCAACAATGGTTCGTATGAATCGGGTAGCAAATCGGCCTCATCAATCGACCCTACCACCGCCAAGCTTACTGGACCATTAACTGTCCAAGGGATTGAACCCAAGCAACACTGGCATTGCAGCACTAGCTCTGCCATCACCACACCCGTCACCACAGCATATTTGCCGTCTTTTCCGAACTCCAACTCAAACTTTACCTCTCCCGCCTGGTCGAGCAGGACATCCTGCAAGCGGGTCATTTTAGATAAGGGGAAAGACCCCTTAAACCTACGATGTTTATCCGCCAACGCCAAGGGATCGATGTATTCGGGCAAATGTTCGACCATAATCTGTCAATGATACCTAGAAACCTATAAAACTGTCAAAATTATCTGACCAAACCCAACAGGAGAGCCCATGGAATCCCAAGCTTCATTTAACAAACGACTGGTTCTTGCTTCAAGTTCACAATATAGGCAACAACTGCTCTCAAAATTAGGTATCCCATTCGAAACGGCATCGCCTTGCATTGACGAAACGGCAAGAACGGGGGAATCTCCTGTACAACTGTCGATAAGGCTGGCCGAGGAAAAAGCTCGTGCCTTACAGTTGCAGTTCCCCTCCCATTTAATCATTGGGTCTGACCAAGTTGCCTTTTTGGAAGGTGTGCAACTCTGCAAACCCGGCAATCATGAACGCACAGTTGAGCAGTTGCGCGCCACATCGGGCAGGACCGTGGCGTTTTTCACCAGCGTATGCGTGTTGGAATCGGCAACTGGAGAAGCGCTCACGGAAACCGATAAGACCACCGTCCAATTCCGCCCGTTGTCAGAAACCAAAATAGAGCGCTACGTTTTACTAGAACGCCCTTTCGATTGTGCCGGCGGGTTCAAATCAGAAGGTTTAGGCATAGCCTTATTCGAAAAGCTGGAGACTACCGACCCCAACGCACTCATCGGCTTACCGCTGATCAAGCTAGTCGGACTGTTGGAAAAGTTCGGCCTGGAAATCCCTTGCGCCTGATTTTCCTAATTACCATCGGTTATAGTACCCCAAAACACGCTCCACATAATTTTGGGTTTCGGCGATGGGCGGGACTTGATAGCCGGAGCGCTTCACTCTATTTTCGCCGGAATTGTAAGCCGCCACTGCCAATTTGAGGTTGGATGGGAACATATCCAGCAGGTCGCTAAGATAGCGTGCGCCACCTTCAACATTTTCTTGCGGGTCAAACCGGTCGCGCACCCCGTAACGGCTGGCCGTGGCTGGCATGAGTTGCATCAAACCAGCCGCGCCCTTGTTGGAGACAGCTTCGGGATTGTAGCCAGATTCGGCACGAATGACAGCATGCAACAAGGCAGGGTCAAGATCGTATTTATAGGCGGCGGCATTGATGATCGGAGCTAGTTCCTCCTTCTTTTGTGACCGGGAGGCGCTTAACTGTGCTCTTGGCTGCCAAGCGGCGCTGCCATTGATGCTCGACCTTCCTGCACTACTTTTGACATACGAAAATGCTGGGGGGCTGCGTAAAATAATCTTGTAGCCCGAATGCTTAGGCTTGTCGGTATAAAACACATGGCCCGAGCGATCCACAAATTTGTAAACATCGGCCAACACATTCATTGACAGGGTAGACATCATCAACGCAACAACAAACGGCACAAAGAATCTTGACATATCTCGTATCCGATCAGGCTTTTTTCAAATCAAGGAGGTGGGGAATTCCCCACAAAGTGGCTTTTTCACCACAGCGACTATTATACGGATAAAATCGCCAGAGTGAAAACACCTAAAGCATCGACTGCTTGATTCCGAGCTTGACCAAACGAACCTCCACGGCGTTAATTCCGCGCTTGAGCCGTTCTGCGAGCATTTCAAGTGGCATGCCCGATTGAAAATCCCTTAACAGCGCGTCATCCTCATCCTTTGTCCAAGGCTTGCCAGCTTGTGTCCTACCTTGCTCTTTCCACTATTGCTTAGGCGCAGGCTTGATGACATCCACTGATTCATAGAAGGTTTGTTGCTCAATCAGTCCCAAACGGACCAAGCGAGATTGAATTGGGAAGTATTTCTCCAGTCATTGGGTTGACACCTTCGGCAAGCGCATCAATGATAGCCAAGGTTTCTATGATTCGTGATTGATCCTTCATTGGCACCTATTCTTTTCCAAATGAATCAAAAACCCTATCATACACTTCATTCATTGCCAGCATACAGCCGATAGATTCCAAATGAACCACACCATCCAATCCTGCTATTTCCGTCAATACCCAACAATTATCCTGTTTGATATACTTTTCAATCATCGCTTTTTCTTGAGAAACCAAAAGATATTCAATTAAGGAAGGGATTTTACGGTATCCAGAGAATTTATCACCCCGATCATAAGCTTCAGTGGAAGAGGAGAGTATTTCCACTAGAACTGTAGGGTTCAGCAGTGTATCGAATTTTTCATCCTCGAATTCTGGCTTGCCGCACACAACGACAATATCAGGGTACTGATAACGCTTTGCTTTAGCCGCCTTCACTCGCATATCGTTTGCATAGGCTTCGCACGGTTTGCCCTTCAATTGATTACTCAATTCACGGGTTAAATTGACCCCAATTAAGTTGTGTTCGCGGGTCGCACCGACCATGGCAAAAATCTGTCCGTCGATAAATTCGCATTTAGTTTCCATGGAACTCCTTTCCAAGGCTAAATACTCCTCTTCGTTAAAAGTTTTATTAGCTGGTATGGCAGACATGGATAGCCTCAGATATTTTGACAAATTAACAAGTTTGATGCTTAAAATCTGTTGGATGCTAAATGCTTAACCCTGAGGAGCGATTGGCAAACTTTGTATTGGCTTCTGTGCAGTAAAAATTCTTCCTCTAATCGAAATGTCGTGCCAAATCGTCATCAATCAGGATTGCAACAACCGCGTAATCTCAATCGCCGTCGCCAAGGCCCGCCGCCCTGCCTTGCCCGAACAAATCGGTTCACGTGCTTGCTGGATGCAGGATACAAAATGCTTGATCTCCTCCATTAAAGCATCGCCGTTCTCAAACGTGGATTCCTCACCGACGATTTCCGGCACACCGGGGAACATCTCCTTTTCGCCCTTGCGGTAACGGGCCAGCACACGGTTTTGGAAATCCACAGAAACATAGCAATTAGGCATGAACATCCGCATTTTGCGCTCAACCTTTAAGCTTGCCCGACTGGCGGTCACATTAGCGACACAGCCGCTTTTGAAGGTAATTCTTGCGTTGGCAATGTCCGTGTCATTGGTCAACACCACGACCCCCTTGGCATCGATGCGCTCCACTTCGGAATCGACTATGTCCAAAATGATGTCGATGTCGTGAATCATCAAATCCAGTACCACGCTGACATCATTCGCACGGGGATTGAACGGGGCAAGCCGATGCGACTCTATAAATAATGGCTTGTCTTGCGTCAGGTCTAACCCAAGTATGGCAGCATTAAAGCGCTCCAAATGCCCCACCATTAGTCGCAGGTTGTTCATTTCCGCGATGCGAATCAGTTCGTCGGCTTCCTCCACGGTGACGGTGATGGGCTTTTCCACCAACACGTGCGCACCGGCCTTGAGAAAATCGCGGGCGACTTTAAAATGCAGGGTCGTGGGAGTGACGATGCTGACAGCGTCCACTTGCCCCAGTAGCTCCCGATAGTCGGTCAGTGCGTAGGTTTGGTTTTGTTCGGCGATGGCCTTGGCATTGTCTGCATTGCTGTCCACCACCGCGACCAATTCACAATCCGGCAGGGCAGCGTATTTTTGTGCATGAAATTTACCGAGATAACCAACGCCTATGACAGCGCAACGTAATGGATTCATAGCTAGTTTCTACCTTGTAATTTCTAAATAATTCACTATCTGATATTTGTAATACAGCCCTCAACTAATCCACTACTAAGGACACACAGTTAAACAATATTAATCCCCTGTCAACTCAAAAAATCCTGACACTCCACGCTTGGATTCAGCAGATAACCAAGCCCTAAGATAATCTAGTTCAGGTGTCGATGGCAAATCGTCTAGGGGGATTTTGTCCCGTAGACGACGCATGGCCCTAGACACTTGCTTTAATCGTTCCCCATCAATGCCTGCTCGACGCATTCCGACTAGGTTAAGGCGATAATGCTGTCCGGGACGGCCTCCCACCATCATGAATGGTAGTATGTCCTTATTGATACCGGCCAAACCTTGCAACATCGCATAACTGCCGATCCGACAAAATTGATGAACCACAGCACCGCCGCCAAAAAATACCCGGTCACCCACGATGACATGACCCCCTAACGCAACATTGCTTGCAAGGATGTTGCGGTCCCCCATTTGGCAGTCATGCCCAAGGTGTGCGTTATTCATCAAGTAGCAACCGTCGCCTATCTTCGTCGAACCCCCAGGCTTGGTGGCCCGGTTGACGGTCACTCCTTCGCGGAAAACATTTTCTTCACCTATATCCAGCCATGTCTCGGTGCTTGGGTCGAAGCCCAAGTCTTGTGGTAAGCCTCCGAGAACCGCCTTGGGGTGGACGACATTACCCTTCCCCATTCGTACACCCGACTGGATAATGGCATGAGCGCCAAGCTGGCATCCATCGCCAATTTCTACACGATCTTCGATGACGGCGAACGGCCCGACAATGATTCCCTTGCCGAGAATGGCGTTGGAGTCGATAACTGCTGTGTGATGAATTTTGTTGCTCATTAGACTTGCTCAAAAGTGAGTGAATTTATGAATAGCCAATTTTGCTGCCCGCCACTAACCACTAACCACTAACCACTAACCACTAACCACTAACCACTAACCACTAACCACTAACCACTAACCACTAACCACTAACCACTAACCACTAAATATTATCCCCTAGGATGGCAGCGTTTATGCAGTTCCTTGAGGCGCTCCTGCGCAATGTGAGTATATATTTGAGTGCTGGATAAATCACTATGGCCTAGCAACATCTGCACAACGCGAAGGTCGGCCCCGTGGTTAAGCAAATGAGTTGCGAAGGCATGGCGTAATGTGTGCGGGGATAGAGCCTTGTGAATATCGGCCTTTGCCGCGTAACGCTTGATGAGATGCCAAAAAGCTTGCCGGGTCATTGCCGAACCGCGCTCAGTCACGAACAGGTCGTCACTCTGGCGAAACCCCAGAATCACTCGCCGACTATCGCGAAGATAGGTTTCCAGCCAACTTTCCGCTTGTTCGCCAATGGGAACCAATCTTACCTTGCTGCCTTTACCCGTTACCCGGACCGCACCTTGCTGCAAATTAAGCTGTTCCAAACGCAGACTCACCAGTTCAGTAACCCTCAACCCGGTGGCATAGAGCAATTCCAACATGGCTCGGTCACGCTGACCAAGGGGCTGATTGACTTCCGGGGCAGCAAGCAAGTTGATGACTTCGGCTTCAGTCAGGGTATGGGGCAAAGGCTTGCCCAAATGGGGGGATTGGATGGTGGCGCAGGGATCATGCTGAATCTTCCCCTGTCGGAACAACCACAGGGAAAACTTACGTAGACTGGAAACCAGCCTGGCACTGCTGCGGCTGCTAGCATTCTGGCGATACTTTAAAGCCAAATAAGCCTCAATATCACCACAGCCAAGTTCTTCCAGATTTTTTTGATTTGTTACCTTGAGCCAAATGGCAAACAACGTCAAGTCGCTTGCATAGGCTTTTTGTGTGTTATCGCTAAGTCCATCCTCTAACCATAGGCTATCTTGAAAGGCTTTGATCAAAGCAAGACCGGGCTCAAGCTCAGGGATGTTCACAAAGCCTCAATCTGATGAAGTACAGCGGATTCTCATCCAACGCCTTAATAATACGGAATCCCGCATTAAATATGCTTTGGATCATGGCTATACAAATTTTTTTTGGGGCGAATTCAAACGACCACATAATGCTGATTGGGTGAAAACACCCTGATACAAACGCAAACGGGCGGCTAAAAAGCCACCCGTTTTGATTTTTTTATCTTCAACCGAATCTGCGGTTTAAATTTTTTCCTTGATACGTGCAGCCTTGCCAGTCAAATTCCGCAAGTAGTAAAGCTTGGCACGCCGCACAGCGCCACGGCGTTTTACGACGATGTCTTGGATTTGCGGACTATAGGTCTGGAACACGCGCTCCACACCTTCACCGTGGGAAACTTTGCGAACGGTGAATGCTGAGTGATACCCACGGTTACGTTTAGCAATCACTACACCTTCATAGGCTTGTAAACGCTCGCGGCTACCTTCCTTAACCTTTACTTGGACGACCACAGTGTCACCCGGTGAAAAGGCAGGAATGGTTTTTTTACTCATCCACTCATTTTCGAGCTGTTGGATGATAAAGTTCGTCATGGACAGTTCCCCTTTGCAATTATCTGCTATTCAATTTCGTTTTTAAATTCTTCCAACAATTTTCTTTGCTCCACGTCTAATTGACGGGTGGCAAGCAAATCGGGTCTTCGAAGCCATGTCCTTCCAAGCGATTGCTTCAATCGCCAACGGCGTATGGCTTCATGATTGCCGCTTTGTAGGATTTCAGGAATCCTTATTCCGTCCACTTCTTCTGGGCGGGTGTAATGCGGACAATCCAATAAACCATCCATGTACGAATCTTGGATGGCGGACTCCTCATGCCCTAAAACTCCGGGCAACAGACGCACGACAGCATCAAAAACCACTAATGCTGCCAATTCGCCACCGCTAAGGACGTAATCACCTATTGACCATTCCTCGTCAATTTCCGCCTTAATTAGGCGTTCATCAACTCCCTCATAACGCCCTGCCACCAGCACCAGCCTAGGCAAGGTGGAGAGTCTCCTGACTGTAGCTTGGTTTAGCTGCTGGCCTTGAGGGCTAAGATAAACCACCAAAGTATCTTCGCTAGATGCGCTTCGAGCATTTCGAATCGCTTCGCGCAGAGGTTCCACTTTCATGACCATGCCTGGCCCACCTCCATAAGGACGATCATCCACTGTTCTGTGCCGATCATAGGTATATTCTCTAGGATTCCAAGTCTCCAACTCGACTAGCCCCAACTCCATGGCCCTGCCCGTCACGCCCCAAGATGCAGTTTCCTGTACCATCTCAGGGAATAGGGTGACGATGTCAAATCGCATTGTTATTAAAATTCAAAAATCAGCATCCCAATCAACGATCATTTTGCCTTCATCAAGATTGATTTCCTTGACAAAATCACCCCGTACAAAGGGTATCAAACGTTCACGCTCCGCAATGGCAACGATAACGTCATTTGCACCTGTGGATTTCATTTCGGCAATGGTTCCTAAATCAACTCCTTCTAGATTTGTGACCCGCAATCCGACAAGATCGGCCCAATAATACTCACCGGGTTTTAGCGGTGGAAACCTATCCCTTGGAACCAAAATTTTACTTGATTTTAGCTTTAATGCTTGATCCCTGTCACTCACGCCCTCTAACTGGGCTATGACATAACTTGAGTGAGGGGAACCCGATAGCACTTTATATTCTTGGCTGCCATTGGCATCGGCTAACATCCATGGGCTGTAGTCCAATATGTTCCTAGGAGGGTCGGTATGGGAATATATTTTAACCCATCCTTTTATTCCGAATGCACCGGCAACTTCTCCTACAACAACTTGCTGAACCACGTAATTAATCCATAAATCAAAATACGTCGGTTAAGCAGATTTGCTGGCTGCTTCCTTGATCAAGCTGGAAACACGCTCAGTGGCTTGCGCACCATGACCAAACCAATGCTGAACTCGGTCTTGATCCAAACGCAGACGCTCTTCTTTGCCACGTGCAATGGGGTTAAAAAACCCAACACGCTCAATATAGCTACCATCGCGCTTGGAACGGCTATCCGCCACTACTATATGATAAAAAGGCCGCTTTTTCGCGCCGCCGCGCGCCAGACGTATGGTTACCATTGTTGATCCTCTTTGCCTCAATTAAAGCAGTTAAAAACAGCCGGTAATTGTACCGGAAAAACAAAAAAATGCCAAATATCCATATCTGCATTAAAGCAAAATGAACATCTATTGATTCTTGCCCTCACCAATCTTCTGTTGCCCGGTGTCACCCGAACACATAAAACCGAAAATGGCATGTGTGATTCAATTGGCGGAGAGAGAGGGATTCGAACCCTCGATGGGCTTTTGACCCATACTCCCTTAGCAGGGGAGCGCCTTCAGCCTCTCGGCCATCTCTCCATTCGCAAATTGTAGTTACGACTTAACTCAGGTTATTGATCAGGGTTTTCCGTGCCTGACAATCCCTGTTGTTGGAGTTGTTGCTCTTTTTTGATTCTTTCGTAGATTTCTTCCCGATGTACGGAAACATCTTTCGGAGCATTTACACCAATACGCACTTGGTTGCCTTTGACACCCAGTACGGTCACGGTTACATCATCCCCTATCATCAGGGTCTCGCCTACTCTACGAGTCAATATCAGCATAACTTCTTCCTTCCATCTTATATTACCAAAATTGAAAAAAACCCGGCTTTATCGCGTTAGCCAACCAAAGCTTCCCCCAAACATGCCGAGCGGTACATTATAGCAACAAATGTTTATCATAAAAAAGCTTTTTTCAATGCGCCTGCTCCAAATCAAACGCATCATGCAAGGTTCGAACCGCAAGCTCAAGATATTTCTCATCTACAACCACGGAAATTTTGATTTCGGAGGTTGAAATCATGCGAATGTTGACGCCCTCTTTGGCAAGCGCATCAAACATCTTGCTGGCAATCCCCGCATGTGACCTCATGCCCACACCGACGATGGACACTTTGACAATCTTCTCATCGCCTCTGACCTTTTTAGCGCCTAAATCGTTGCAAGTATTTTCCAATATTTCAAACGCTTTTTTGTATTCACCCCGATTGACGGTAAAAGTGAAATCCGTGGTCTGATCCTCAGCCACGTTTTGGACAATCATATCGACTTCAATATTGGCCTCGGCGATAGGCCCTAAGATTTTTGAAGCAATGCCGGGCCGGTCTGGCACACCCTGAACCGTCAATTTTGCTTCGTCGCGATTGAACGCGATGCCGGATATCAATGCTTTTTCCACGCCTGCTTCCTCATAACTAATCAAAGTGCCCGAACCTTCTTCAAAGCTCGATAACACACGCAAAGGGACATTATACTTCCCGGCGAACTCCACCGAGCGGATTTGCAATACCTTTGAACCAAGGCTTGCCATTTCCAACATTTCTTCGAAGGTGATGCGATCCAATTTCCTAGCACGGGGCTCGACTCGTGGATCGGTCGTATAGACACCATCGACATCGGTGAAAATCAGACATTCATCCGCCTTAAGGACGGCTGCCAAAGCCACAGCGGTGGTATCCGAACCACCCCTACCCAAAGTCGTGATATCACCCTCCTCGGTGACACCTTGGAAACCCGCCACCACAACGACCTTGCCTTCGTCCAAGTCTTTGCGGATTTCGGCGGTGCCTATGTCTTCAATGCGCGCTTTGGTGTGTGAGGCATCGGACAGAATCCGCACCTGCCAACCCGTATAGGAAACCGCCGGACACCCCCGCTCTTCCAAAGCCATGGCTAACAGGGCAATCGTCACCTGTTCGCCAGTGGACAGCAGCACATCCATCTCCCTTGGAGAAGGGCGTTCCTGAATGGCATGGGCCAGTGCGACCAGCTTATTGGTTTCGCCGCTCATGGCAGACACCACGACTACGACATCTTCACCTCGATCACGGGCCTTGTGAACCCGCTCGGCAACATTTTTAATGCGGTCGATGTCGCCTACCGAAGTTCCGCCATATTTATGAACATAAAGAGCCATTTTTTTAACTACTAGTAAAAGGAAATCATGCCAGTTTCTGACGCACCCAATCAGGTACGCCACTCAATGCGGCATCCAATTGGGTCGGGTCGTTGCCACCGGCTTGGGCAAAGTCTGGCCGTCCACCGCCTTTGCCACCCACTTGAGTAGCAACTAGATTGACTAAGTCGCCGGCTTTAATGCGTGATGTCTGGTCTTGTGTCACCCCTGCCGCCAAGCTAATCTTGCCGTCCTTGACCGCTGCCACCAAGATTGCCGCGCTACCCAACTTGTTTTTCAGTTGGTCGACCAGATCGCGCAAAGATTTGGGGTCGGCATCGTCCATGCGGGAGACTAATAACTTCAAACCATTGATGTCTTGGGCCTGTGAGGCCAAGTCAGACCCGGCGGCACTGGCAAGCTTGGCTTGGAGTTTCTCCAATTCCTTTTCAAGCTGGCGGCTACGATCCAAAATCTGCTGAACCTTTTCATCCAAGCCGTCCCGACCTGACTTAACCCTTTCGCCCACGGTCTGGATCAAGGATTCGCTATGCTCCACCCATTCAACCGCGCCAAGGCCGGTGACCGCTTCCACCCGGCGCACACCGGCGGCTACGCCGGTCTCACTGACGATCTTGAAAAAGCCAATGTCACCCGCCCGTTCCACGTGAATGCCGCCACAAAGTTCGGTGGAAAACTCGCCAATGCGCAATACTCGCACTTCTTCCCCGTATTTTTCGCCGAACAAGGCCATCGCACCCACTTTCATGGCATCATCTTTTGCCATGACTTGGGCGGACACTTCATTATTGGCTCGAATTTGCGCATTCACCAAGCGTTCAACCTCTCGAATTTGATCGTTCGTCATCGGCTCGAAATGGGAAAAGTCGAAGCGTAGGCGCTCGGCATTGACCAAAGAACCTTTCTGCGTGACATGTTCGCCTACAATCTTGCGCAAGGCGGCATGGAGCAAATGCGTGGCGGAATGGTTAAGCGAAATGGCTTTGCGGCGCTCGCCATCGACTTCGGCTTTAACGTTTGTACCGATAATCAGAGCGCCTTCGACTAGCTTGCCGACATGCAAGATAATCTCGCCACCTTGTTTGCGGGTGTCGGTCACACTGAATGTCGCATCCCCGGCACGAATGAAACCCTTGTCACCGACTTGTCCACCCGACTCGGCATAAAATGGGGTTTTTTCCAGCACCACCACGCCCTCATCCCCGGCTTCCAACCGATCCACGCTGACACCGCCTTTCAACAAGGCCAACACTTTGGTTTCTTCGTGCAGATGGGTGTAACCCGTGAACACGCAATGGGCATCTAGCTCAACCTCTTTGGAATAATCGGCGGCAAACTGGCTGGCGGCACGGGATTGCTTACGCTGCCCTTCCATGGCCTGTTCGAAACCCGCCATGTCCACACCAAGATTTTGCTCGCGAGCCACATCGGCGGTCAAATCGATTGGAAAACCATAGGTATCGTAAAGCTGGAAAGCGGTTTCACCGGGAATTACCCGACCATCCAATTCTTTGATGCATTGGTCGAGGATTTTCATTCCTTGATCCAAAGTCTCGGCAAAGCGTTCTTCTTCCTTCAACAATACCCGCTCAATCATGGACTGGGCTTTTGCCAATTCCGGGTAAGCTTCGCCCATTTCACCGCACAAAGGGCCGACTAATTTGTGAAAGAACGGTTCACGCAAGCCTAATTTGTAACCATGACGAATCGCACGGCGAATGATGCGGCGCAGCACATAGCCGCGACCCTCGTTGGACGGTGTCACCCCGTCAACAACCAAAAACGAGCAGGATCGAATATGATCGGCAATGACGCGCAGGGAACTATTATTCAATTCCTTGAGCCCTGCCAAATCAGCGGCAGCGCTCACTAGGCTACGGAACAGGTCAATTTGATAATTGCTATGCACTTGCTGCATCACCGCAGCAAGCCGCTCCAAACCCATGCCGGTGTCCACCGAAGGCTTGGGCAAGGGGGTGAGGGTCCCATCGGCGGAACGGTCGTATTGCATAAACACCAAATTCCAGATTTCGATGTAGCGGTCCCCGTCTTCGTTGGGAGTGCCGGGTGGCCCGCCTTCGATTTCCGGGCCGTGGTCATAAAAAATCTCGCTGCACGGGCCGCAGGGTCCGGTATCGCCCATCGACCAGAAATTGTCCTTGGTGCCAATCCGGCTGAAGCGCTTAGGGTCTATGCCGACTTCCTTAAGCCATATATCCGCCGCTTCGGTGTCTTGATCGTAAACCGTCACCCACAGCCGTTCAGGCGCAAGCCCCAAAGTGCCGGTCAGGAATCCCCAAGCATATTGGATGGCATCCCGCTTGAAATAATCGCCAAAGCTGAAGTTGCCCAACATTTCGAAGAAGGTATGATGACGAGCGGTATAGCCGACATTTTCCAAATCGTTATGCTTGCCGCCAGCCCGCACGCAGCGCTGCGACGTGGCTGCCCTGACATAGGGCCGATCCTCACGTCCTAGGAACACATCCTTGAACTGAACCATGCCGGCATTGGTGAACAGCAAGGTCGGGTCATTGGAAGGAATCAGCGGGCTGCTTGCCACAACGGCATGGCCCCGATCTTCAAAAAACTTAAGGAATAATGAACGCAACTCGGCGCTAGTCATGGAGTCTCTTTTGTATTGTCGAATGCTGGCTAATCTTCGCCCCGGCGCAACCGCCGCCATAGGGCCTGTATTCTGTCTTGCTCAAACCCCCGCTGGCTCAAAAACCGCAGCCGGTTGGCATAGTCCTTGGGGGTGACTGGCGATCCATCGCCATATTTCTTGTGGTGAACCTTTGCCAATAAGCCGTCCCAGTCATAAGCGGACAAGCACTGATTTATCTCTTCGCCCTGTATGCCATGCTGACCCAACTCGTGGCGAATATGTTCCGCACCGTGGCCTTTGGCATAGTGACTTCTGATACAGGATTCAACAAATCGGCTTTCGCTTTGCAATCCTTCTTCAGTGAACTCCTCGACGACTTCTTGAATGACTCCTTCATCAAAACCCTTGCCTTTTAGCTTGTGAACGAGTTCGGCCCGACTATGTTCCCGCATGGCTAACCAAATAGCACAGGCATCCCTAGCTTTGGTCAGCGTATCCATGATTCCTATCTCCTAGGCTGGAACCCATTCAAAGCACATCATCAACCGGAATCGGCTCTGATTTGGCACTCAGTTTGGCTACCAAAGGCGCAGCCCCGCCAAAGGCTTTCTCGCGAATCTTGTTTTCCAATTCCTTGGCCACCTCAGGCCGCTCTTTCAGTAAATTGCGCACATTGTCCTTGCCTTGACCGATGCGTTCACCACCATAGCTATACCAAGACCCGGACTTTTGCACAAATTCGAGTTGAACACCCAAATCGACCAATTCGCCCTCGCGGGAGATGCCTTCACCATAAAGCACTTCGAATTCGGCTTGACGGAATGGCGGTGCGACTTTGTTTTTCACCACTTTAACCCGTGTCTCGTTGCCGGTCACTTCATCGCCATTCTTGATCGCACCCGTCCGGCGAATGTCCAAGCGCACCGAGGCATAGAACTTCAATGCATTGCCGCCCGTTGTGGTTTCCGGGCTGCCAAACATCACGCCGATCTTCATGCGGATTTGGTTGATGAAAATCACCAGTGTATTGGAACGTTTGATATTGGCGGTCAGCTTGCGTAAGGCTTGGGACATCAGGCGGGCTTGCAAACCCACATGGGAATCACCCATCTCGCCTTCGATTTCAGCCTTGGGGGTCAAAGCCGCCACCGAGTCAATCACGACTACATCGACACTGCCGGAACGCACCAGCATATCGGTGATTTCCAAAGCTTGTTCGCCCGTATCAGGTTGCGACACCAGCAAATCTTGCAGATCGACACCGATTTTCTCGGCATATTGCGGGTCCAGCGCATGTTCGGCATCAATGAATGCACACACGCCGCCCAATCTCTGGGCTTGGGCAATGACTGACAGGGTCAGGGTGGTCTTGCCGGAAGATTCCGGGCCATAAATCTCTACGACACGCCCACGCGGCAAGCCGCCGCAACCGAGCGCAATGTCCAGCCCCAAGGAACCGGTGGGAATGACTTCGATATCGTGTGCACCGACATCGCCCATGCGCATCACCGAGCCTTTGCCGAACTGCTTTTCGATTTGCGACAATGCCGCGTTAAGCGCCTTTTTCTTGTTTTCGTCCATCGTGATATGTGTCTACTCTGTGCGTCGGAAACCGACATGAATTAAGCGTTATTATTCCACAACTAGGGCCATTGGGCATAGTGCAAGGTTAATAAGCCAGCAATTCTCATTTTAGTGAAGAAGCCGTCATTCCGGCATGGACTGCCGGAATCCAGTGCCATGGACGGTAACGGGTCGGCTACGTAAGTGATTGATTAAGCTCTGTAAGTGAACTCAAGTTTCACGTCCATGTAACTGGTTGCATTCGGAACATCCCTGTCCCGAACCCTACGGGCGGCTGAGCCGTGCAAATCGGCTGTCCTGCCGATTTGTCCTGCGTCCCGGCAGGAATGACGACTTATACATCAACGCTTTGCCTCATAATGAGAATTGCTGCACAAGAGCAAAGTGTCTTGAATTTCCCTTATCTTCG
>CAIOOA010000047.1 GCA_903859815.1 uncultured Methylococcaceae bacterium | reverse complement strand
TCGGCTAACGCGAGCACCGACGCGGCGATCCAGAAGCTGTGCGAGGAATTGAACGAGACGGAAACCCTATTCCCCAGGACCAATCTACGGCTAATTCTGAAAATGGGATATTCATAAAATCCAAGACATCAGTATCTCTGATATTGGTTTGTAGCAAGCCATTAGCAAAGTCTGCCATTCGCGCTGTTTGGCTTGGCAGTTCGTTGAATTTTTTCTATAGGTACACGCCGCAATGGTGGCCCTTGACGGTCGGGTGTTGGTTCAGCCGTGAACCTATGGCCAATCAAAGCTCCAATTCCGCCCCGCGCTGCCGTAGCCATTCCTTGCGGTTTCGATAATCGGGCAAGACTTTATCCACTTCGTTCCAAAATGCCAATGAGTGGTCACGATGGTGCAAATGGCAAAGTTCGTGAACCACGATATAGTCGATGATCGTCAATGGGGCCATCAAACACTTCCAGTGGAAGTAGAGGTCGCCATTTTTCAGGCAAGATGCCCAGCGATAGCCAATGTCCTTAATTTGGACTTTTCCCGGCGTTACACCCACCTTGCTGGAAAAATAGGCCACGCGCTTGGTCAAGCGGTTCAGCCCCTTCTGTTGATAGAAATCTTCAAAGACTCGATAAGGGGCTTCCTTGCCTCCTGTCTCGATGATGGAACGCAGCAGACAGAATCGCCCATCTTTGAGTTTCAGCGGCTCGTCCTGTTCGTTGACCAATAACAAACGATAATGGCTACCCAAATAAGGGAATGACTCGCCGTTTACCCATTCGCGGGAAACTTTTTTCGAGTTGAGTTCGCGCCACTCGGCCAAGTTGCGGTATATCCACATCCGTTTGCTTAATACGGTTTCGTCCACCTGCTCCGGTGTCATTTTCAACGGTGGGCGGACAGTGATGATGCCATTGCGCTCAATCACGATGTCCGTGGTTTGGCGGTCAGCCCCCGGCAACAAATGGTATTCAATGTCGCGTACTTGGCGAAGTTGCATTCATGCCCCCACTGCTTGGGAGTGCCGTGTTAGTTGGTCGTGGCGGTTTTTGGCAAGCTTCATGATTTCAACCGCAACCCGCTCCCGGTTTTGCTTCAATTCCTCAATGCCTGTCTTGGCGATTTCGGTTTTAATCAGGCCGCGCACCCGTTTTTGCTTGTCCGGGTTTTGCCAAAAGTCGATGCTGCCAATGGTTTCTTGAAGAATCTCCACGACAGATTCCATCAATGCCTTGAACTTCGGCCTTGCCTCGTCATCGACCGAGCCACCGGCAAAACCCACCTGAACGATATGCTCAAAGAACGTGGTGGCCTCTTTGCCCATGCCATCCTTGCCCTGTTGCCGTCCGGCAATCGCCTCGTTGCGTAATCCGGCCAATTGCTCTGCAAGTAAGTCCCACTCTTCTTGATGCTTTTCGATCAGCGCATCGACTTTTTCTGACAAGCTTTTGTAGAATGCGGGGTCTTCGTCATGATGGACTGTGCAATGTTTACGGATGGCGTGTTCCATTTCGCTGGCTTTGGCTTCTGCATTATTGCCGGTGTGACTCGCCAACTTTTCCAAAAAGTCCTCGGCCAATAGCTCAATAGGTGGAACCTTTGGATTGATACCAAGGCTGATAAGATGCTCGTTAATCAACGCCTTGACCTTTTCCCCTGCATCGCCCAAATCGAGGCTGGAATCCTTGTAGCGTTCCTTGGCGACTTGCAAGATGTAGCCAAAGCGCATGGCGGGGACACGGTAGGACTGAGCCGATTCATTAGGCAAGATGATGTCCAAGCTCATCAAGAACTTTTTCAAATACACTTCAAAGTCAGCCCGCCGCTTTTCAT
Organism: uncultured Methylococcaceae bacterium; assembly: GCA_903859815.1. Taxonomy (GTDB): domain Bacteria; phylum Pseudomonadota; class Gammaproteobacteria; order Methylococcales; family Methylococcaceae; genus Methylumidiphilus. Next base: position 3,278 of record CAIOOA010000047.1, on the reverse strand, counting down.
CTTTTAGTGCCTTGACGGCAGCATGGACCACGGCAGCATCCGCCTCCAGATTCGGCAATGCCCCGGTGACGAATGCTTTGATTTGCTTCACCCCGTATTCAGTGAAAAGCTGCAACAAGCGCTGATAGCGTTCTTCCAAGATAGGCAATTCCGAGGCAATGCTTTGCAAACCGTCTTGAAGTTCTTGCAGTTCATCACTGGCGGCATACAGAGACAACGCCGAGGTCAGGTGATTGGCTAGGCCAATGTAGTCCACGATATATCCGCGCTGCTTGCCCTTCTTTACCCGATTGGTCCGGGCGATGGCCTGAAGCAAGCCATGCTCACGCAGTTTCTTGTCGATGTACATCACCTGTTCAATGGGTGCATCAAAACCGGTCAACAACATATCGCAAACAATCAGGAAGGCGATGCCGGTGTTTTCCTTGTCTGGATCGTCGTAGTCGAAGCTTTTGCAGAAATTGTCCACTGCATTCATTCGAGCCGCTTGTTTGCGGACATGCGTAATGTAAGCCGGTTCATTCGTACCATCGGATGAGATCACCACGGCGGTTTTCAAAAACTTCAACTTTTTGATGAGTTCGTAATCAGGTGTTGCCTGTAATTTATTTGAATTTAGGTGTTCACCGTCGTTTGTTTTTACAGGAACAGATGCAATAAGGCTTTCTTCCAGTTCGATTCGTTCAGCCAACGCCGCTTGAATCCCCACTTGATAACGCACACAGGCCAGCTTGGAATGGCAAACCACTTGCGCCTTAAAGCCATTCGGCAAGATGTTGTCCACATAATGCTTGACCAAGTCGCGGGTAATGGCATTGATGCGGTTCTCGGCTTCCAAGATGTCGCCCGTGGCCCCGTATTTACGCTTGATCGCCAGCAATTCCTCTTCGCTACGATCCTTAAACAAATCCTCAAACGCCTCGTCGAAGGCATGTTTTTCATTGAGTGCGCTGTCGGCGGTCTTGCCTTCGTACAGAATTTGCAAGGTCGCCCCGTCATTCACCGAGTCCATCACCTTGTAAGTGTCGATGTACTCGCCAAATCGCTTGTTCGTTCGTTTTTCGCCGTGGCGTTCAGTAATCAGCGGTGTGCCGGTGAAGGCCACGCGAGTGGCATTCGGGAAGGCTTCAAACAGGTTGTCGCCCAAGTCCGAGCTTTGCGTCCGGTGCGCCTCGTCAATCAACAGAATAATGCGCTCCGAGACATTCACCACGCCAAAGGTCTTGCTGGCTGGCATGGCGAGGTAAGTGCCGAGTGCCTCGACCACCGCATTACTCAGCACTTGCTTGCGTTCTTGGAACTTATGCACCATCACCATGTTGATGTCGGAACTGTCGGTCGCCAAAGACAGGCGCAAGTCTTGGCTACTTTCGATGACATTCACCCGACCGCCAATCAGCGTGGCCGTCTCGCCCAGTTGGTCTTCCAAGTCATGCCGGTCATTCACCAGCACAATCTTATAATCGTTGAGGTCACGGCTGGCCCTCAGCATCCTAGCCAAGAACACCATGGACAAGGATTTGCCCGAGCCTTGGGTATGCCATACCACGCCGCTGCGTTCCATCGCAGTCATGCCGGTGCGCAAGCGATCAATAATTTTATTGGCGGCGCGAAATTGCTGATAACGGCAAACCGCTTTGATGCGAGTGCCGCCGTCGGTGTCCATGAACACCGAACAAGTGCGAAGAATCTGCAACAGATTGCGCCGGGTCAGCATCCCCGCGATCAATTGCTGTTGGGCGTTCATGCCCTCGCGGTCGGCCTCGTTTTCCGGGTAGAGCGTCTTCCATGCGAAGAAATGCTCTTCGCCCGAGGTGATCGTGCCATAGTCGGCCTCCAAGCCACTGGTGCGGATCACCAGCAAATTGGTGTAAAACAATCTTGGCTCGCCTTCCTTCAATCCGGCCAATTCGGTTTCCTTGCGACGGCGTAGGTAACGCTGCAACTGCACAAAGGCTTCCTGCATCGGGTTGGCACAGGTTTCCGAGCCTTTTTTACACTCCACCACGCACAAGGGAATGCCATTGACGAACAGCACGATGTCCACAATGATGAAGCCTTTCACACAACCCGGCGTGTCGATGCGGAATTGGTTGATGGCGTGGAAACGGTTGTTTTCCGGGTTTTGGAAATCAATCAGCCGCACCACCGGGTCCACCTCGCCGGTCAGTTCGTTGACATCCACCTGGGCCTTGAGCAACAAGGCTTGAACGGCTTCATTGGCTTCCAGCAAAGTGCGGTTGGGTTGGCGTAGCAACTGACTACGTAAATCATCCAATTGCAGATCGGTCAGCCACTCTTTGCCATCTTCGGTTAAATTGATCGCCCGTACCGCTTCGTTGAACACCTCCGGCAATACCCACTGGCGAAAGTGGCTGCGTAGGCTAGGCGCGGCATCTTGCGGCAATCCTACGCCTTGGTCGATGACCGTCCAGCCTAATGCTTCAAGCTGTTGCAGGAAGGGTTTTTCGACTTCGGAGTATTCAGACACGCTCAAATCCCTTATGCATCAACGCATCTTCAAGCTTTCTTTTATCACGCGGCATGGGAATGATGCTCACTGCAACGTTCCAATAGCTTCGATTTTAGTTGTAATGTTTTCATCGAATTTATTCTGAATACAATCGAAAGAGGGACTAGTGCATAATTTAACAGCAATTAAGCTTGGGTTAGTAGCTAGTCATCCACAGACTTCGCCAATTCTTTACCAACCCATGACGAAGGGCTTAAATCATCCAACTCGCCCCCGATTATCACCGGCTTGCCGTCTTGCCACACCACGGCATACTGTCCCAATCGTTGCTTTTTATCCAAAGCCTTTGCCACCGCCCGCTGCAATGCGTTGAGTGCGGCTTGGCCCTTGGCTGAATCTTCCAGTGAGATTGTCATAAACCGGCCTCCTTATTATTGTGAAAATACCGTCGTTCCGGCATGGACTGCCGGAACCCAGTCACAAGGAAGTGAATCTGCGGATTGGTGCTTTGCCCAAATCATGCATACACCCTGCTGCGAGTTACCATCCCTGGCTCTGGATTCCGCCAGTCCATGGCGGAATGACGGGGATTTGTCGTTCCGGCATGGACTGCCGGAACCCAGTCACAGGGAAGTGAATCTACGGGTTTGCATGTTACCAAAATCATACATACACCCTGCGGCGAGTTACCATCCATGGCACTGGATTCCGCCAGTCCATGGCGGAATGACGGCAATGTTGTCGTTCCGGCATGGACTGCCGGAACCCAGTCACAGGGAAGTGAACCTACGGGTTGGTGCTTTGC
>CAIOOA010000046.1 GCA_903859815.1 uncultured Methylococcaceae bacterium | reverse complement strand
TAAAAAGGTGAGGGCGGTGATCCAGTGGTTCAGCCGTTCCAGTGGGTCATAGCGTTTGATCAGACGGGAAGAATGTTCGGTCATGCTTTTTTCTCCTCTTCTTCCTCGGTTTCATTGGGTCCGATGGTGACATAATGGAAGAAACCCGCCAGTGCCGTGAAAAACAATGCAGCAGTGGCAAGTGGCTTGAAAATGCCTTTCCAGACACCGACGACGGGGCTGATGACGGGGTCTTTCGGCAAATCGTTGTATAGTTGCGGCTGGTCGGCGTGGTGCAACACATACATGACATGGGTTCCGCCCACACCCGGTGGGTCGTACAAGCCGGCCTGTCCAAAGCCGCGTTCTTTCAAATCGACTATGCGTTCATTGGCATGTTCGATCATGTCTTCCTTACTGCCGAACACTAAGGCTTGGGTCGGGCAGGCTTTGATGCAAGCTGGTTCCAACCCAACGGCCACCCGGTCCGAGCAAAGTGTGCATTTGTAGACTTTGCTGTCTTTCTGCGACAAACGCGGTATGTTGAACGGGCAACCGGCAATGCAGTAACCGCAGCCTATGCAATTTTCTTCGTGGAAATCGACGATGCCATTGGAATATTGGATGATCGCCCCCGGCGACGGGCAAGCTTTCAAGCAACCGGGGTCGGCACAATGCATGCAGCCATCTTTGCGGATCAGCCATTCAAGATTGCCGTTGGCCTCGGTTTCTGCGAATCGCATCAAGGTCCAACTATTGGCGGTCAGGTCATGGGGGTTGGTGTAAGAACCCACATTCACACCCACTTCTTCGCGCAAGTCGTTCCATTCTTGGCAAGCCGCTTGGCAAGCCTTGCAGCCTATGCACTTGGTCACGTCGATTAGCTTGGCAACCTCCGGCATTTGCCGTTGCTGGGGGCTAGGCGTCGTCGTCGCAGAGCGGCGGGTGATATCTAAAGATTGCAGGGACATGATTATTTATCCAATGATTTCATAGCCTCGGGCATTTTGGCCTGAGGTTCACCTACAGGCACAAAAGCTCCCGTCATTTGCCGAAGTCAAACAGATGTCGAATGGCCCATTCGGCTGATAAACCGATGCTGTTTTCGACATCTTGCCATTCCGGCTAATCCTAACAGGGTCAGAAGCAAAGTTGGTGGTTCGGGTATGGCTTGGCTGGTCAAAAGAAATGGTCCGAATGGCGGGTCAGTGCTGACATCGCCCACATTGCCCTGAAACAGCACTTCGCTGGCCGTCATTCCAATCTTGATTCCGCTACCTCCCACGGCGAAGTCAAAGGAAAACAAGTCCATGCTGACGGTGGCAGTAAAGCCTTTGAACATGACCTCCAGATAATCGTTTTCCCCATTGCCGTTAACATCCACGCCTAAATCAGCCACTTTTGAATAGAGAATATCAGTGAATGGAAATGGAAAACTAGGAGTGGGCAGCGCCCCGCCGACTGTGTAATTCAGGGTCTTGGGAAAATTACCCGTCGCGTAATCCATGGTTATGTCAGTGGGGACGCCAGCCGTGTAATTTGGCGCAGTACTCGTGCCATTTTGATCCGTCAGGTGAAGAATGGTGGCAATGTTGTAGCCAAAATTCAGATCAAGGTCGATATTGCCCGTAGGAGTGCCACTGAGTATACCGGATAAATCGCCGCTGATGGTCCCCGTGGTGCGGATGGTCGATACACGGGCTGGATCTTCGTTGAAGACGACCAGCGATGGGACTGAAAGATAGTCTTTGACGGGTTTCTGACCTAATGGAATGAGTAGTCCTTGCCCGCTTAAGTCAAGCGTGGTGACCTCGACGGTGAAATCCAAGTTATGGCTGAATGAAAAGGCGTGTGCTGCTGGAGTGACGGCGACTATCGCCAGTGATGACAGAATGAGGAAGCGATAGAGCTTATTCATGAGTGGACCCCAATGACTGATGTTAGTAGTGAGACAAGTTTTCCCCCTAAATATTAAACCTATGTCAAGCAATGATAAAGCTGAATATTGCCGGCTCAATTGCAGCAATTCTCATTTTGAGGTAAAGAGTTGACACGTAACCCGTCATTCCTGCCGGGAAGCAGGAATCCAGTCACAGGGACGTGAAACTAGGATTTGCCAATCATGTTTATTCAGTCACTTATGCACCGACAAGTTACCATCCATGGCACTGGATTCCGGCAGTCCATGCCGGAATGACGGCTTCCGCGCCAAAATGAGAATTGCCGGCTCAATTGCGAAATAGGCGACTAAGCGGGTTAAATTTGCGATACTGTAGAGTTATCAAGGCCACGATTCGGGGGTATGGCTCCGACGTGGACACCCATCCACCATTGAGCAATCCTTATGCAAGAAAAACGCTTTATCTATGCCACTATCGACAATCGGGTTGGTTTGCCTAATTTGGCTGCATTCCAACAAGGCGGAATCAATAATGCACCACTAGAAGTGGTCTGTTATCGGGATATCGCGGCGGTTGTCAGCGCCATTGACATTCATTTGTTTGCGCAGGCACTCCCCGCTGACCAAGCCGAGGAAAGTCAAAAGGAACATTTGCTCAGGTATCAACAAGTCAATGCCTTTCTCCTTGAACAAACCGGTCGCAACGGTATGTTGCCGCTTAAATTTGGCTTTACCGCGACTGACGATGCGGAAGTTGCCAGAGTGCTGGAGCAAGCCTATGTCCAACTGCGGACTTATCTTGACCGACTGCAAGGGAAAATGGAGTTGGTGATTCAAGTCACTTGGGAATTGCCGAAGGTGCTGCAAGCTGTGCTAAAGGAAAACCCGGAACTCGCCAGTGCCGACCCGGTGCAAGCGGGTAGGCTATTGTTTGAATCAGCCGAAAAGATGAAGCGCAAATTTGTCGATGGCATTCATAGCAAGCTGACACCAGTTGCAAGCGACTACTCGGATGCCCCGCTCAAATCCGAAGATATGATTTTCAATCGTAGCTTCCTAGTGGAAAAAGACAAGGAAGCCCTGTTTGACGATGCCGTGGATGAAGTGGCGACAGAGTTTGAGGAGTTTATCACCTTCAAATATATTGGGCCGTTGCCCGCTTACAGTTTTGTCAACATCGAATTGAACCAAGGCAATTTTGCGATGGTGGACAAGTCCCGCAAACTATTGCAGTTGCCCGAAATGGCCTCTTGGGATGCCATCAAATCCGCCTTTCGCCAATTAATTTTGGCGCATCATCCCGATAGGAACCCGGATGACCCGTTGGCAGGGCAACGCACCAAAGAAGTTGTCGAAGCTTTCGATATTGTCAGGGCCTATTGCCAGAGTTTGCCGGGGTTCGGCGAAGCCGGCGGGCCTACTGAGTTTTCTTTCGCCAAAGAGTCCGTCGAGCAAGCCTTTATCATTGATGACAAAGGCGCGGTGTTGACTCGTGTGAATAAGGCGGAATAACCCACATGAGCAAGACGATAGGCATCGACTTAGGCACGACCAATAGCTGCATGGCAGCGTTTCTGTGCGGCGGACCCATCATCATTCCGAATGCCGAAGGCGGAAACACCACCCCGTCCGTGGTTGCCTTCACCGAAGACGGGCAACCTTTCGTCGGCATATCCGCCAAGCAACAGCAACTCGGCAATCCGCAACGCACGATCTCTTCCATCAAGCGGTTCATGGGCCGTCAATGGGGGGAGGTCAACGAGGAAATGGCAATCGTTGCATACTCTCTGGAAAAAGCAGAGAACGACGATGTCAAGGTCTTGGTTGATGGGACGCAATATGCCCCCCAAGAAATTAGCGCGATGATTATTCAAAAGCTGAAGTCCGATGCCGAGCAATATCTGGGTGAGTCCGTCACCAATGCCGTCATCACGGTTCCCGCCTATTTTAATGATGCCCAGCGTAAAGCCACCAAGGACGCAGGCCGGATCGCCGGGCTTAATGTGTTGCGCGTCATCAATGAGCCGACCGCCGCCTCGCTGGCCTATGGGCTGGACATGTCGGATGATCAAACCATCTTGGTTTTCGATCTCGGCGGCGGCACCTTTGATGTCTCCATCTTGGGGTTGGGCGGAGGGCTGTTTGAGGTGAAGTCCACCAACGGCGACAATCATCTAGGGGGCGACAACTTTGACAAAGCCATCGTCGATTGGCTGTTAGCCGAGTTCAAGCGCGAGCAAGGCTTGGATTTGTCCACCGATCCAATTGCCCTGTTGCGACTGTTCGATGCCGCCGAACATGCCAAGATTAATCTATCCGAATGCACAACCACGCAAATCAACTTGCCGTATATTGCCACCACGCAGGAAGGGCCGAAGCATTTTAGCCTGAGCTTCACCCGCGCCCAATTGGATGAATTGAGCGCACCCTTGATCGAGCGCACCGTCGGTCCCATCCTGCAAGCCTTGGCCGATGCCGACATCAAAGCCCATCAGATCGATCATGTCGTGCTTGTCGGTGGCATGACCCGGATGCCGGCGGTTCAGGAGCGGGTCAAAGCCTTGATCGGCAAAAACCCGCACAAGGATATCAATCCCGACGAGGTGGTTGCCATCGGCGCGGCGATTCAAGCGGGGGTTTTGCTGGGTGAAGTCAAGGAAGTGCTGCTATTGGATGTCACCTCGCTTTCGCTGGGGATAGAAACCAAGGGCGGTGTTTTCACGAGGCTGATTGAACGCAACACCAGCATCCCGGCTCGCAAGACCCAGACTTTTACTACGGCGGAAGACAACCAGCCCACCGTGGAAATTCATATCCTGCAAGGCGAATCGGAAATGGCCGCCTTCAATAAATCGCTAGGCACTATCTTGCTGGTCGATCTTCCACCCGCTCGGCGTGGTTTGCTTGAGATTGATGTCACATTCGATATTGATGCCAACGGCATTATTCATGTGACGGCAGAGGACATTGTTTCGGGCAATGAACAACAAATACGGATAGAAGGCGGCTCCGGCTTGAAGGAAGATGAAATCAACCAAATGGTCAAACGTGCCGATGAGTTTGCCGATGCGGCGCATCGGCTGCGCGAACTGGCCGATGTGCGCAACCATGGCGAAGTCCTTGCCTCTGAAATCGAACTTTCGCTGAATGAGTATTCTGACCAGATTGAGGAGTCCGAGGCAAGCTTGATTGCCGAGCGCATCGCTGATTTGCGGCTTGCGATAGCAGGTGTGGATGTGGGCAATATGCGCAAATGCATAGAGAGTTTGATTGAGTCCGCACAAGTCCTTAGATTCGATGAGGGTGAGGGCGAAGCAGACTATGTGTATGATGTGGATTGACAGCGTTGAGGTTTTGAGAAAATTAGCGCGCAC
>CAIOOA010000045.1 GCA_903859815.1 uncultured Methylococcaceae bacterium | reverse complement strand
CAAAGGGATTGATCCGAAACAGCGCACGGTAGTAATTGATGGTGGCCGTGAGCGCCCCCGGTTGGGCGATGGCTTGCTTATGGTGCGCGATGTCCGCATCGCTAAAAACTCCGGGGTGTATGGGATCGTTGCGCAGGGTGCGTTCCAACCCGGCATAATCGCCCGACCGGAGCAGCCTTTCCGGCAGCCAAGGCAATTGGAACAGAAACATGTACCATGATTTGCGCAACTGGGAAAATCCCGTGATTTCTTCAAGGAAGCGGTGCGGATGGGGGGCATTGAGGACAATCAGCCTGTCCACCGCCTCTGGATGGCGCATGGCAAAGTTCCAAGCAATCGCCCCCCCCCAGTCATGCCCAACCACAACCGCGCTTTGTTCCCCGGCGTGGCGGATGATACCCAGCACATCGCCAAGCAGGGCTTCCAAGCAATAATGCCCTACCCCTTTGGGCTTGTCCGACAGGTTGTAGCCACGCTGGTCCAGCGCAATCACCCGATAACCGGCGGCGGCAAGCACCGGGATTTGATGCCGCCATGCATACCAGAATTCCGGGAAGCCATGCAGCAGAACCACCAGCGGCCCGCTGCCACACTCCACATAATGCAAACGCACACCGTTGACGACGGCATATTGATGTATCCAGCCTGCCGAGCCTATTGCCTCCGAATCAACCATCACTTCAGTGCCCTCCTGTGCCATCGCCTATCCCAAGCCGTCCGTGCGCGACACCTCAATATGGCGGTCTCCACCGTCATCCCATACGTTGATGTCCCAAGGGTTGCAGCACACTTCGCAGTCCTGCACCAGATTCCCCTCCACATCGGGTTCCAGGTAAATTTCCACGGATTCGCCGCAGTAGGGGCAAAGAATTGTGAACTGGTCTTGCGTCGGGCCGTTGCCAAGCATTAATGCAAGCCCCGCAGCATTTGCCGCCGGATGTCATCCTCATGGGCAAGCGCATCAGGGTTCAGGACTATCGAATTGGGTGCGTCGAGTTCGATGCTCATGAAACTTTCGTAGGACAGCAGCCCTTTCCGGCGCAACCGTTCCAGCGTCACCAGCATGCACAGCAGTTCGACATGCCTGCCGAGTTCGTCCTGTCGAAAGCTGACCTCCCCGGCCCGGCGCTCGGCGGCGAGGGCGTGGAGGACCACCGACACCATGTCCTCCAAGGCGATGCCGATGGATTGCGGGTCGTTCAGGGCCGCCTCGGCAAGCTGCTGCAAATGCCCGAGCATGACCCCGTCCAGGGACTGGAGCCAGTCGCCGATATGAAACCTGCGCCAACCGTCGCGTCCGGCCAGGAAGTTCAGCAGATTCGACGAAAACCGCAGCAGCAGCCCGTCGGCGCGGAGTTCGATGGATTCGGGGGATGGGTTCATTATTCTGTCTATTTTCCAATAGGTCTAAAAATATGTAGGGAGGATTCGGGTGCAGCCTGTCCGTTGCATGACCATCGTCTGGCATAGCCGCCCTGCCCTTGCCGTTGCTGGCTTCACGCATTTCATCACACTGCCGATCTTTGACTACGGACAGTGTTCGATTACAGCATTGCCCGTTTCCGAATGCATTTGCTTATTCCTTATCAAACCGCTTTTGCTTTTGCTTTTGTTCTTGTTTTGCGCTTGATTTTAACCTTTGAGCTTTGCATGGCTCCCGGTTTTTTTTAATTTCGCTTCTTGGCTTTTCGCCAATGTTCAATTTTACCCGACTTTGACGAAATCAAGCCTGTTTAGTTTAGGTTTTAATTGTAGGGTTTGCAGGGCATCGGATGGCGGCTTGCTTGTTTTCGCCTGTAGCGAAACCTCCCACCCTGGCTGCATGGCTGCCGCCGCGAACCATCAGGATGGTGCGCGCCCAGTGTACTGACTTACAAGCTGATTAAGCGCCGCCACTTAACGGGCAACGCCCCGACAGTTAATTTTGCGCCAACGCGGAGTTGTCCACAGGCCGGCATGTTATCCACAATCGCCCGACACTTATTTTGCCAACAGTGGCTGTTGTGGCGGATATTGGGCGAATGGGCTCAAAAACCAAGAGGGGGATGGCGGGCGGCGGGTTGGATCGGAACCGTGGATGGGCTGATTTTGAATGATTTCCAGGCGGCAGGCCATAGCGTGCCGTGCCGTTTGTTCAAGCGGCTTGCCGGTGGCACGTTAGATGGGTTGATGGTGACTGGGTTAGCCGGGGCGGAGGCTCAAGGCGGCGGGCCTTTGCTTCGCAGCATGGCCTTGATTTCCGCCAAGTACTCGAGCGGGCTTTTCGACCGCCCGCCTTTGTAATGCGGTGGAGGGCGTTGGGACACTGTGCAGAAGTTGTTCATCAAGCGCAAGCAACATGTGAAAACGGCAAGCAGTGAGAACATTCACCAAAATGATGTTGGGTCTGATTTGTCGAAAAGGGTGTTGTCGGGGTTTTTGCTTAAGGATTTGTCATCGGTTTTCGGGAGATTTTCCCCATATTTCAATCTGCGGATTTAAAATTCGAATTCAAATCAGTGTTTTGACTCTTAAAGTAATTCTTTGTTTTTTTGGTTTGTTTATGAAACATCACAGACCACACGTTTATTGAGATATTTTAATATTAAAATAAAACATGATTTTTATCTTATAAAATAATAACATAGAAGAAGAATACTAAGATGTTCTGTAACAGAACAGGTTGTTTTTTCGTTATATTGACCCATCCATTAGACGCATCCTAATAGCAGCACGTATCACTGCTGATTGAACACCTTCATATAAAGGATCCTGCCTTCTAATTGTTATCATGGCGGTTTGAAGCTTTTCAAAGGTTACACTGTCCATTATGATTACATCGGATGCGTCATGGGTTTCATAGTCCTCGCCAAGCCCAACGGATGAAAGACCTGTGTCTTTATTGATTAAATCTGTTATTGCTTCCTTGATCCACCTACTTTTCCCTTTTTTTCCGTATTCTTTTGCGACAGATTCCAGCATTCTTTGTCGTAAGTATGAAGGCAGACGATATGTAGTTTTTTTAGAAAATTCCATGTTAATTTCCCAACTTTCACTTTTTTTCTTCATTTTCTAAGGCTAGAAGGAAATTTCTCCAAAGAGTTGTAACTGTTTCAAGGTTATCCCATTCCAAGCTATCACTGCTAGGCAGAGAAAGATCCTTGACATAGATGCTTGTGATAATTTTTCGTAGTAAATTGGTATTTGTGGTGTATCCAAGGCTGATTTTGGTTCTGGGCCTCCCCAATTTTGTCCGACTTGCAAAATGATCGACTTGCTGTGTTGTATTTTTGTGCAAAATTTTGTCGATGGTCTTAATGTCTTTACCATCTTTGAGCATTCTAATGGCCTTGCTTCGAATCGCATCATCTTTGATTCTGCTTAGATAACCACCTTTTTCAATATTGTTAATAATTCCTAAACGAATGAGATCTTTGACTTCATCAGGGCCATTGACGATGCTTAGGTAATGACTTGCCCTAGATTTTGACATTCCAGAAATATCGGTCAACAAAGCAACAGTCATATCTTCCGTACCAATTGATTCATATTCATTGATGATTGCTTGAACATTCAAAATTCTTTCCCAAGCGGTCAAATCTTCCCTTTGCATATTTTCAATGTACTGGATGTTTCGCAGGAATCTAGGTTTTTCCTGCAAAATCCATGCAGGTATAGTTGTCTTTCCTGCTATTAATGATGCCAAAAAGCGACGTTCGCCAAAAGCAATGCGAAATCGCTCACCATGGCGGTAAACTTTTATGGGTTGTTGCACCCCTACCGATTTGATTGAGTTCGCTAAATTTTGTAAGCCTTCCCAAATCAGTCTAAGATTAGCATTATCGCCGATTACGTCATCGGGATTTTCAATGTCTTTCGGAGAAAATCCTGTACGTCTAGAATTTTCCTCATCTACATCAATACGTGCTAAAGGAATCAATTCGACATTGATTTCTCCACCTTGTTCTTGACCTTCTCGTATTGTTCTAGCTATCTCAGCACTTAGAGGTGAACCGAGGAACCGTTTTTGCTTTCCACTCATGATGTTATCTTCTCAAACATATAGTTGCAGATCAATTCTGCTTCAATCCGCGCTGGATCCTTTTCTTGTAGATCGAAGACACTTTTTGGTTCTGACATGGGATGGTCAGACTCAGCAAAAGCGATGCGTAGACCTAATTTAATGGGCATTAATAAATCGACAATACCTTGATCGTTTGCTAATGTGTTGTATAGACCTTCGTGCAAGGCAACCCCTTTTCTAAACATGTTTGGAAGTATTCCGATTATTTTTAGTTCCTCACCTCTAATACGCCTTTTGGTTTCTCTACGCCAAAGCTGTAGCATCCCATGCAATCCTTCTATCGTCTGCGGCTCCATGGTTGTTGGAATGATAATGTGCGATGCGGCCCGCATCGCACTTATTGTCAAAGGACCCTTCGAAGGGCTGGTGTCAATAATCACAAAATCGTAAAGTGAATTAACATCTTCGTTGGAAAGAAAGGAGTGAAGACGATCATGAACTTTTTCTTTTACATCATTTGACCGGACTAATTCTACTGCTCGTAAGAGGGTACCATTGCCAGGTATAATTTCTAGACCTTGTATTCGCGTCTGGTATGGAATCACCTGTCCACTGTAGAAGATGTCTGCGCTAGAGGAACGTCCATCCCAGTCATAGTCTTCATTTTTGTCAAAATCAGGATGGATGGGTGGCAAAACACCGTCTAAATCAGTACCATCTATTTCCATAGTCAAAAATCGACGTGAAAAGTTACATTGAGGGTCAAGATCTATTCCTAGCACACGTTTGTTTTTCCTACATAAATATTCTGACATTAATCGACAAATTGTTGTTTTACCGACTCCTCCCTTATTTTGTACGGTAGCTAAGATTTTCATATATTGACTCATGTATAGATTATTTCGTATGATGCCATACAGTAAAGTATTTTTTAATGCAATACAATATTGTATCTAAAAAGTTCAGTTCGTTCCTATCGTTCCCGTATGTTTCGTCTTATAGACTTAGATATAGAATTTTAAAGTGAGTTATCAAAAATGGGGTTTGATGTTTTCTTAACGATTTGTTTGTTTGTTCTTTGTTTTTAGCTTTTTATGTGTATGAAAAAAAACAAATTTTTTAAGGTTAGACGGACGGATTTGGGGTTTTACCCAGACAGATTTGGGTCGTAGGCCGGACGGATTTGGGCTTAACTCCGACAGATTTGGGTCGTAAGCCTGACGGATTTGGGTTTACCCCGACAGATTTGGGTCGTAGGCCGGACGGATTTGGGGGTATCTTGACAGGACAGTCGAAGTTAGATGAGATGACTTTTTAATGAAAGTATTTTCTTAATATTTTTATAAATATCATAGGCTTATTTTAATATATAAGGAGTGTTCTGTGACAGAACAAAGTGAGTCTTTTTCAATCGGAAAGAGTGTTATTGATGGACGTGAAGTTAGAACGCTCATCAAACATAGTGCATCAATCCAGATTACCAACCGAATCTCGTTTCTGGCTCGGAGGATATCGAATGTTTTGTTGGCGTATGCGCGAAGGATGCCAGCGGAGACAGTCGCTTATGAAATTCAGATTATCGACTTGCGTCGTGAAATTGAATACAACTCAAAAAACATTGAACATTTGAAAAGTGCAATTAAATCCTTGGCTGGAACCGTGGTCGAATATAATATTTTCGACAAGGATCGAGGAAACGAATGGGGTGTATTTGCACTTTTGTCCCAAGTCAAAATCAAAGACAACAAGGTACTATATTGGTATCCGCCTGACATCCGCGAACTATTAATGTCACCTAATGTTTATGCGAAGCTTGATTTGACGGTACAAAACAAATTTAGTAGCAAGCACTCCATAGCACTGTGGGAATACCTTACCGATGTTCTTGGTTCAAAAAGAGCGGAAGCAGAAATCCTTCTGGCGATTGCTGACTTCAGAAAGTTGATGAGCCTTGAATCCAGAGAATACACAGAATTTTGTGACCTGAGCAAGCGTGTCATTAAGCCAGCGATCAATGAAATAAATGCTCATTCAAAGATATCCGTTACTCTTGATATCAAGCGTAAGGGGAGAGCAGTCAATGCGTTATTGTTTGGGGTTACGCGGCTTTCTATGGAGCTTGGTGCAAGTGAAAGACAAAGTGTAGAACAGCTTGAAAACTCAAACCAAGAAGTCAAAATTGAATGCAAATCGCAAGGTTCTAGAAAGCGCGAGGACCGAGAGAGTTTATTCAAACGATTGACTCAGTCTTTCGGGCTAAAGCCGATAATTGCTACGAAGGTTCTTTCAGAATACAGTTTGGATTATGTCTCGGAAAATTTGGATGTGGTCGAGAGTATAGTTAACAAAGGTACGGTTAGAAATGTGGCGGCCTATACTATAGGGGCTTTAAAAACTGATTACCGAGGTGGGTCTGGAAAGAAAGTGTTTGATGTTGTCGAGAAAGGCGGCAGTCAAGATGCTGGAAGTGAGATCATCGATGAAGAAGCTAAAATTGAGATGGCTCGCCAATGGTATGAAAAACTACCCTTTGAAAGGCAGGAAAGAATAAAGGATTTGTTTATCGCAGAACTCAATGTTGTGCAGACTCATCCGGCTCGTGCGTATTATCATAAGCACGGATTCAAACATCCTCAGGTAATCCGGGGGTTCATGTTGCATATTGCAAAAAACTTGGAGAAAAGGCGAAATGATCAGCGCGTGACTGGAGAAAAGAGTCTAGGTTGAAGTCGGACAGATATGGGGTGCTTTGCCTATCAGATGCAACAAAAAAATGAGTAGCCGAGATCGTCCAATCGCCAAAATTTAACCTTCGAGTACATCTAGGAATTGATGGTTTTCCGATAAATGTTGAAGCAGACCGACAAAATCCACTTTCACTCAATTGAAGCCCATGCCCAACATCCTCCACCTGTTGTGGTGGCCTGATCCAAACCCAAATTTCATGCAACTGGGCAGTTTCCACCTATGGATGGAACTGCCGCAAGCTGCCAAGACCAAGAATAAAAACCAACACCCGCGCCAATTGAATGCAAAGGATTTGGGTGTCTGGCTGCAGGAAACCTTGGACCAGACGATACCTCCGCCACAATTCGAGCCATTAGAATTGTTTCTGCCCACGGCAAACGGCCAACCGCTTCCCTGCCCAGAACTGCTGTCCGAAGCGGACGAAGACTTGCCCGATCAGGCGGAATGGGGGGCATGGGTGATCGACAGCTACCGCATTGCCAATGCACCCATCCATGCCATCAACGAACTGCATTACCGCTTGTTATTCCAGGGCGGGGAAGTCCGACCCGGCCAAGACTTCCTGTTCTGGTTTTACTACACCCAATCGCTGAGGCAATTCCTATTAAAAGACCAATACATCCCCGCGTTGCGCTGCCGCAAGGTAGAGGGGAAGGCCAGCTACGAATTCCATCCGGCTTGGGAGTTTCTGTCCGACAACTATCAAGACTTGTTGGCGGAAGCTGCCGAACGGATGCCGCCGAGTGCCTCGCCCGGTTTTGATGCGCCCTCTACGCTACGCCATTGCGCCGAGGTTTTGCTGCGCCAAGCTGCCGGACAAGCCAAACTGACCTTGGGATTCCAAAAAAAGCTCGAAGGCACTTTTCTGCCCATTGCCTGTAGCCCGCCGACCGGCAAACCATGGTACACCACAACCCGGACAGAGCTTGGACAGCAATGGGTCAAATGGCGACGGCGCGTGGTTGGCGCGGGGGGTGAGCGCAAGTTTCAACTGGCCCTGCAACTGCACGAGCCGGACCCGGAGAAAAATGCGGAGCAATGGCGGCTGGAATTCTTGGTCTGGTCGCTGCGCGACCCCTCCTTGCAAACCCCGCTGTCGGAGTACTGGCCTTTGCTGCATTCGGAACGTGAATATCTGCTAAAAGAATTCGGGCAGGATTTCGAGGCGATGCTGCTGGCTGACTTGGGCCAAGCCGCCGCCATTTATTCGCCGTTGTGGGAAGCGCTGGACACGGCGGAACCCACCGGCATGGATTTGGAACTGGAAGCCGCCTTCGCGTTCTTGACCGAAACGTCTTGGGTCATGGAAGATGCCGGTTTCAGAGTGATCGTGCCGTCTTGGTGGACCCCGCAGGGCCGCCGCCGCGCCAAGCTGCGGATGCGATCTTCACCTAGCGGCAAGAAGGCCAGCGCTGCCGCCAAGCGCAAGGGCTTAAGTCTGGAAATGTTGCTGGAATACCGTTACGACTTGACGTTGGGCGGAGAGCAGGTGGCCCCGGACGAATGGGCGCAACTGGTCGAAGCCAAGACACCGCTGGTGCAGTTTCGCGGCCAGTGGGTGGTGTTGGACAAGGACCGCATGGCCGAGATGCTGGAATTCTGGAAGAAGCAAGGCCAGTCCGGCGAAACGATGGGCATACAAGAACTGCTACAACGCACTGCCGAAGAGGATGGCGATTTCGAGGTTGACCCCGCCGATGCGCTTGCCGCGATGCTCGCCAAGCTGCGCGACCAAAGCCATTTGGAACCCGTGGACAACCCACCGGGTCTGCAAGCCGAATTGCGCGAATATCAGAAGCGCGGCGTGGCCTGGCTGGCGTTTTTAGAATCGCTGGGGCTGTGCGGTTGCCTGGCCGATGACATGGGCTTGGGCAAAACCATCCAAATCATCGCCCGTTTGCTGCATGAACAGGCAGAAGAAGACCGCCAACCACCCACGCTACTCATCGCCCCAACCTCGGTGTTGGGCAACTGGCGCAAGGAAATCGAACGCTTCGCCCCGCAACTGCAAACCTTAATCCACCATGGCGCCGACCGCTGCAAGGATGCCGAGGCATTTGCCGAGGCCGTGCTGGACAAGGATGTGGTCATCGTTTCCTATAACTTGGTTCTGCGCGACACCGCGCTTTTATCATCAATCCGCTGGCATCGCGTGGTACTCGACGAGGCCCAAAACATCAAAAACCCCGAGGCCAAGCAAACCAAGGCCATCCTCAAACTGGATGCCCGCTCAAGGCTGGCACTGACCGGCACCCCTGTGGAAAACCGCTTGCTGGACTTGTGGTCGATTTTCAATTTCCTCAATCCCGGCTATTTGGGCAAACAGGCTGGGTTCCGCAAACATTTTGAAACGCCCATCCAACGTGACCGCAACCCGGCCAAGTCGGCGCAACTCAAGCGCTTGGTCGAGCCTTTCATCTTGCGTCGGGTGAAGAGCGATCCCACCATCATCAAGGACTTGCCGGACAAGGTGGAAAACAAGCAATACTGCAACCTCAGCCGCGAACAGGCATCCCTTTACGAAGCCGTGGTGCGCGATGTGGCGAAACAACTGGAAGAAGCCGAAGGCATCCAGCGGCAAGGCTTGATGCTGTCCACGCTGATGAAGCTCAAGCAAATCTGCAACCATCCGGCGCAGTTTCTGCAAGACGACAGCCCGTTCGAACCCAGCCGTTCGCACAAACTGGAACGCCTGTCGGACATGATGGCGGATGTGCTGGCCGAGGGGGAAAGCGCCCTGATCTTCACCCAATTCACCGAGATTGGGGCGCGGCTGGAACGGCATTTTACAGCCCACCTAGGCTGTCAGACCTATTATCTGCATGGCGGCACATCGCGCCCGAAACGCGAACAGATGATAACCCGCTTCCAAGACCCGGAATCGCCGCCGGCGGTGTTTGTGCTGTCGCTCAAGGCCGGAGGTGTCGGCATCACCCTGACCCGCGCCAACCATGTGTTTCATTTCGACCGCTGGTGGAACCCGGCGGTGGAAGACCAAGCCACTGACCGTGCATTCCGCATCGGCCAAACCCGCAATGTGTTTGTACACAAGTTCTTGACTCTAGGAACGCTGGAAGAGCGCATCGACCAGATGATCGAGGATAAGAAAAAAGTGGCGGGGGCGATTGTTGGCAATGACGAATCCTGGCTGGCGAAACTCGACAACGAGTCATTCAAACAACTGATCGCCTTGAACCGCGCCACGATTCTGGACGACTAAAAAAACCGAAGAGAAAATCCATGCAAGCAATCCGTACTTGGTGGGGGCAGCGATTCATCGCTGCCTTGGAGCAGTTTACCGACAGCGCACGCCTCGCCCGTGGGCGCGGTTATGCCAACAGCAGCCGCATCCTGTCGTCGCAACTGAAGCAAGGCGAAATGTCGGCGGAGATTCGTGGCAATGTGAACCCTTATTATGGAGTCTACAAAGAGCCGATCTACACCACGGTGATCTCCCTCAAGCCCATTAGCGACGGCGACTGGGAATTGCTGATCCGGCATTTGGGCAGCCGCGCCGCCTTTGTGTCGCGCTTATTACTAAACGAAATGCCAGACAATATCGAAAAGCCGTTTGAACTGCTCGACCTGCATTTGCTTCCGCACAGTGCCAAAGATTTCAAAACCAAATGCTCCTGCCCAGATTACGAAAACCCCTGCAAGCATATTGCCGGCCTGTGCTATTTCCTGTCGGCGCAACTGGATCAAGACCCTTTCCTATTGTTTGAATTGCGCGGGCTTCCGTTAGCCAAGCTGTTTGAACAATTGCGGAAGACCCCTCTGGGCAGGGCATTGGCGCAAACCCGCGAAGCAGAACAGGAAGACCTGCTGGCATCGGTGGATTCGTATTTTACCCGGCCACTGGCGCTGACTTTGCCAGTGCCATGCGAGCCCAAAGCGTTTTGGACAAGCCCAAAGCGGTTGCCGGAGATGGCGTATTCCCAAGCCACCTCGCCTGTCCCTGCGTTGCTGGTGAAAAAGGGCGGGGATTTCCCAGCATTTTGGAAGCAGCCGCTAGCATTCCCCGTGGCAATGGAGGCGGTTTACGAGGCGATCAGGAAAAGGGATAAGGAATGGTATAGTGGACCCCACTTTTCGGACAATCATTTAAGGTGGTAGCCTTCTGGAAAACGGGGGTTGTTGTGAGTGAGAAGAAACGCAAGGTTTTCAGCGGCGAGTTCAAGGCGAAGGTCGCGCTTGAGGCGATCAGGAACAT